>NYZA01000001.1 GCA_002686955.1 Gemmatimonadota bacterium
CGACTGATGAGAGGCATTTCATGTCATTTGGTCCTCTGGGGTTGGTGCTCCCGCGCTGTCGTTTCCGGCGAGGAGATTCCGGGATAAAAGCACCGGGCCACGAGAAGCGCAATCATCGTGCCATTGCCGTCCGCTGCATTGAATCGACCGATTCCTCCGCGATGGACGAGCTGCGTTTCCGAGACAATCACAAGAGTGGTCGGTTCGGTCGCGAGGGGGAGCGGGAACGCAACCGATCACGGCTCGTCGGTCGCCTGCAGGTAGTTGGTCTCGTAAGGGACCATGCCGAGACCACGTGAGGGTAGCGCGTCGAGAAAGCGCGTTCGATCGATCCGTTCGGTCCTTTCGGGTCAGCGGAGGATCCGATGAGATTCGCGGCGCGAAGGCTCTCGATGAAATCGGAGACGTACCTCTCGGCCTCGTCCTTCGTGACTTCGTATCGTTCGATCAGTTCCGCCACGATGAGCTCGGTCGGCAGGGCCGTGATGAGCCCCTCCATTACGATTGCTCCGCTGGAATTGAGAGAGAAGCTGGCTCCGGTGGGTGGATCGAAGGCGAATCCATCGCGATTGATCGCGAGTTGACGAAGCCGGTTCATGCGGGTCCCCTAGGACTTGTCCGAAGGCCGTGTTTTGTGACGGTCGCCACAATCAGCTACTCGGTTGGTGGATCTTTTTACGTCCGCGTCCCGCGATTGTCCTACGTCGATCGACGCATCATCGATACCGTGCGGGATCCACGCCAAAACGGCGCATCAGCCGATAGAAACTCTCCCGCTCCACACCCGCGTGTGTCGCTGCCTCGGAGACCTGACCGCGAAATCGTCGCATGAGCGCCTCTACGTACCTCTTCCCCACCTCTTTTTGGCCGCGCTCGAGCGCTTCGGCCCACCGCAATTGAGAATGGTCGTTGGCATCATTCGGTCCAGCGCCCGAGGAAACGAGCTCGGAGGGAAGATCTCCGATATCGATGCGCGATCGTTCGGCGACCAGGCAGGCACGCTCCACGGCGGATCTGAGCTGCCGAACATTGCCCGGCCAGTCGTAGCGTTCGAGGGCTTCCAGTGCGGCCGGCGTGAAGCCGGCGATTTCACGACCCGGCATTCCAGCGGCGAGGTCGCGAAGGCAATCCATAGCGAGCACTTCTATGTCCTCTTTGCGATCCCGCAACGGCGGCACCCGTAAGATCGCCACATTGAGGCGATACCAGAGATCTTCGCGGAAGGTCTCGTTGCGGGTCATCGATTCGAGATCTCTGTGGGTTGCGGCGATGATCCGCACGTCGACCGGCCGCTCCCTCGAGTCTCCGATCCTTCGGACGGCACCCTCCTCCAGCGCCCGCGTGAGCTTCACCTGCAACGAGAGGCGCATATCGCCGATCTCGTCCAGGAAGAGCGTGCCCTGATGCGCAGCTTCAAAAAGACCACCTCGATCGCGCACGGCGCCCGAAAACGCCCCGCGGATGTGGCCGAAGAGCTCACTTTCGATCAGATCGGCCGGCATCGCTGCGCAATTGATCGCAACGAATCGCTGGGCCGCGCGGGGGCTGAGCAGATGAATCGCCCGCGCGACCCTCTCTTTCCCCGTGCCCGTCTCGCCCATGATGACCGTGGTAGAGGAGCTGTTGGCCACTCGCTTCACCAAATCCGCAAGCTCGTGCATCACCGAAGAGCGGGCCGTCATGTCCGGAAGGACTTCGACTGGGCCGGCGGAATCGCCCTCGAGCGCCCGGGATCGCCCGAGTGCACGCAGCACGATCGCACGGGCTTCCTGGGGGTCGAGTGGCTTGGTCAGATAGTCATAGGCGCCGAGGCGCAGAGCCTCCACCGCGGTTCCGACGCTGGCATAGGCTGTCATCAGCACGAACTCCGCCCCCGGTCGAAGTTCCTTGCAGGCCTTCAGAACTTCGATGCCATCCATGTCGGGCATCTTGAGGTCCGATACGACGACATTCACGGGCCCTTGGGCCAGCATCTCCAAGGCCTGCCCGCCGCTCTCCGCCGTGATCACCCGGGCATCGGATCGCAACACCTTGCTCAACAGACGCAGCATATTCGGCTTGTCATCGACGACCAGCACGATCGGTCGGTCCACCATCACGACATCTCCCTCCGAGCGCTTCGGCTTGGCGGGTCTTCGGGCAGCTCAACCCGGAATTCCGCGCCCCCCAGGGACCCCGTGCTCACATCGATGCTGCCCCCATGCGCCGCTACGATGCCTTGGCAGATCGCCAGTCCCAGACCTGACCCGCCGGAGCGCTTGGAATAGAAAGGCTCGAAGATCTTCGAGCGCTCGGCTTCGTCGACACCCGCACCGGAATCGCAAACCCGCAGCTCGTACCCTCGGTTTCCCAGTGATCGCCCCACGATCTCCACGGTACCCCCTTCCGACGAAGCCTGCGCTGCGTTTCGAAGGAGATTGGTCACGAGCTGCCGGAGACGGGCCCGATCGGCGGTGACCGTTCCGCTCTCGGCACGGACGAGGACGTCGATCTCTCCCAACTCCTCCGATTCGATTAGGCGCTCGGTGCTCCTTTCCAGGAATTCGTGCATGCGGACGCGATCGAACTCCAGCTTCGGAGTTCGGGCGTATGTGAGCAAATCCTCTGCTATGCGTTGGCATGCCGAGGCTTCGTCGTCGAGGATCTGAAGCTCTTCGCGCAATACCCACCGGTCGCCCTCCGGCTGCATCGTCTTCAGGTAGCCCCGAATGATCCCGATCGGATTGTTCATCTCGTGGGCGACACCGGCGGCGAGCTGGCCGATCGCGGCCATCCGCTCGTTGCGGAGCACGCGCTTTTCGCGCGCGAACAGCTCGGCCACCATGCGATCGAAGGCCGACGCCACGGCCTGAAGCTCTCCACGACCGATCTTCCCCACGCGGGTCGTCAGATCTCCCGATCCGATCTGCTGCGCCGCGGCGGTCAGACGGCCCAGTGGCTTTATCACTACCTTTCGCAGCCCCAGCGTATACCGAATCGAGAGCAGCACCACGAGAGCCACGCAGATGGCGTCGCTCAGCAGTCCCACGCGTGTTACGCCGGTCGCCGAGATGTGCGCGCCGACCATGCGGCCCTCGATGGCTCTCGCCACATGATCGGCGTGGAGAGAGGATTCGAGAGAGAGCTCCTCGACACGCCGGTGCTCCCGTCGGAGCGTTTCGATCTCACCCGACTCCATGGCGGTCAAGAGGGTTTCACGAAAGCGCTCGTCGATTGCGCCGCTGTTCTCACGAATCCTGTCCAGCCGCCAGAGCTCCCCGGCCGGCACCTGTGATTCGATCGTCTCCATGCTCGCCTCGACCCGTCCGAGAGCATCCCGATAGTGGTCGAGGTGGCCGCGGTCCCCCTCGATCAACGTATGCGCGAGGTGAACATACTGCTCGCGAACCGCCGCGGAGAGGGCGGCACCCCCACGAATCGCATCCTCGTCGTGTCGCATCGAATCCACGAGTCCGGCGACACGGATCAGCTGCAGAATCAAAACACCGCACATCGCAACGGCCACGAGCGAGACCAGACCAAAGCCGAAAGCGAGCTGGCGGGCGATCGCACGGGGGGCTTCCGAGCGTTCCGGTTCTTCAGGGGGCGTGGCGGACAAGTCTCTCCTCCTCGAGAATCGGATTCAATGCACCCTTGATGCCAATCGGCGACCGCTGCTCCCGCGTGCAATGCGCGGGGAATCGGCCTCGAATGTGACCGACGCCACCACAAGAGTAGCTGCTTCGGTCACAAATCCCGAGTGACCAGCAAGCGCAGCTCGGTCATATCCTCGATCGCCCAGCGGATCCCTTCCCGCCCGAGGCCGGAGTCCTTCACCCCCCCGTAGGGCATATGGTCCACCCTCCACGAAGGCACATCGCCGATCACAACACCGCCCACTTCGAGTTCGTCCCAGGCCCGAAGGGCACGGTAATGATCCCGGGTGAACACACCGGCCTGAAGACCGAAGACACTTGCGTTGGCTCCCTCGAGGGCTTCCTCGAACGATTCGAACGACTCGAGCAGCGCCACCGGTCCGAATGCCTCTTCCTTGCTGATCCGAGAACGTCGATCCACATTCTCGAGCAAAGTGGGCTCGAGCATAGTGCCATCCCGTCCGCCGCCGCAGAGCACCCGCGCGCCCGTACTCCGTGCCTCGTCGATCCAAGCGTGGAGCCTGCTCGCTTCCTTCTCGCTGATCATGGGGCCGATGAAGGTCGCTTCGTCGCGCGGATCGCCGCTGGGAAGCCTGCGGGTTGCCTCGACCAGCCGCTCCCGCAGCTCCTCGTAGATCGAACGGTGCGCGAGGATCCGTTGCACGCCGATGCACGACTGCCCGCTCTGGTAGAAAGCGCCAACAACGATTCGGGCGACGGCATCGTCGAGATCGTCCCAGGTCTCGTCGACCACGCAGGCCGCGTTGCCGCCGAGCTCGAGCACCACCTTTTTCTTGCCGGCCCGTGCCTTCAGCGCCCAGCCGACCTCGGGTGAGCCGGTGAAGCTGAGCAGCTTGAGACGTTCGTCGACCGTGAAAAGGTCGGCGCCGTCGCGGCGGCAGGGCAAGATCGAGAAGGCACCCGCCGGCAATTCCGTCTCGGCCAGAGTCTCGCCGATGATCAGCGCCCCGATCGGCGTGAGGCTGGCGGGCTTGAGCACGAAGGGGCAACCGCAGGCGATCGCCGGTGCCACTTTGTGGGCGGCCAGATTGAGCGGAAAATTGAAAGGGCTGATGAAGGAGCAGGGGCCGAGCGGAACCCTCTTCCACATGCCGCGATAATCGGCGGCCCGCTCGCTGATATCCATCGGCAACACTTCACCGACGATTCGCACGCTCTCTTCCGCGGCGATGCGAAAAGTGTCGATCAGACGCCCCACTTCGCCACGAGCATCCCTGATCGGTTTTCCCGCTTCGATGCAGAGACCGATCGCCAGCTCGTCGGCGCGATCGGTGAAACGTTGTACGCAGTGCTGCAGCACCTTCTGTCGCTCATAGGCGTGCATTCGGGCCATCGCGCCGCTGGCGGCGGCAGCCGCGGCAATCGCGGAATCGATATGCTCCGGCGCCGCCATGGCCACCCGCGTGGCGACACATCCACGGAACTTGTCGGTGACTTCCAGATCGGTGTTCGGCTGCACCGGCGCGCCCGCGAGATAGAAGGGATATGTCTCTCTGAGCATTGCTTGGTCTCCATCGCGATCTGTTGATCGAACCACCAGGCAGCGTCAAAAGCTCTCCTCGAATCGTGCCATCTCTGCGTCGGAGAAGCCGAAGTGGTGCCCGATCTCATGCAGCAGAATCAACCCCACTAGTCGGTCGAGATCCTGTCCGCTCTCACACCAGTAGTCCAGAATCGGGCGGCGGTAGAGGAAGACCATGTCGTTGCCGTGGCGCACCGGCCCGTGCCCCTTTTCGCCGATCGCAACGCCTTGATAGAGCCCGAGAATGTCGAAGGGTGTTTCGAGATCCAGGGCGTCCATCGTCTCGTCGTCGGGGAACTCCACGACTTGAAAAACCAGCTCGCTCAGATGTCGACTCAGCTCCCGGGGAAGATGGCCGAGCGCCCGATGCGCCAGTTTCTCGATCTCTTCAGAGGATGGAGGCAGGTGCACGTGGACCGCTACTTTATGAGCAACAATCGCCTGGGAGGGAGGGCGGTACCGTCGAGCGATGCGACGGCGAGATAGACACCGCTCGGCAGCTCCACGCCACTCGCCCCTCTGCCATCCCACTCAAAGGCGTACTCGCCGGACGGCAGCCTGGCATCGTGGAGCAAACGGAGGCGTCGCCCCTTCATGTCGTGGATTCGTAGCGCGACCCGCGCCTCTCGGTCGAGGGTGAGTGGAATCGCCGTGCGAGGATTGAAGGGGTTGGGCCGAGGGGAGTGCAGTGCGGCGCCGAGGTGCGGAGCAGCGCCCTTCAGCTCTTCGCCGATCGCTGTCGTCACCTCACTTCCGAAATAGATGTCGCCGAGATTGTCGCTTCTGCGATCGGCCCACACGGCCAACGGTGTACCTTGGCCGTCGACCACCATCTCGACATCGTTCTCGCGATGGCCGGAGGGAGCGTCCGAAAGATAGCCGAGGATGTTCCACGTCGCCCCCTTGTCGACCGAGTGGGCGAGGAGCACGTCGCCCAGGTCTCGCACGGTGGAGTTGTATGCGACGTAGATCGACTGCTGGTAGGTTGCGATCACGGGTCGATTGACGTCGCTCGTCACGCCCGGATCGCGCAGAACGACATCGGTCCCGAAGCCGGTGCCATAATCGGAAGAGAGATCGGTGTAGATCACGCTGTGCCCACTGCTGGCGTCCATCCAGGTCATCACCAGGTCGCTCCCCGCGATGGCGACCGCGGGACCGGTGGTGGGGCACCCATAGATGACCCATTCGCCATCTGCGACTCGGACCGGCGAGAGCCAGGTGGCACCGCCATCGGACGATCTCGAGAGGAAGGCGTCTCGAACATTGTCGATGTTGTTGCGAAAGGCGAGCAGAAGTGTGTCGTCAGGTCCGGCGAGCAGATGGGGGAGGCAGCAATCACAGGGCTCACCCTCCGGCTGGACCACCGCCGGCACATTCGCACTCCAGGTTGCGCCGAAATCGGGGGATGCGGCGAAGTAGATCCCGTGACCATCTCCCCGCGCATCCTGCCAAGCCGCTACAACTCGTCCATTGCCGGCGATATCGATGCTCGGCAGGAAGTTGAAGGCGACCTCGACGTCATCGTTTACCCGCACCGCCGGCGACCAGGTCGCGCCGCCGTCGACCGAGCTCGACGCGACCACATTCGTATCGAAGTAGCCGTCTCGGCTGTCACTCCAGACGACGATCAATGAATCGCCACCGAGAGACCGGATTTGAGGACCGTTCTGAGAGCCCGACATCAGCTGTCCTTGCACATCGTTGACCCGGACCGAAGCCGACCACGTGGCGCCTCCATCGCTCGATCGGCTGTAGCGCACATCCTTGCCACCATCCCGCGCATCGGCCCACACCACATGAATTCCACCATCGCGGTCAACGGTCAGATGGGGCGCATCCTGGCCGCTCCCGCCGGGAGCATCGTCGACCCGCACGTTTGCCGCCGAGCCGGAAAGGGGGGCGAGGAGAAGCGCCGTCACGGCGCCGAAGATCGGTCTGTACACAGCGCACTCCATCACGGGGTTGAGTGGAATCCGATCGCTCGACCATAGCCGGAGATCGAGACCTGCAATAGGGTCTCTCGGCGAAGCTCACCCGTTTGCCCTATCCTCTTCCAGAGGCAGCCAATCAACCCGGGGCGGCACCGGAGGAAACGCCATGCAGACCAAGCTCTCCGACATTCTCAGCACGATCGAGGCCAAGCCGATCACCGTGGAGCCCGACGCCACGGTGTTCGAGGCGATCGGGGCGATGGTCCGGAACAACGTCGGTGCTCTGCTCGTGACCCGAGGAACCGAGATCTGCGGCATCCTCACCGAACGCGACTATCTGCGGGGAGTGGCGCTCAAGGGCCGCCGGTCGAAGGAGATGCGGGTATCGGAGATCATGAGCACCAAGGTCGTCGTGGTTCCGCCCGATCGCACGGTGGGCGAGTGCATGTCGATCATGACCAAGCATCGGTTCCGGCATCTGCCGGTGTTCGACGGCGAGGAGTTCGTCGGAATGATCTCGATGCGCCACTTGACCGCGCGGATCTGCGACAACCAGGCGGCCGAGATCGAACAGCTTACCCGTTATATCAGCGGGGATTACCCCGGGTAGCGACGGGCGTGAACCAGACCGCGTTGGTGTAGGCCACCCCCTCCTCCGGGCTCGAACCAGGAGCGATCGAGTAGGCGCGATAGTAGGAATCTCGGTCTTTCGGCGCGGAATCGCTCGCCAGCAGATAGCCGTCGCCCGAGACCCCGGCGAACTGGGCGATCATCACCTCGGAGCTGTCCCCCGCCCGCCCGCGGTAGAGCTCGACGTCGGCGGTCCGGTCCCCCATTTCGTAGGCGATTCCGACCAGAACGTCTTGCGAACCGATCCCCGAGGGGAATTTCACGTCTCCGCCCATCGGCACCCAGGACGACCCAGGAACCCGGCCTCCGATCGCGAGGTATTGGTAGTTCGAGATGTAGACCATCCCCCGCTCGAGTGAACGCTGCACCGATTCACGTGAGAGGTCGGGAAAGGCGTAGACGTGGGTCCAGCCGAAGTCGAAGGCGTCGTCGTGTGTATCCGATCCTGAGAAGCAGTGGATCTTGCTGCCGCGGAGCAGATGCTTGACCCACCAGCGCACGTGCCCGGTCTGTCCGCTGCGTTTCTTTCCGTTCCAGATCTCGGCGCCGGTGAGGCCACCCTCGCGGATTCCGGTGATCGCGGCATCGGAGTTCGAGGTGATCGAGCCTCCCAGTGTCCAGTTGGAACAAGGGTGGTTCATGATCGCGAAGCCTTCGCCGGCACGAATCGCCGCGATGTTGTCGAGGATCTCCTCGATCGGGCCGTAGCAGTAGCCCCCGCCCAGGTCGGTTCCGCCGGGAAACCAGCTGGAGATGAAGTGCGCGCCCATGTGGTTCACGCCCCCCGGCAGGAGACAGATCAGGTCGTACAGGTCGCCGCAGCCCTGCCGCTCTCCCGACTCGCTACTGGTCAGCTCGGTGTCGGCGAAGATCATCACCCCGCCCTGCGCGTTCAGCTCGGCCACATTCTGCGCGACCCGATCGTACTCCTCCTCCTTCTGCAGGCAGTAGGAATGAGAGGTCGACGTGAACCAGTCCGCTCCGAGCGCGTCGTACTGGGTCTTGAGCACGTCGAGGGTGTTGTCGTCGCCCCAGTTGATCGATTCCGCCTGACAGGTGGGGCATCCCCGGAAGAAGCCGGCCTCGTCCTTGCAGTCGTGGACGTGCAGGTCTCCCGTGTACCACTCCCCCTCCACGGCGATCATCGGAAGCTCCCCCTTGCCACCGATACCGAGGGGCAGCCGGGGAAAGTCGGCTACTCGCCGGACTCGCCGGCTCGAGGTCGCGATCGCCGCATCACCATTCGGCGCGGTGTAGGCAACCCGGATCTCCAGATCGGTGAGCTCGCCGAGCCCCCCCCGCAAAAGCCGATCGAAAGGCAGGGTCAAGGGAATCAGTCCCATCGGACGGGCATCGGCCGTGAGAGTCGAAGCGCGCGTGCCCAGAAGCTGAAGCTCCTCGAGCATTCCATCGCGTTCCTCGACGTCGAATGCCTCGAAGGCGTTGTAGGGGACGAAGCGATGGCTGTAGGCCTTGCTCTCGCCGGGAGGCACGAGCTGCCCCAGGCGGATCATCTCCGCGTAGAGCCCCTCGTCGCCCGCAAGAAGCAGGTCGCTCTCGCCGCGCGCTACGACACGCTCACCGGCGCGCACCTCGACCCTCTCGATCCGCACACTCGATCCGTGGGCGCCACCGTAGTACACCTCGACGTGCGCCCGCACCGGCACGGCTCGGCGGATTCGCTCCGGGAACCACGCCCGCAATCTCAAGTGGGGGGAGGCCATCGGCCAGGCGGCTTGCTCGGCGAGCGTCGCCGCGTCGGGCAGGGGCGTCGTGGCGGCATCGACCCGAGGGACCCCGGTGCAGAGGAATGGGATGAAGGCGGCGAGGAGAGCTGGGCGTTTCATCGGGATGACTCCGGTGGGTGGTCCATATGCACCCCGATCCTAACTGTCTTACTCGCACAATTCTCGCCGCTATTCTGGTCCGAGATTCCGCAGGTAGAATCGCATCTTTTGATGAGGTTGGGACTGCGCATTGACCCTCTGGTCTCCGCCATTCGTCGCCAGGCATGCCCCGTGGCTCCTCGTCCCCGAACTTCTCGCCCTGAGTGGTCTCGAGAGGCGCGCGCCCACCGCGCCCCACCTCACGCTCGACTGCCCGCGTTCCGGTACCGATGTCTCTTATCCGCAACGGGCGCTTTGTCTGTTCTCACGTTTCGACATGGCCCCAAGCTCCCGATATCCCCGACGAGAGAAAGCGGGTGAATCGAGGCCGGGGACGCTCGCCAGGCAAAGGGCGGGGCGCGACACCCGCGCGTTGTTCGTCGCCATCGCGTTCAGGCCGGTCTTCCGGTGGTGCGACGCGCCTTGCGCCGAGTCGGTTGGAATCACCAGCTCCAACCGATTGTGATGCGGACCAACTCGGCCACGATGATCTCTCGCTCATCGATTCGAGGCGAGTAGCTGATCTCGACCGATAGATCCTTTGGGAAATCATCGATCCGGTCGCCGTCCTCGGCCTCGTAGATGACCCGAAAGTGAAATCCGAAGCCGCCGACGATCTCGTCCGTGGCCGCGACGAAATCGACAGTGGGAAGATCCACCCAAGTCATCAGAACGACTGAATCGAGCTTCTCTGATTTGCTGACCGGAAACGAGCCGAGAGCCGGCAGCGGCTGCTGATCCAGGGTTTCGAAGACAACTTGATGGACCGCCCCTACCAACCAAGCCGGTGTGATCAGCGGATGAGACGGAACAACCTGGGCGGTCGTGGTGATCTATTCCTCCACCGACCCGTGCCCCGAAAGCTCGAGAATGATCCGTCGCGCCAGCGCGGGCCCGATCCCCGGCACCTCGGCCACGGCCTCGTAGCCGGCCGCCTCGATCGCCGAGACGGAACCGAAGCGGGTGAGCANGCGCCGCCTACGTTCCGCTCCGATGCCGGGAATCGCGTCGAGCTGAGATTCGAGACCGGCCTTTCCCCTGAGCGATCGGTGATAGGTCACGGCATAACGGTGGGCTTCGTCGCGGATGCGGCGCAGGAGCAGGTGGCCCGCGGAGGCGGGGGCGATCGGTATTGGAGTCGGTGACAGGGGTCGATACACCTCTTCGAGCCGCTTCGCCAAGCCGAAGACCGGGATCTGGTCCATCTCGCAGTCCCGCAGGGCGGCGACGGCCGCGCTGAGCTGCCCTCTTCCACCATCGACGAGGATCAGCCCCGGCGATTCCAAACCCTCTTCTCGCACGCGACTGTATCGACGCGACAGCACCTCGCGCATGCTCGCGAAATCGTCGTTGCCGTGGTCCCCCCGGATCTTGAAGCGACGGTATTCGCTTCGATCGGCGCTGCCGTCGGTGAACACGACCATGCCGGCTACCACATGCGTTCCCTGCACATGAGAGATGTCGAAACCCTCGACGCGCGCGGGCGGATCCTCCAACCCCAGAGTCAAGGCGAGGTCGCGGAGCGCATCTTGGGCCCATCGATCGGAGCGGTTGAGCGCGTGCTCGTGGAGGAGGTGCTTGCCCTGCGTCTCGGCCATCTCGATTAGCTTCCGCCGATCGCCCCTGAGCGGTCGCAAGAGTGTCACCTTGGCCCCGCGCGCCGATGCAAGGGCATCCGCCAGCGGCTCCCGATCGGGGAGCGCGCAGTTCACGAGAAGGGTCGGAGGGACGTCGCGACCACCTAAATAGTGTTGTTTGATGAAGGCATTCAGCTTCTCCCCCTCGGACCAACTCTCGGCCGCGGTCAGGCGGTGCGCCCGGCGTCCCACCAACCTTCCGGCCCGCACCTCGAGCACCAGCGCTAGAACGAGCGGAGCCCGCTCCACTAATGCCACCGCATCGATCTCCCCACCGCCCTCCATCACCACCCGCTGGGCGGCGGACACCCGTTTGATCCCTCGAATCTGGTCCCGCAAGAGCGCGGCGCGTTCGAAATCGAGTCTCTCGGCGCTCGAGTGCATCCGCTGCTCCAGATCGACGGCCAGGCGCTCCGATCGGCCCGAGAGAAGGCGCTCCGCCTGGTCGATCATCGCAGAATAATCAGCTGCCGACACTTTTCCGGTGCAAGGGGCCAGGCAGCGGCCGATATGGAAATCGAGACACTCTCGGCGATGGGGCGGGAAGGGGAGTTTCTCGTCACACGAGCGGGCATAAAAGAGGCGGCTCGCGGCCTTGAGCATGGCGTTCATGTCCTTCACCGATATGAAGGGCCCGTAGTACCGCGAGCCGTCCCGGACGATCCGCCGGGTCTTTCGTATGCGGGGGAACTCCTCGTTCGAGACCTGAATATAGGGGTACGATTTGTCGTCTTTCAGGTAGACGTTGTAGCGAGGCTTGTGGTGCTTGATCAGGCTCGCCTCGAGCACCAACGCCTCGGCTTCGGTGTCGGTGACCATGTATTCCAGGCGCGCGAGGCGACCGACCAGGGCTCGCTCCTTCGGGGCCAGACCGGTCGGCTCGCGGAAGTAGGATCGCACGCGCTTGCTGAGGTCGCGGGCTTTGCCGACGTAGATCACCAGCTCCGAAGCATCGAACATCAGGTACACGCCCGCGCTCTGCGGGAGATTATCGAGGAAGCTCTCGACGCTGAGCTCCGCGGCCGTGGGAGCGAGAACCAACGCGTGTTGTGTGCGGGACATGCAGAAGAGTGTAGGCTACGCTCCAGTAGGCTGGATGCCGTCACCTCTCCAGGATCTTCGAGTCCCCCGTCAATGAACGATCTGATTCGACAACTGCTGAACGAACTGGGTGAAGATCCCGATCGTGAGGGACTGCGCCTCACCCCCAAGCGCGTGGCCGAGTCGCTCCGTTTTCTCACCTCCGGCTACGGAGCCGATCCCGACGAGATCTTGAACTCCGCCGTCTTCCAGGTGGACTACGACGAGATGGTGCTGGTTCGCGACATCGAGGTCTTCAGCCTCTGCGAGCACCATATGCTCCCCTTTTTCGGAAAGGCGCATGTGGCCTACATCCCGAAAGAGAAGATCGTGGGGTTGTCGAAGATCGCTCGATTGGTGGAAGTCTACGCCCGCCGATTGCAGGTTCAGGAACGGCTCACCCAAGAGATCGCGGCAACGATCGAGAAGCTGATCGATCCGGAAGGGGTCGGCATGGTGATCGAGGCGCAACATCTGTGCATGCGGATGCGGGGGGTCGCCAAGCAGCACTCTTCGGTGACGACCAGCGCCATGTTGGGTGTCTTTCGCGAGGGGCCGACGCGGCAGGAGTTTCTCAGGCTGATCCGAGACTAGCTTCGGTCACCTGCTCCAGTACCGCCGCGAATTCGGTCGCGATCCGGGGCCGCGTGTAGGGTTCGAGCGCTTCTTCCCGCCCCTGCCAGCGAAAAGATCCGTCGTGGAAGGCGCCAATCCAACGCTTCAGCGCCGAGGTCGCGCCCTCGACGTCCTCCGGAGCAAAACAGATACCGGCCCCGGTTTCGCGCAAGACCTTTCCGGTGGCTTCCGGCGATGCCAGGGCGAAGACCGGCCGGCGGGCGCCCAAGTACTCGAAGAGCTTGCCCGGCAACGTGAGGTTATTCCCCTCGCCGCCCGCATCGACCAGCAGCAAGGCGTCGGCCTCGCGCTGACGCCGCACGATCTCTCGGTGGGGCTGGGTGGGATGGAAGGTGACCAGATCTTCGAGCGATCGCGCCCTCAGGATCCGATCGTTGATCGCGTCTCGTCCGCCGATCGAGTCGACCCGAACGACCGACGCGAGGTCCGGAAAGTCGGAACGAAGCCGATCCAGCACGGACGCCAATGGGGCGATATTGCGCCGGAGGGTCAGTGTGCCGGTGTGGAGCAGCCGCAGAGGTGCCCCGGAAGCAGCCCCTCTCTCAGCGGCCGCGGCGGGGTAGTCGGCTGGATCGAAACCGTTGGTGATGGTGCGCATCTTCCCGGCGTGCGGTGGGTATCTTCGGGCGAAGTCGGTCCGCATCGCTTCGGTCACCATCACCATGGCGTCACAGCCGCGAACGACCCGCGCCTCCAGGTGTCGATCGATCGCGCGATGCAGCGGCGTGGGGGGACGGAAGTGGATCCTGCGGGTCCATGGATCGCGGAAGTCGGCGACCCAGGGGAGCCGAGCGTCAGCGACCGCGGCCCGAGTCGCGACGTGGGCGGAATCTGGCGGCGAGGTGCTCACGACGACATCGAAGCGGTCCGAACGCAGCAGAGAGGAGACGGGGCGGCGTGCGGCCAGCGCCCATGGCAGATAGATGTCGGGGACGAGCACGAGACCGGCGGCCGTGCGGGCGATGCGGTAGAGGCGATCGGGGCGGGCGCCTCGAGCCTGCTTGTTCGCCTGGGCCGGCAGACTGGTGGGAAGGGGAGAGGGGACGCGGTGAACGACCAGATCGGGCGGGAGCTCGTCCAGGAGCTCCGGATCGGTCGCGTCGGCGGGTGGCGGGGAGAGTACGAGCACTTCGGCAACCCAGCGATCTCGAGGGAGATAGCGGAGCAGTTTGACGATCCGCTGAACCCCACCTCCGCCGATGGGAGGGAAGAAGCAGGACACGAAAAGGGCGCGCCTCAACGGTCTCTGCTTTCGCGAGAATGTCCGAGTATCAACCCATGAACCCTGCCCGAGTCGTCGAATCCACGGACCCCGAACCCGCCCTGCTCTTCAGCTGCGAGCATGCCGGGAACGCTCTTCCGGCCGGCGTCGATGCGCGCGGGCTCATCGAAAGCCACTGGGCCTTCGATCTCGGCGCCGCGGAGCTGGTGGCCGATATCGCGCGAAGGTTGGGAGCGCCCGCGGTGCTGGCGCCCTTCTCTCGACTGTGGATCGATCCGAACCGCTCTCCCCGAGATCCGGAGCTGATCGTACAGAGCTGCGGCGGCCACCCGATCCCCTTCAACCTGGGGATCGACGCCGCGGAACGTGAGCACCGGCAGCTTCGCTGGCACGGCGGATTCCACGACAGGCTCGCAGAGGAGATCTCGAAGCACGCTTCGCTTAGGCTCCTGGTCAGTATTCATACATTCACTCCCACGCTCCGGGGCCTCGAGAGGCCGTACTCCCTCGGTGTGCTCCACGATGGGCCGAGCGATTCCGTCCGCGCCCTTTTTCGGGCGCTTCGCTCGGAAGGGTTCGATCCACGAGACAACGAACCCTACTCCGGCTTTGATGGGATGATCTACTCCATCGCCCGCCACGGTGTGGAATCGGGCGTTCCATATGTCGAGCTGGAGGTGCGCAACGACAAGACTCGATCGACGATGCCGGCCCGACTCGCGCGCGCGCTCCGGTCGGCGCTCGATTGACCTAAGGGTCCACGCAAGAATGACTAGCGAGTTTCGCATCCCATCTGCACCCCATCTCCGGTCGATCGGCAAGCCCCGAGATCTCAAAACAGCCCGACTATTCCTCTGGTTTCGGAGCTCGCCGATCGACCAGATCTGCGGCACATCTGGGCGCCAAGATGACAAGTCATTCTTGCGCGGACCCTAAGGGCGCGCAAAGGCGTGCCGATAGTCCCTGGAGGGGCTCCGACACTCGTCCCTCCGGCCGTTCCCATCTTTGAGGATCATCCGATGCGCGTAGCTCAGGAGTATTTGGAGTTCGCCGATATTTGCGAGCTTTCTAGTTTGCTCGGCTTGTCGAGCGCGGGCGAGATCGAGGGCCTGACCTTGGCGGAGGACATCATCAACTCCAGCGGTGGTGTGCTCTACAAGGGGGGGAGTAGCTTCGGGGTTCGGCAGGAGCGCAAGCTGCGCAGCCTGATGGAGGAGTACGAACAGGCCTACCCGGTTCGAATCGAGCGCAACGACGCACTCACCGGATATGTAGCCGAACTGGTCCAGCGCGACCTCGCCAAGGTCGAAGAGGCGGTACGCGGCCGAAAGCCCTTCAGCGAGTCTTTGGAGCAGATCGCTCCGTTGGGGAGGCTTTTCGAGAAGCACCTGAAAGAGCGACCTGATCTGGCGCTCGGGCTTTTCACCGCGCGCGAGCGAGAGCACGAGATCACCGGCGATCCGCTGCCTCCGCTCTACCATCACACCCTGTTCCGTTCGGTGATGTTGGTTGCCCTCATGGAGTTCGTCCAGGAACACACAGGGACCGATCTCGATCCTGAGGTGGACTATCACGTGGCGCTGGAGGGGTCGTTTCTGCTCTACTCCGCCGCGAAAGACGAGCTCAAGACGATTCTCGCGCCGGAGAAGCGCCGCCGTGGAAGGACCTACAAGTGCGCAATGGCGGCTCTGGGACGTGTCCTGCACACGATGGAGCTCGACTCTCAGGTGGAACCGGTCATGGAGTTCGTCTTGGCGCACTACGGCGGAGACCATACGGTCGCGTCTCTCTCCTCGGAGACGGCGATGCGGGCCAACTTCATCATCGGCGTAGACGAATTCGCTCAGATGGTTTCGGGGCATCTCGAGGGGAATATGCCGATGAGAGAGGCCTTCGAGAGGATACTGAAGCTCGGGATTCAGCACCGGCTCTCGAGCATCGTGGTCGAAGCGCTCGCCCGAGGATTCCCTCAGTTGGCGTCGTTCGATTTCTACTCGGAGCTCGAGCGGATTCTCGGGGATTGCGAATCGCGCTCCGGGCATCCCCACCCGATCCACAGTCTCTTCTCCGCCACTCTGGTGCTGTGCGGGGCACGGGATTCTCAGTGTGCCCACTACAGCGGGAGCGCGGGTCAGCCAGTCTACATCACACAAGACGTCGATTCAGGTCTGGCCGCCGGAACCTACGGCACCTGCAAACTGATGACCCTCCAGCTGACCTCTCTCTACGACCGATATTACACCGAGATCAAAGAGGGAGTGACCGTGGACCGGAACGCGGGGCTCAAGACCGGCTGACTTCTCGGGCTCGCGGCGCCAAGTCCTCTCGGTCGATGGGCGGATAGACCTCCATACCCTCGCCTTGCTCGTTGCCCATCAGCGCCTCACGACCCCAGACCAGCCCCGCCCGAGAGTCCATCGCCACGTCGAAGATGCCGGTGTCCATCCGGATGGCGTCGACTGGGCAGGCTTCTACGCAGAAGCCGCAGAAGGAGCACTTCGACAGATCGATTTCGAAGCTCTTGGGGCGTTTCTCGATCGCCCTATCGTCGACCGCTTCGGGAACGATGTCGATCGCGTGGCAGGGGCAGGCGGTCTCGCAGCACAAGCAGGCCGTGCAAGCGACAGTACCGTTCGCTTTTCGGGTCAGCCGGTGCATACCACGAAAGCGAGGCATCAGATCGGCCGGCACATCGGGGTAGGGGATCGTGACCGCGGCGGGCACGTTCTTCTTGAGTCCGGCGGCATGGGCGATGTGCAGCGACAGATTTCGCGTGAAGTGATGGACGGTAACCGAAAGGCCGCGCAGAACTTCGGGCAAGTAGATCCGCTCGAGCCAAGTCTGCCGATGTTGCGTCAACATTTTGGGATCACCCGCTTTCAGGTGTCAAGCCGCCGCGAGGATCCAGGCGCCCGTCGCGGCCACGTTGAAGAGGGCCAGGGGGAGCAGGATCTTCCAGCCGAGATGCATGAGCTGATCGTAGCGGAACCGGGGCAGAGTCCAGCGGATCGTCAGCAGGAGCCAACAGAAGAAGACAACCTTGATCCAGAAAGCGCCGAACTGGAGCCAGGGGACCAAAGCCGCCGGAGTGACCAGAAAGAGACCGAAAGGCAAGTGGAAGCCGTCGGCCATCAGATAGGGAACCTGGTAGCCACCGAAGTAGAGGGTCGACACGAGGCCGGCGACCACGACGGTGGTGACGAACTCGGCCATGAAGAACATGCCGAACTTCATGCCGCTGTACTCGAGGAAGCAGCCGATGATCTCCGACTCCGCTTCGGGTATGTCGAAGGGGGCCCGTTTCGTTTCGGCGATCGAGGCGGTGATCAGCAGCAGGAAACCCAGAGGCTGGTAGATGATCCCCCAGTTCGGTAGGAAGCCGGCGAAGAGACCGGTCTGCGCCCGTGCGATCTCCATCAGGTCGAGGGTGCCGTAGACCATGACCGATCCGACGACCGCGAGGCCGAGGGCCAGCTCGTAGCTGATCATCTGCCCGGCTGCCCGCATGGCGCCGAGCATCGCGAAACGGTTGTTCGACGACCACCCGCCGAGAACGATCGCGTAAACCGTGACCGACGCCATCGCGAAGATGAAGAGGAATCCGATATTCATTGGGGCGAGGCGCATCTCGACCGTGTGACCGAAGAGGGTGACGGTGTCGCCCATCGGAATCGCTGCGAAGGCGACGATCGCAGGGAAAATCGCCAGAAAAGGGGCAAGCGAGTGGATGAAGCGATTGGCGAAGGGGGGGACGAAGTCCTCCTTCGTCATCATCTTGATGGCGTCGGCGATGATGTGGAAGAGACCGATCGCCCGGAAGCCGAGGATCGCCGCGCGATTGGCGCCGATCCGGTCCTGCATCACCGCGCTCTGCTTCCGCTCCGCCCAAGTCAGCAGGGCGGCAAGGGTCATCAGTGTCGACACGGCGACGATCGTCTTGACGATCGCGATCACGAATTCGCCCGTCATCGCAGCGCCTCCTCTTTGCTGGGTTGGCGGAGTCCCGGTGCGACCGGGGTCTCTGGCATCTCGATTCCTCGGCCGGGAGTGCCGAGGGGGCTGATCGTCTCGAGTCCCAACCCCGAGAAGAAGGGGAAGCGGTCGGCGATTCGCGCGAAGCGCCCGGAATCATCGGGCGGACCGGGCTCGGCTCGGAGGCGGAGCGCGAGATCGTCCAGCCACGACCATTCCGGTCGGGCCTCTCCGAGCGGCTCGACGCAGGTGCGAATGCGTTGTATCAGACCGTCGGCGTTCACGAAGGTGCCGCTCTGCTCGGCGAACATCGCCCTCGGAAGGAGCAGATCGGCGAGGCGGCCGGTGCCCCCTGGGCGGGAGCCGGAGTAGACCGAGAGCGTCGCGCCCGCCATCGCCCGCTGAACCACTTCGTTGTCGAGATCGCCGGAGGTGAGGTCGACACCGAGTACGAGAAGCAGATCGGTTTCACCCCGCGCCGCCCGATCGAGGATGCCCTCGATTTCGCTCTCGTTCGCATTCGCCTCGGCCGGCAGACCCAGCTCGAGGGCTCCCCGCCGATTCGGTGTGTGGTCTTCCAGACGCAGATAGTCGTCGCTCTCTCCCATCCCGGCGCCGGAAACGCGGCCTTCGATCGTTCGCGCGAGCGGCCCCAGCACCGATAGAGCCGCGTGCATCTCCTCGCATGTGCGGTCAGTAGAGAGAATCACGTCGACCCTGGCCGCGGCACCGAGAGCCGCCATGATCCGGTCGAGGGCGGCGGACCAATCGAGCGTCGTGCCGTCGCGAAGCTGAGGATGCGCGATTCGGTCCCGTGCATCGATCCGTTTGTAGGAATAGCGGCCGGCATCGCAGATCCAGTAGTCGTTCACACGGGGGTTGTAGCGGGCGCGGTAGCGGAATACCCGATCGCTGCTCTTCTTGTATGCGTGGCTGACGTCGTGGTCGACCCGGATCGAGCAGCCGCGCGCGCAACCATCGCATACGGAATCGGTCGAGGTAAGGAACCAGACCCGGCGACGGAAACGGAAATCGATGTTGGTCAGGGCGCCCACCGGGCAGACCTCGACCAGATTGCCCGCGTAGCGGCTGGTGAGCGGACGTGCCCCGACCGTGCCGATTCGGGAGTTGTCGCCCCGCTGGAACATCCCCAGCTCCGCCTCACCCGAGATTTCGGCGCTGAAGCGGACGCACGCCGTGCAGTTCACGCAACGTTCGTTGTCGAGCATGATCTCGCGACCCAGATCGACCATTTTCGGCTTGGCGAGCTTGTCTTCCAGATCGAAGCGACTCTTGTACGCACCGTGCCGCATGTAATAATCTTGCAGCTTGCACTCGCCGGCCTGATCGCAGACGGGGCAGTCGATCGGATGATGGATCAACAGGAGCTCTAGTATCGAGGCCCGGGTCTTCCGGACCCGCTCGTTGTCGGTGTGGACTACCATACCGTCGCGACAGACCGTATTGCAGGCGGGTTCGAGTTTGGGCGGCCCCTCGATCTCGACCTCGCACATGCGACAGTTGCCCGCTACCGATAGCCCAGGGTGGTAACAGAAACGGGGAATGTGGATACCTGCCTCTTCCGCGGCGTCGATCAGGCGAGTGCCGGGCGCGACCTCGATCTCTTTGCCGTCGATTGTGATTGTCGGCATCGTCTTTTCCTATGCTTCCGCTTTTGCCCGGAATTTCTCGGGGTACTTCTGAACCATCGCGCGAATCGGCATCGCCGCCGCATCGCCGAGAGCGCAGACCGTATTGCCCTGAATATTGTCGCAGACGTTTTCTATCGTCTCGAGATCGGCGGGCTTCATCTCACCGGATTGTATTCGCTTCAAGATGCGCGTAATCCAGCCGACACCTTCTCTGCAAGGAGTACACTGGCCACACGATTCGTGGAGATAGAACTCTGCGGTCCGCAGCGCGAAGTCGACAATATCGACCGAGTCGTCGAGCACGATGACCGCGCCCGAGCCCGCCATCGTTCCGGCTTTCATCATCGCGTCGAACTCTATCGCCACCTCGCATTCTTCCGCGCGGAGTATCGGCGAGGAGGAGCCGCCGGGAACGACCGCTTGAAGCTCGTGCTCCCCATCGATGCCGAGACAGAGATCTTCTACGACCTCCCTGACGGTGACGCCACCCTGGGGTACTTCGTAGAGCCCCGGGCGCTGCACATGCCCGGACACGGAGAGCACCCGGTTTCCACCGCTGCGCTCGGTGCCGAGCGCAGCGAACCACTCGCCCCCTTTGGTCAAAATGAATGGGAGCTGGCTCAGTGTTTCGACGTTGTTGATCACGGTGGGGGCCGACCACAGCCCTTCCACGGCTGGGAATGGGGGTTTCAGGCGAGGCCATCCTTTACCGCCCTCGAGACTGTTCAGCAGCCCGGTCTCTTCACCGCAAATATAGGCGCCCGCTCCACGGTGTACGTAGATATCGAGATCGAGACCGCTTCCGAGGATGTTCTCACCGAGATAGCCCGCCTCTCTCGCCTCGGCCAGCGCCCCTTCCAACTGCTCGATCGGATAGACGAACTCGCCGCGCACGTAGATGTACGCCTTCTCGATCCCGACCGCGTGGCAGCAGATCGCGATTCCCTCGATCAGTCGGTGGGGCTCCCTCTCCAAGAACATGCGGTCTTTGAAGGTGCCGGGCTCTCCTTCGTCGGCATTGACCGCGAGATAGACCGGCTTGCCGCTGTTCTCCGGCACGAAACCCCATTTGATTCCCGCCGGAAAGCCGGCGCCGCCTAGCCCGCGCAGATTCGCGGTCTTTACTTCCGCGGTCACAGCGCTCGGCTCCAGTGCGAGCGCCTTCCTCAGCCCTTCGTAACCGCCGACTTCCAGGTATCGCGCAAGCGTGTGTGACTCCGGATGCCCCCAGTGCACCGTCAGATAGCGCTCCCATTCGCGCTTTTCGGTCGGCTCGTCGACACCGTCGATATAGACACCGCTCGGACGGAGCGCGTGCCCGTCCCCTTCGCCTGGGAGCCCTTCCACGAGCGTCGCGACATCGTCGACTCCGACCTTCTCGTGATAAGTGTCGTTCACCTGAATCACGGGGGCCGTTCCGCACGAACCCAAACACTCCACCGAATTGATCGTGAAGAGTCCGTCGGGAGTGGTCTGCCCGAAATCGATGCCGAGCCTCTCGCGCATCTCACTCACGACGGCCTTCGCGCCTCGAAGCGTGCACGAGAGGTTCGTACAGATATCAAGCCGATACTTGCCTGCCGGGTCGACTCGGAACATCGTGTAGAAGGTTACGACCTCGTGCACTCTTGCGACCGGAATTCCGAGATGAGCCGCCAAAGCATCTTCGGCCTCGGTCGCAATGTGTCCAATCTGGCGTTGGATCAAATGCAGCGCCGGTAAAGTCGCTGCGGTGGGATCGGGGTAACGTGAGACGAGCTCGTCGATCTCGGCCTTCATTTCGGTGCTGAGAATGTCGCTCACCGGTCCAACTCCCCACCGATCATGTTGACGGTACCGAAGGTTGGGATGACGTCCGCGATGGTCAGACCCTCTATCAGAGAGGAAAGGGCGCTCATAGGCGCGAAGCAGGGGGCGCGGCAATGCGCGCGATACGCCGTGTCGGAACCATCGGAGACGAGATAGAAACCGAGCTCCCCGTTTCCACCTTCGACGTAGCCGTACGCCTCGCTCGTGGGCGGGGCGGTGCCATGACCGGACATCGTCCTCTTGAAATGGTGCATCAGCCCCTCGATGCTGGTGTAAACCTCCGATTTTGGTGGTCGGTTTACGCTGGGATCTTCCGATTGAATCGGCCCCTCTGGCTGCTTGGCTATTGCCTGCTCGATGATCCGCATCGATTGGCGTATCTCTTCCATCCGCACGAGGTAGCGGTCGAAATTGTCGCCGTTTTGTCCGACCGGAACTTCGAACTCGTACTTCTCATATCCGCTGTAGGGAGCCGCCTTGCGCACATCGTACGAAACACCGGTCGAGCGCAGGAAGGGGCCGGTGATTCCGTACGAGATCGCGTCCTTGGGCGAGATCGCGCCGACACCGACCATGCGGTCCTGGAAGATCCGATTGCCATCGAGGAGCTTCACTACGTCGGCCATCATCTCTCGTGTCTTCGCGAGGGCCCGCGCCAGATGGAACTCGAAACGATCGGGAAGGTCGGCCGCCACGCCGCCCACTCTGGAGTAGGCCAATGTGACTCGCCCGCCGCAGACCCGCTCGAGCAGCTTGTAGAGCTCTTCACGGGCTTCGATCAGGTAGAGAAAGGCGGTGAAGGCACCCGTCTCCATTGAATGAGCGGCGACGCAGGTCAGATGATCCGCGATTCGGCTGATCTCGCTCATGAGCACGCGCAGCGCCGCCGCGCGCTCCGGGACTTCGATTCCGAGCAGTTTCTCGACCGCGAGCGACCAGCCGACATTGTTGATGATCGGCGAGACGTAGTTCAGACGGTCGGTGAAGATGATCGACTGCGCGTAGCTTCGGTTCTCGCACATCTTCTCGAAGCCGCGGTGCAGGTAGCCGATATCCACGTCGGAATCGACGATCCTCTCACCCGCGAGTTCCACCGAAATACGAATCGTGCCGTGCATCGCCGGATGCGAAGGGCCCATATCGAGAAAGAGGTTCCTTGTGCGCCCCCGGGAGTCGGTGCCGGATGCGACTGGAGAGCGCAGCCCGGCTTCGGCGCCGTGCAACACTTTTCCGTTGCGGCCAGCGGTGCCGTTGAGACGGGGGCTGAGGGTGCGTTGCATTCCTTTCAGCAAGCGCGCGGCATCTTCGGATGCATCATAATCGACCTCGGGGTAGCCGGCGAGATCGGGGAGGCGCGGCTGCTCCTTGTCGATCGGGTAGTCCTTGCGGAGGGGGTGTCCCTCGAATTCGGGGTAGAGAAGCAGGCGTCTCAGATCGGGGTGTCCCTCGAATCGGACGCCGAACATGTCGTACACCTCGCGTTCGAGCCACTCCGCGCTTTTCCACAGATCGGTCAGTGTTCGGATCTCCGCTTCTCCCGAATCGGAGGCCTGGACCTTGAGTCGAATCCGGTGTCCGCGCCCGAGTGAATGGAGGTGATAGACGATATCGAAGCGGCTGTCGCGACCGAGCCGGTCCACGGCCGTCACGTCGACGAGCATGTTCATCTCCAGCTCCGGATCGTCGCGCAGGAATCGGGCCGCGCGGTGGAGATGACCCGGCTCGATGCAAGCCGTCTCGTCGCCGTGTTCGGAACAAGAATCGAGGAGGGCGCCGCCCAGCTCATCGGTCAGTCTGTCGAGCGCATGCTGGCTCATGGAGTACCTCGGAAGGCTGCTATTCGCGCCCGTGGGGCGCCTTCTGGATCTTCTCTTGCAGCTTGATGAGACCGTCGAGAACCGCCTCGGGCCGAGGTGGGCATCCCGGGATGTAGAGGTCGACCGGAATGATCTTGTCGATCCCCTGAAGCGCGGCGTAGTTCTCGTACGGCCCTCCGCCGATCACGCAGGCACCGAAGGCCACGACCCATTTCGGCTCGCAGATCTGTTGGTAGACCCGTAGCAGATAGGGCGCCTGCTTGTGCGTGATGGTGCCGACCACGAACAGCACATCGGCCTGGCGCGGCGAGAATCGGGTGAGTCCGGCACCGAATCGATCCACATCGTAGTGGGAGCAGGCGGCCGACATGTACTCCATCCCGCAGCAAGCAGTGATGAAGGGGTACTGGAAGATCGAGTACTTCCGCGCCCAGCCGAGAAGATCGTCGAGCTTGCCGAGACCGACCGATCCGGAAAGGGCGTCGATCGATGACTGGATCATACCCATCGCAATGCACCTCGCCGCCAGACGTAGGCCAGTCCGGCGCCCAAGACACCGATGAAAAGGAGGATCTCGTAAAGCCCCGGGAAGCCGAGGTCGCGAAAGATCACTCCCCAGAAATAGAGGAAGACAACCTCGATGTCGAAGAGGATGAAGAGCATCGCCACGAGGTAGTATCGGACCGGAAACTGCTCACCCGGATAGGGCTCGGCGAGCCCGCCGCAGGCAAAAGGCTGGTCCTTGACCCTGTGGCGGCGCTTCGGGCCCAGGAAGACCGCGGTTCCCATCATGAAAGTGGCCACGCCCGCCGCCGCGATGACGAAGAAGATCAGAGCGAGATTGTCCGACATGTTACTCCGAGAATGCCGTGCCCCAAGCTAGCGAGCCTAGGCCCGGCGATGATCGGCCGTCAACTGGAACCGGTGTTCTCACGATGACGAAGAAACCCTCGCCAGAGACTGCGTGAATCCTCTTCCTCCGCACCGGAAATCCGTGCCGGAGCCAGATGGCGGAGGAGGAGATCCTCGCGATTTTCCGTTCGGCGCGGGACGAGATTCGGGACTTCGTAGAGACGCTGCCGGAGCTGCCGGAGGCCCGCTTCGATCGCTGAGAGAGCGGTCGTGGATGAGGGCGGTTGGGGGAGCGTCTCGCTCGTGTGTTCGAGTCGGATACTCTACATTATGGATGTCGCTGAGACACGGCTCTTGATGATCGGCGCGCCAAGACACGAGGACGCGGCCCTGGACGACGCCGGCGAGCGTCGGATTGCAAGGAATACGAGATGAGGTTGAGATGAAAATCGAAAAGGTTGGTGTTGTCGGATGTGGCCTGATGGGCCACGGCATAGTGCAGGTAGCGGCGCAGGGCGGATTCGAGGTCATCGTGGTCGAGACGGAGCAGACATTCCTGGACAAGGGGATCGCTCGCATCGAGAAGAGCCTGGCCAAGCTGGCGCGGAAGGCGGTGGAGAAGGGGAAACAGTCCGAAGATGATGCGAGCGCCTTCGTCGAAATGGCCAGGGGACGGATCCACCCGACTCTCGACAAGCAGGAGCTCGCCGACTGCGATCTGGTGATCGAGGCGATCGTCGAGAACATGAATGTGAAAAAAGCGCTGCTGCGGGAGCTGGGCGACATCTGCAAGAGGGAGGCGATCTTCGGGTCGAATACGTCGTCGTTTTCGATCGCCGAAATGGGTGAGGCGTCCGGGCGCCCGGATCGGATGGTCGGACTTCACTTCTTCAACCCCGTGCAGCTCATGAAGCTGGTCGAAGTGGTGCGCACGGACGCGACAGACAACGAAGTGTATGAAGCAGCAAAGGCGTTCGGAAAGGCATGCGGAAAGGCGCCGGTATCGTGTGGCGACACACCTGGCTTTGTCGTGAATCGTCTACTGGTTCCCTACATGGTGCAGGCGATTCAGATGCTGGATCGCGGCGATGCGACCGCTGAGGATATCGACACGGCGATGCGCTTCGGCTGCGGCCATCCGATGGGTCCGATCACGCTGACCGACTACGTCGGGTTGGACACGACACTTTCGATTCTGGAAGGCTGGTGCGAGCGCTATCCCGACGAACCGGCGTTCGCGATCCCCCGGAGCTTGCGACGCCTGGTAGGCGAGGGCCAGCTGGGCCGCAAGACCGGGCAGGGGTACTTCAATTGGGAGGGGGACAAACGGGTATAGTCAGCTTCCGCCGTCCCCTTTGGTTTTGTCTCGGATCTTGAGCTGCCGTCTGAGCGTCGATTCACGCATGCCCAGTGCGCGGGCGGCGGCTCGTTTCTTTCCTTCGGTGGTCGCCAGCGCGCGGTCGGTGAGGTGATCGCGGATCTCCGATAACAGATCTGGGGCACCGATTTCGTCGGCGACCGTTGCGATTCTGTCCAGCAGAGAGGCATCGATCCCCTGGATCGACGCTTCCCGGTCGGCCGCCGTCGCGATCTGTTCCGGCAGGGCATCGACACCGAGCTCGTTGGTGTCGAGGTTGCGCAGGACCGCGGAGCTGTGGACCGCCTGGCGGAGCTCGCGCACGTTGCCGGGCCACCGGTAGCGCTCCATCGCCCGCATCGCTTCGGAGGTGAAGCGCAGCGCATCGGCGGGTAGCTGCATGCTGACCGCGTTGTCGCCGAGAAAATGCTCGGCCAGCAGCCGAATATCTTCGGGGCGATCGCGCAAGGGCGGCATCGTCAGCTTGAGCCCCTCGATCCGGTAGTAGAGGTCGGCCCGAAAAGCCCCCGACTCGACCGCCGCCCCCAGATCGGCGTTGGTGGCCGCGAGAATGCGAAA
>NYZA01000002.1 GCA_002686955.1 Gemmatimonadota bacterium
GGATGTCAGCTCGGCGCCGATGCGCCCCCCCCGCGTCACCGTAAACCCCTCGAACACCGTAGTAGTATCGGACCCCTCCCCGAATGTCACCACCGTCCCCACATACTCCCCATCGAGCACCGTCTCCTCCGCCCCGGCTTCGGAGCGCACAACGATCGACTTGCCGAGATAGTGGATCCGCTCGAAGTACGTTCCCGGCGCGACCAGAACCGTGTCGCCGGCTCCGCAGACGTTGATCGCCTGCTGGATCGTCGGGTACTCCTCCGGCACCCGGCGGGTTCTGGTCGCGCGGTGGTCCAGGGCCGATGATCGGCTCGCGCTTGTTTGAAGGCTCAAGGCGGCGAGGCAGGCGAGGAATGTCACCGATCGTCGCCGGTCGCGTATCCGTTCGACCCTGGACATGATTGCCGCTCCTCGCTAGAAGGGGTGGGTGTTGTTGTTGTTCTTCACTTCGATCGTCGGCGAGTTCGGCAGCTCGGTCCAGGTACTGGAGCTTCCGTGGTAGACAGCGACCGGAAAAGTCGCCGTGTGGGCGGTCGCGCCAGGGGCTGGACCGCCGCCGACATCGCTCTTTCGCAGCTCCAGTCCGTAGCAGAAGACCAGATTGTCGATCATGCCCGTGACGCTGTCGGGAACAGTGTTGCTATGGTAGAAAACGACTTGAACCTCCTCGTCGTCGCCGTCGGTCGTGAAGGTGAAGAGACGATCGGTCGAGCTGTCCAACCACAGGCTTTTCACGCCGTCGCGCCAAACCCAGACCAGCTGGTCGTCGGTCGGCATCAGACATACTTCTCCCGTTCCGGGATCGAAGCACTTGTCGCATTCCTGGGGAAGGGCGCTCGGATCACATTCCTCGAACTCGCTGTCGGGGTCGTTCAAGTAGATCTGGAGCAGATAATTGGTGTTCGGCTCGACCTCGACATGAAGCGAGAGCGTGTCGATCGCGGGCTCCCCTTGAATCGAATCCTTCAGCGCGAAGGCGGTGAAATCGCGATAGATGCCCGATGTGGAGGGGGAGAATTCGCTGAAGAAGCTCACCCTGCGCTCGCTTTCACCGAGAAGGTCCCCAAGTTCGGGCGAAAGCCCCCAACCGACGCGAGGCTGGCTGAGGTAAGCGGGCGGCGGATAGCCGACATCGGTTCGGTAGTCGAACTCCGCCTCCCAAGTCATCCAGTTCTCGATCTTCGCGAAATCGAGATCGACCGGACCGGAGCTCCACGGCCCCATGTCGAGCAGGATCGACTCGCTGCGAGAGTCGCCGTAGACCAGAGCGAATTGGCTCCCGGCGGGCAGCTCCGCGAAGGTGACGATCGCGCTGTCGCCCTCGACCGACACATCGAGCGCCCCCTCTCCTTGCAGCGAGCGCGATACGGGGTGCACCGTGACGTAGCCCTTCTCGGCCGGATCGAGGCTCGGAGGCCACCAATTGGAGGGGAAGACGAACGCGATCTTGTCGTTCGGCCCGTAGTCCTGCTCGGCGTGGAACTCGAGGCGGAAGATCTGGCTGTCGTCGTACAGGTAGATCGTCTCTAGACCGGCCAATGTGGAGGCATCGGCCCAATCGTCGGGGAGCACCACCCGGTTCTCGGTTGAGCGCAGGTAGAGCGGCGCGCCGGTGAGCGCGACCTTCAGCTCGTAGCTCTGAGTGTCGCTGTTCTCGACCGGCGTCGGCGATGTCTTGGTGACGATCTGGCCCAGCCTGTCGGGGAGCCAGCCGGTGCTGTCGCAAACCCAGATCGGGTCGTTTTCGACCCAGCTCGAGTCGCGGTAGGTGAGCGTGAAAGGCTCGGCGTTGGCGACCGGAATGAAGATCGAGTCGGCGTCTTCTTCTCGGGAGTACTGGATGTCGAACTTGCGATCGGCGCTCCAGATCGCGNTGGTNGTGATCGGGTCGGCTGTGTCCGGCTCGCNAAAGCGGAGGCANTAGATGTCNTTCAGGTCGATGAGCGNGTCGACGTTGNCGGGATCGTANAGACCNAGGTCGAGCGAGCCTTCGTAGGCGAGCGTGCCGATCATCGTNTCGACCACCGTGGCCGCGATGAAGCCGAGCTTGAGGCTATCCACCTGAGCGTGAAACCCGATGCCCGGTTTGTCCGAGACCTTGGTGACCCCATTCTCCACCTCGCACTTGTCCTGAAATGCGAGATGAATGCCGTCGAGGTAGCCGCTCGATAGCAGAAGGAGTGCAGATGGGATGCGAAAATAGCATTCTATTCTTGCGCGAACCCATAGTTCGCCTGGACCTCGGCCTTGTTCCGCACCGGCTTTCCGTCGGCGAGATCGGGCACCGCGATGGCCGATTCGTCGATGATCACGCGTACCGGATCCATTCCCCAGAAGCGGCCGCGCAGCTCGTTGGTGGTCGTGTCGGCGAAGGCGGGGTCGTAGGTGGAGACGGTGAGGTCGACCCAGGTGCGCCAGACGGGGAGGAGAGCGAAGCCGGGCGCGGGCGCCACCGTGGTCGCCGTCGTCACATCGTCATCGAATACGCCTTCGAAGGAGAAGTAGTCGCCGGTCCAAGTGTTGACCAGATCATCCCACCTGCTTTCACCGACAATCCAGTCTGCCTTCCACCCCGCCCCATGCGGCCCGAAGACATCGATCCTCCCGACCTGGTCCATGTAGAGGGTCTGGTCGACCGTGCCTCCGTACATGTGGGTCCACCATGCGAAGGCGTTGGTGATGTCGTTGTCGCAGTCTTCTTTCGTCCACATCGTCGTTGGCCACTTCAGTGTGTCGGGCTCGCTGAGCCTCGGCTTCGTGATCAACTCCGCCCAACCCATCCCTTCGTTGGCGTGACGCACGCTGCGGTAACCGCAGCTCATCTTCGCCATCTCGATCCAATCCCGCGTCGGCGCGGGCTTCTTGCAGGTCGACGACATATTCGTCAGGATCGTCCCCAGCAGCTGCTCCGGCGTCTTGTAGTCGGCCTGCCCATCCGTGGGCGACATCACCGAACGATGTCAGCTATAGCGTCAGGGGGGGGCAAGAAGTAGGCCTGAGAGGCCGATTGCGCACAGGGTTCTCACACTCTTCATTGCGTTTGCTCCTTTTCCTGCTCGGGGAACCGAAGCTCGGAGCGGGTGCGCCGGGTGGTGCCCTTCCGTCGAGTGGCGATTGTCGCGCACGCGGCGTCCGGGCGGTCCGGCTCCCCGATGCCGCATGATGAGCGTACCGGCGGTTTTGGGACGTCGCAAGGGGGTATCGATCCGGTCACCGCCCCCCGCGCACGCGTTCAAAAGCACCCGCGGTCAGCCCGATTCGGGAGGGCGGCCGCCGCGCGGGCGTCGCTTTTATGATCGACGATCGGAACCCGCGTAGCGCCCCCCTGGAAGGTCTTGACTCTTCCCCCAAAGACGTCTCTGGAAGGGGATTCCGCTCCTCGATACCACGGGAAGCCTGGGCGGCTCGGCGCCGGAATCCGCGCAATCGGCTTGCGAAGAGAGTAGGATTCCGCGATGCGAGCACCTTTCACGGAAGCGTTCATCCGCGCTCTTCCGAAGACCGATCTGCACCTCCACCTCGACGGCTCGATCCGTCTCTCCACCCTCATAGAGCTGGCCCGGCACGAGGGCGTCGAGCTGCCGGCGTATACGGAAGAGGGGCTGCGCTCGGAGGTGTTCAAAGACCAGTACGGCGACCTCGGGGAGTATCTGCGGGGCTTTGCCTACACCTGTGCCGTCCTGCAGGATGCCGATTCTCTCGAGCGGGTCGCGTACGAGCTGGCGGTCGACTCGTTCACCGAGGGCGTGCGCTACATCGAAGTGCGCTTCGCGCCGCAGCTCCATATTCACGAGGGTTTCGATGCGCCCGACACGATCGCGGCGGTGGCGAAGGGGCTAGGGCGTGCGCAGGATGAGTTCAACGCGAGCGAGGCGATCGAGCGAGGCAACGAGCCGGCCTATCGTTCCGGGATCATCGTCTGCGCCATGAGGATGTTCACCCAGACGTTTTCGGAGTACTACCGCCGTTATGTTGCGCTCCATCGCTTCCGACGGATGGACGAGGTGATCGCGCAAGCCTCGGTCGATCTGGTGAACGCCGCGGTCCATGCGCGCGACGATCTGGGGCTGCCGGTCGTGGGTTTCGATCTGGCGGGGCAGGAGGACGGCTATCCGGCCGCGGCGCATGCCGAGGCCTACAACTTGGCCCACCAGCGCTTCTTGCGTAAGACGGTCCACGCCGGAGAGGCCTTTGGACCGGAGTCGATTTTTCAGGCGTTGACCGACCTTCACGCCGACCGAATCGGGCACGGTTACCATCTGTTCAGCCCCGACAAGGTCTCCCATGAGGGGATCAGCGATCCAGACGCCTATGTCGCGGCGCTGGTCCAGCACATGGCCGATCGGCGCATCACGATCGAGGTCTGTCTCTCATCGAACCTTCAGACCAACCCCGAGATCGGGACGCTTGAAGAGCACAACTTCCGGCATATGCTCGACGCCAACCTCTCCGCGACCCTCTGCACCGACAATCGCACGGTGTCGAATACGTCGGTTTGCAGGGAGATCGGGCTGGCGATCGACGCCTTTCCGATCGACCCGAAGATGTTGAAACAGATCGTCGTATACGGGTTCAAGCGTTCCTTCTTCCCTGGTTCGTACTCCGGCAAACGGACGTATGTGAGGAAGTGCTTCGATCTTTACGAGGCGCTGGAGAAGGAGCACGGCGTGGTGGGGCACGAGAGCTGATCGCCGAGATATGACCGACTCCTGGAGCAGCGAACCGGCCGAAATCGAGACATCTGTCGCGGTCTTTCCCTTCGCGGCGCCGCCCGAGGGTTGGCCGATCGCCGGGCTGGACCACCGGGCGGCTTATGCGCGCCAGGTGCCGGCGATGCTCGTCGACTGGCTCGATCATGCCTCCGGTCTGTTTTCGAATCTGGCGGTTTTCACGACGCCGATTCCCCACTCCCAGGGAGCGGTGGCCTGGGTTCTGCCGGAACGCCTGCTCGAGACCGATGAGCTTCTCGCCGAGGGTGAGGATCTGCCCGACGCCGACATGATCGTGGACGGCGAGCTTCAGCGGCGGGGCGCCGAGCTCGCGATTCGGGTGCGGGTACGACACGCCGAGAGCGCGATGATCGTGGAGACCTTCGAGGAGCGCTGCGATTTCAGGTCGGTGATCGTGGCGACGATGCTGCTGGCCCGGCGCATTGCGAAGGTGGTGGGGGGGGAGATGGCCGATCTCGATGCGCCGCAGTCTCACCTCGCGGCCGAATCGCAGGCGGTCGACCTCTATGTGCTGGCCCGCGATATCGAGCTGGCTCGGCAGTCGGGGGTCGATCCCGGCACCGGTGTGAGCGCGGCGGGGCTGCTAGGGGGAGCGGTGGCGATGTGTCCCCGATTCGCGCCGGCGGTCGATCTTCTGCTGGCGTGGGTCGCGCGGTCGATGTCGGACGATGATGGGAGGGAGTGGGACGGGGAGCGTGCCGATCGGGTGCTGCTCGGATTGGAGCGGGCGACCGGAAATGCCGAGGCGGACCCGAGGCTCTGGACCGCGCGGGGGCTGCTCTCGGCGCGGAGGGCGTTGGACGGCGAGCACGCGGTGGCCCTGATCAACGAGGCGCTGGACCACGGCGGGGATTCGGTGCCGCTACGGATCGAGATCAGCGAGCGCTTGGTCGAGCTCGGTCGGCCGAGAGAGGCGAAGCGGCATCTGCTGAGGGCAGCGGACGATTGCCCGGACGATCCCACGTTGATCGATAGGGTGGGAGTGTTGCTGGGCAATGTCGGCGCGATCGACCGAGCATGCCAGCTCTGGAGACGGGGCGCGGCGCTGGCTCCTTGGGAGGGCACCTTTTTCGCGCAGCTCGGAAGGGCGGCGCAGGACCGCGGTGAGTTCGAGGAGGCCTGGGCCTACTACGCGGGCGCGCTACGAGCGGCGGATCTGCCTTATCACGTGTTTCGATACGTCGCGAATCTCGCGCGGCGCTCCGACGTGCCGGCCTTCGTGCGAGAGCGGATCGCGGGTCTCGATCTGGCCCCGTCGACGCCGGTGGAAGGGTGGACGGAGCTGGGCGAGCTCTGTCTGGCGGCGGGGCTGAGCGATCGCGCGATCGATCTGCTGGAGAAGGCGCTGGCCCGCTCGCCGAGCGACGAGCTCGGGACGAGGATTCGGCGGAATCTGCTGGAGGCGCGATCTCCGGGGATGCTCTCGAGGGTGGAGCGGTTGACGAGAAGGGCGCTGAAGCGAGATCCGCGCGCGGCGATCGCCGAGCTCGACGAGGCGATCCGCACCGAAGCGGGGTTCTGGCCGGCCTGGCATCTGAAGGGGGTTGCGTTGAGGTATGCGGGGAGGTGGGAAGAGGCGGCGGACGCCTTTGAGATGGCGACGAAGCTGGCGCCCCGGCAGGCGGGGGCCTTTCGTGGGTTGGGGCATGCGCGCCAGCGTCTCGGGCGGGCGCTCGGGGCGGTCGAGGCTTTGCGGCGGGCGGTCGTGTTGGATCCCCGCAACGCCAAGGTTCGGGTGTTGCTGGCGAGGGCGCTGCTCGACGCGGGGCGCGAGGTGGAGGCGCGGGACGAGCTGGGCGTTGCTCTGAGAATCGAGCCGGGGCTGGCGAAGGCCCGTGGTCTGCGGCGGCGATTCCGGCTGAGGGCGTTCTCGAAGGCGTGGATCGGGTGGATCAAGCGCCTGCGTCGGTAGCAACCGTGGGGTACTTGGGATAGGATAGGGAGGTAGCGCGTGAGGCGCCGGCTCCGGCCGGCTGATCTCGCGGGCAAAGGTGTTGCGAGATCGAACCCCTGCTATGCCGGAGGACCCGGATGCATTCCGAATCCGAGCCACGCCCATCGAACCGTCCTCCTGTTCCCCGCGGCGGATGCCGCCCCACTGGTCGCTCTCGCGAAGTGCTGCGGGAGCACGCGATCGCCTGGCTCGAGGAGTGGAGGGCGCTCGGCGGCCTGACGGCCGAGGCGGACCGGATCGAGTCGGAGCTGCGTGAGCGGATGAAGAGCGCGATGCAGCGGGCGTCGACCGCGAACCGGCTGGATGCGAGTGCCGATCAATCACCCCCTCTCGCGGCCCGCCAGCGCGCAAGGCTGCGAGAGCTGGGTGCGCAGGTCGCCCGCCGGGACGTGCTCCAGGCCCGCCGCGACCTGAGTGAAATCGAGCGCTCGCGGCGGGAGCTGGAACGCAGCATGAGGGACGTGCTCGCGAGGGTGCGCCAGCTCGAGACCATGCTCGGGGAGTCGATCCAGACCGAGGTCGAGGGTGAGGGTGGTGCCGTTCAGCAGATTGGGTAGCGAATGGGCGGACCCTATGGGTTCTTCACATAGGCGTTGGGGCGCATGTAGAACCACCAGTTCAGAACCAGGCAGACCAGGTAGAAGATCGAGAAGCCGTAGAGTGCGTACTCCGGGGTCGTTGCCTTGATCTGTTCACCGAAGACCTTCGGAATGATGAATGCACCGTAGGCCGCGACCGCTGAGGTCCAACCGAGAGCCGGGCCGGCTTGCTCTTCGTCGAAGACGACGGCGATGGTGCGGAAGGTCGAGCCGTTGCCCACTCCGGTGGCGGTGAAGAGCACGATGAAGAGGAGGAAGAAGGGCCAGAAGAACTCCTCCGGTGTCGCCGACCGATAGGCCGCGGCCATGAAGTAGGCCACACCCAAGGCTGAGAGGATCATCGTCACCGAGACGAGCTGGGTGATCTTCGCTCCTCCCACTTTGTCGGAGATCCAGCCGCCAACGGGACGGATCAAAGCGCCGATGAAGGGCCCCATCCAGGCGTAGGTCAGTGCGCTTGGACCGTTCGGGTTGGCCGCGGTGTGAACCAGCACACCATCGGGACCCGCCACATGCGTGAATCCAAAGATCACCTTGATCGCCAGCGGGAACGCCGCCGAGTAGCCGATGAACGAACCGAAGGTCATCGTGTAGATGATCGTCATCGCCCAAGTGTGTCTATTGTCGAAGATGCGGTACTGCCGGGTCAGGTTCTCCTTCAGCTCTCCGGGAGAAAGCGCCTTCATCAGCATCACGGTCAGCGCAATGATGACCGGTAGAACGATCCACTTGTTCTTGAGAATGTTGTCGACGAACCAACTACCCCCTTCGAGTCCGGTCGGGGCGGGCAGTATGAAGAAGAGCCCGAAGGCCGCCGTGACGAATCCGATGGCCAAGAGGAAAGAGATCTTCGCGAATGCCGGCAGTGGGCCGCCCAGTTTTGGAGTGACCGCGGGCGTCACTAAATTGTTCATGCCCAACCAGCCGAAGAACGCCAAGGGGATCAGGAAGAGCAGCCATACGAAGCCGGCGTTCTGAATCCAGGTTGCGGAGCCTGCTTCGATCTTGCCAATCAAAGTGCCGCTCGTGTTGACGAGCGTCATCGAGTCGCCGCTCAACCCCCTCAGAAGCGCGAAGGTCATCACCAGGGGGACCAAGATCTGCATCGTGGTCACGCCGAAGTTGCCCAGGCCGGCATTGAGTCCGAGCGACGTCCCCTGAACCCGCTTGGGGAAGAAGAAGCTGATATTGCTCATCGAGGAGGCGAAGTTGCCGCCACCGAATCCCGACAAGAACGCAAGACCTTGGAATACCCATAGGGGTGTGTTCTTGTCTTGGAGCGCGATGCCGGCCCCCAGCGCGGGGATCATCAGCAACGCGGTGGTGAAGAAGATCGTGTTTCGACCGCCGGCGATGCGGATGAAGAAGGTGCTGGGTATCCGAAGTGTTGCTCCGGTCAACCCAGCGATGGCCGTCAGGGTGAAGAGCTGGGTTTGAGTGAAGGGGAAACCGAGGTTCAGCATCTGGACCACGATGATTCCCCACATCAGCCAGACGGCGAAGCCGCAGAGCAAACTGGGAATCGAGATCCACAGATTCCGATTGGCTATCGCTTTGCCCGTGGATTCCCAGAAGCCCTCGTCCTCTACATTCCATTCACGCAGATTTGCATTCGCCACGCCGTTCCTCGCTTTGTTGAGAGTGTTCTCAGTCTGTACCCACTTCAAGGTAGGCGACCAGATCGCAGAGCTGTTGCACCGTCATCACGTCGCCGTAGTTCCGCATCCGTGACCGCTCCTCGGGCACATCTTCTTCGAGTTGCTGCCCCGGACCGAGCCAGACCCGCTGCCGATCCGACCAGTCGGTCCACAGCTCCGCGGATTCCACATTTACGTGCGCCGGGGCAACGACCGCGGTTGCAACCGCACCTCTGGACAGGCCAGACATAGAGGGGCCGCGCAGCTCAGGTCCGGGTGATGCCGTGCTCGGAGCCGCCAATCGCGACTCGCCCTTCACCGTGTGGCACAGTGTGCAGCGAAGATCCTGCAGCGCCTTCCTTCCCGCGGCGACATCGCCCTCCGGCAGGACCATGCGAACCATGTCTTCGCTTCCGGCGCCCGGAGGGGCGCACGCACCAATAAGTAGGCTGCATCCGATCGCCGCCATCGATCCAAGTGGGTTCTTCATAGTGAAGCCTCACATATCCGTGGAGAACGCATCGGTCGGCTCTTTCAAAGCGAACCAACAATAGAGCAGGCTTAGAAAGGCGCCGGCGGCTATTGTGTAGAAGAAGGTCTTTGCGTCTACGATAGAATAGAGGACCAGGTAGCACACGGCTCCAACATTGCCGTAGGCGCCGGCCATGCCCGCGATTTGACCGGTCATCTCTTTCTTGATCATCGGGATGATCGCGAAGGTCGCACCCTCGGCTCCTTGAACGAACATCGAACAGGCGATCGTGATGCCGATGGCCGCGATCAACCACCACAGCCCCTCGAACATGGGCACGATCTCCCGGGTTCCGTCGGCGGCAAGTCCGCCATAGGCGCCGATATTCGCCATTCCCAGGAAACCCACGGCGATCCCCGCCATATAGATGAGCATCGTTCTCTTGCGGTTCTTCATCGTGTCGGAGAGCAGTCCGCCGAGAGGTCTCGCGAACAGGTTGACGAAGGCAAAAGAGGCAGCGATCAGACCGGCCAGTGTCGCGGTCATCAGGAAGCTACCGTCCGCGCCTCGCACCCCCTTGAATGTTGTTTCAAAGAACATGGGCAACATCGACACCACCGCGAGCTCCGCGCCGAAATTGGCGAAGTATGTGCTATTGAGTGCCGCGACACTCCCCCAATGGTATCGATCCTCTTCGGGAACCCCGGCCTTCAGCTTCGGTACATTGACCTGAATGGTCTTCACCGCGTGCGCTACATAGATCAATGCCAGAATCGCGTAGATTCCGTAGAGCGTTGGTCCGGAGAGGATCGGCACTCCGTCGATCTGAACGTTGCTGATACGTAAGCGGTCAAACTGCGGCGTTCTTCCCCTCCGTGCCGGCTCCATATATCGTCTCCCCGTCACCCACAACGAGGAGCACG
>NYZA01000003.1 GCA_002686955.1 Gemmatimonadota bacterium
GCGTCGATGTTGCCGGCGCCGAACCAACCGCCCCCCTCGATATCGCAGTAGGTGAACACGGGGTAGCCGGGGTCATAGGGGTCGTTGTAGACGGCGTCGGGGGTGTTGGACCAGAGAACGCAGTTGGTGAGGACCGGTTCGGCGGGGCTGATCATCCAATTGCTGTAACAGGATATCCCGCCACCGTCCTCGGCGGTGTTCCCGGCAATCGTGCAGTTAGATAGGATTGGTGAGGATGAAGCACAGTCAACCCCGCCCCCAGTGCGAAGGGCTGAGTTCCCGGCGATGATGCAGTTCGTCAGGCTGGGTGAGCAGTCGTGCGAAAGAAAGAGCCCCCCGCCGCCGAAAGCCGAGTTATTGGCGACAATGCAGTTGATTAGAATCGGAAAAGTGCCACACCCGTAACCGTACCCGTAGAACGCTCCTCCGTTGGCATCCGCGGAGTTGTCCGCAATCACGCAATTGACCAGCACTGGCTCGGTTGGGTAGACACAGGAACCCCAACAGGCGATGCCGCCACCGTGGCCATTAGAATAATTGGAGACGATCGCGCAATCGGTCAACACGGGAGAAGAGGAAGAGAGGGCGCAGTAGAGTCCGCCGCCGGAATATGCCCTGCTGGTGTTGTGAGAAATGGTGCAGTCCGCGAGAACGGGCATCGAGCCATCAGCGCAGTAGATCCCCCCAGCTGATATTGCGGAGTTCTCAGTGATGATGCAGCTCAGCAAGGTCGGGGATCCGGGAGCGCAACGGATGCCGCCTCCGACACGGCTCGGAAAGTCGCCGCCAACATACCCCCCACGGATCGTGAAGCCTTCAATCACCGCCGCTGCACTTTCCCCCATATGGAAATCGAACCCCCGGTGGTAGTCGGTCCGACTCCCTTCACAATCGATCACTGTCGCCTCGGCGCCCTCTTCGGAGATCAGCACCAGATCGGTGCCGCCGAAGTCGATATCGCGGTTTCCATCTCCGGTGTAGGTGCCGGGCGCGACGAGCACCGTGTCGCCCTGCGAAGCGGCGTCGATTCCGGCCTGGATGGTCGGTTGGTCGGCGGGTATGTGGATGGTCGTGCCTGATGCGACGAGAGAGCAGATTGAGCAAAGTGCTGCAAGAGTCAAACGCATCTGGAATCTCCTTCTCGGCATGCTCGGATCGAAACCATGGCCGCGTGACCGTGCCATTCGCTACTGCCCTTCAAAGGTCAACAAGAGGTCCAGATTCCTGTCGATAGGATCGACGCTCACCATCTGTACGTCGCTGAACCTCGCCTCCCCTGCTCCCCCTCGGCCGATCTCGAGAGCCTGAACGAAATGGACGCCGGGATCGGGGAACCACGTGGTGGAGCATTCGCCATCGTTTTCCAGGACGCAGCCGGTCACGGCCGGCTCTTCGAGTCCCCACGACCCCTTGTCGCTCTGCTCGCCCGCCCAGACCAGCATCACGGGACTCTTCCCCGGAATCCTGCTCCAGGCGATCGCTCCGCAACTGCCCGGGCTCAGGCCGCGCACCCTCAACTTCGAGCCCCCGAGCCTGGGGGCTTCGACCAGTGTCGTCAGGGAGAACTTCTGGAAGGCGCCGATGTTCCGGGCGCCCCCGACCGCTTCGCCCCGGAATGCCCAATCGAGCAATACACGATCTTCGGTGCCCTTCTCTCTGACCCATAGCCCCTCGCGCGCCTTTCCGAGCGCGGCGTCTTTGATCTCTTGGTGGTTGCTCAAGCGATAGCCGCTCAGGTTCTCGATCGTATGATCGGCGGCCTTGGCGAGAATCCAGGGGCTCCCTCCCGCGGGGATGTGGGTCGACTGGCTGCCGTAGCCACAGGCTTGCCATTCGAGGAAGGACTCGGGGGGAGGAAATGTGCAGTTTTGATCGCAAGGGTTGCTCTCGATCCCTCCGATGCGGAACTTGAGCGCGTCCTCGCCCGCCTGATACAGATTGTTATTCGCATAGAAGTGGCCCCTCATCGTCGGACAAGTATCCACTCCGTACTCCTTCTGCGACGCGAAATCGATACCCCATTCGTGGTGGTGGCGATGATACTCCTCCCAACGGTTCTGCACGATGTTGTTGTATACCTCGGCGTCTTCATTGTGGAGCCAGAAAACCGTTCCTTCACCGTTTTCGGCATCCTCGTCCTCTTCCGTGTACTTGCCGTTGACGAAACGGATGTAGCAGTCGACGAGAGTGTTGGCGTAGATGCGTGTGTCGAGTGCACCCTCTACGGTGATCCCTCGCATCCCCAGGTGCGACAGTCCTCTCTCGATGGCACCGACAATGATGTTGTTGTATACGTCAGTGTGCCTCGCCAGGTGGACGGGAATCGGCTTCCCGTAGTCGCCCCCGGCCGGTGAACCGACCGCCACGCCTTGCCCGCATTTGTAGAAGAGATTGTCGTGGATGGTCCAGTACTCGCAAGCGCCTCCCCAATTGGGCCCCTCGCCTGCCATTGCCGGGCCGGCATAGGTGCCTTGAAAGGTCGCGTGTGTGCCCTTGATCGAGCAGCCGGCCAATCGCGTGTAGGCAAAGGTGTTGAAGGCAACCGTGCCTTGATCGTAGCCTCCCGCGGCGTCGAGACCGTGTTCGTTGCCGGCGATGTATACGTCTGTTGTCGTCTCGACTTGATGGGCAGTTGGTAGGAGTTGGCGCGCGCCGTCGGCATCCGGTGGCGGCGGCCGAAACACCTCCGTTGGATCGCCTTCGATATAGCTGGATAGGAGCGATAGACGATCGGCTCCCGGATCGAGATCGTTCTTGCGCGTCAGCTTAATGACATCGTCGCTGAAATAGCACTCCCGATCGGAATTGGGTGGGAAGTAGCATGTCTTCAGTCGGCCCGTTAATCTGATGTCTAACTCCGAAAGAGTCACATCGTGCCCGCCGACGCCGACGCAGTGGAGGTGTGCGGCGTCAGGACAGCCCGTCTCAACCTCTGAGGCGTTTGCGATCTGTCGCCAGATCTTGAGCGAGGAAACACGCGTGAAGGGGGATCCGATGCGGAGGGCGTGCTGAGTGAAGGGAATTGGCTCCTCTTGCCCCGGAGGCTCCGCGTCGGGCAAGATGTCGATGATCCCACCGGGCGCGCCGGGCACATCGCCTCGCAGGGTGAGATAGCTTTCGGCCGAGGTGTTGGGGACGTTGATCCGTAGCAAGGGGGCGCCGTCGCAGATAGTCATCGTTCCGGCGAGATAGACGGTGTGGCCGGCGAGTATCTTCTTGGCCGTTGGCGGAACATCCCAATCCTTACTACGAGGCTCCAGTCTGGGATCGTACCCATCGATGATCCGATTCAGCCCACAAAGACCAGGCATCACCACCCGTCTCGCTTCGATCGTCTCTCCCTCCTCCTGCTCGGAACCGAGCGGTTGCCAGTAGTAGGCAATATCGTCATGTTCGATCTTTTGCACGTCGAACTCCGGGTGCGCTTCGTCGAGATCGTGACAGGGATCTCGTCCCCGCAAGGTGAAGTCGTCTAGCTCGACGCACCAGACTCAGGGAAGATCCTCGTCGGTGGCAAGGGCCTCACCGGCCAGCATGGCCCCGATCGCCGCTAGGAGCAACCTGCCTGCTTTCGGCCCCGGCGTTTCGGTATCGGGCATCGGTCGACGACGAAGAAGATCAGGGGGAGGACCGAGCACTGGCGGGCGGGCTGCCGCCATTCGCAGCCAGGCCCGCCCCCCGGCTCCGCTTCCCCGAACGCGACGCCCTCGCGGCCTCTGGAACGCCGCGCTTCGACACCCGCCCCACTTTGCACGCGCCAGAACCGTTCGATCTCCCGAGATCAGGAGGTCTGAACTTGTCATTTGGCATCCCATCTGCACCACATCTCCGGCCTATATCCGGCAGCAAGCCGGATCTCCGCATGCGGAGTCATGAGCCGTGAGCTTCGCGCGGCGGTCTTTCGCTCCGTCCGAGGGGCACAGGTCTCGACCCACCCGATATCGTTCGCCCGTGCTCTCGGGGGCGGTGTTGAAGTACTTCTCGCAAGTGTAGCGCGAGCCTCGACTCGAACGGCGTGGGGCACGCCCCCAGGTCGGCAAGTTCGGGGACGCGGAGCCACGGGGCTTGCCTGGCGGGCGCGCTGCGGAGACCAGCACACCCATACTCCGTCGTCCCCTACCTCTTCCTCTCCGTGTAGGGTCCACGCAAGAATAAGTGGTGAGTTTGGCGCCCATATGTGCCTCAGATCCGGTCGATCGGTGAGCTCCGAGACCACAGGCGNAGCAGCGCTACGTCGCGGATTTCGGGGCTTGCCGATCGGCCGGAGATGGGGTGCAGATGGGATGCGAAACTCACCACTTATTCTTGCGTGGACCCCTAGTCTCCCGTCGTTCAGCATCGTGCGATTCGCGAGCACCAAACGCATCCGAACCAGGACCGAGAAACGTGGCCGCCACCCTCGACCGCCTCTGCATCGACACCCTCCGCACCCTCGCCATCGACGCAATCGAGGAGGCGCGCTCCGGCCACCCCGGCCTGCCTCTCGGCGCGGCGCCGATGGCCTATATGCTGTGGCGGAACCACCTCCTTCACGACCCGGCGGCGCCCGATTGGCCGAATCGGGACCGCTTCGTGCTATCGGCGGGGCACGGGAGCGCGCTTCTCTATTCGCTGCTCCATCTGAGCGGTTACGGGCTCGGGATCGATGATCTTCGCGCGTTCCGACAGCTGGGCAGCCGCACTCCGGGGCATCCGGAGAGCCATGTCACCGAGGGGGTCGAGGCGACGACCGGTCCGCTGGGGCAGGGCGCGGCCAACTCGGTCGGGATGGCGATGGCGGAGCGGATGCTCGCCCATCTCTTCAACCGTCCTGGGCACGAGATCGTTGAGCACCACACTTATGCGCTGGTCTCCGACGGAGATCTGATGGAGGGGGTGGCGGCCGAAGCGGCGTCGATCGCGGGGCATCTGGGACTCGGCAAGCTGATCTGGCTCTACGACGACAATCGGATCACGATCGACGGCGACACTTCGATCGCCTTTTCGGGCGAGGATGTGACGGCGCGCTTCGAGGCGTACGGCTGGCATTCGCTGAGGGTCGAGGATGGCGATCACGATATCGGGGCGATCGACGAGGCGCTGGCGGCGGCCCGGGCCGAGGGGGGGCGTCCTTCGCTCATCGTGCTCCGCACGACGATCGGTTTCGGCTCTCCGAATCGGGCGAACACTCCCGGGGTGCATGGGAGTCCCCTCGGAGCGGCGGAGCTGGCCGCGACCAAGAAGGCGCTCGGCTGGACCGAGAGCGCGCCATTCCACGTGCCGGAGGCGGCCCTGGAGCATTTCGCGGAGGGCACGGCACGGGGGCGCGATGCCCACGCGCGGTGGCGAGAGAGCTTCGAGCAATGGTCGAATGAATTCCCGGATCTCCTGAAGTTATGGTACTCAGCGCACAGCGGCGAGCTACCGGATGGGTGGGATGCCGAGATCCCGGCCGAGGCGCCCGGAGCAAAGATCGCGACCCGGAAGGCCTCGCATCGAGTGCTCAATGCGATCGCGGCGCGGGTGCCCTGGCTCGCTGGAGGTTCGGCCGATCTGGCGGCGTCGGTGCTGACGCGGCTGGGCGAGGAATCGGACTTCGACGCCGAGAGCGGCGCGGGGCGGAACATCCACTTCGGCATCCGCGAGCACGCGATGGGGGCGATCGCCAACGGCATCGCGGGACACGGCGGCATCCGCCCCTTCGTGGGCACCTTCTTCGTCTTTTCGGACTACATGCGGCCGCCGGTGCGCCTCGCCGCGATGTGCGGCCTTCCCGTGATCTATCTGTGGAGCCACGATTCGGCCGGGCTCGGCGAGGACGGTCCGACGCATCAGCCGGTGGAGCATCTCGCGAGTCTGCGCGCTATCCCCGGGCTCACTCTTCTTCGTCCGGCGGACGCCACCGAGACGGCGGAAGCTTGGCGCATTGCCCTGCGAATGACCGAAGGGCCGGTGGCGATCGTTCTCTCTCGTCAGGCGCTGCCGGTGCTGGACGGAGCCGATCCGGGTGGCGTGCGGCGGGGCGCCTATGTGGTGTCCGATTCCGCGGAGCCGGCGAGGGCGATTCTGATCGCGACCGGGTCGGAGGTGTCGCTCGCGCTCGACGCGCAGGCGCGTCTGGAAAAGGGCGGCATCGCCACGCGGGTGGTCTCGATGCCCTCGTGGGAGCTCTTCGAGGCGCAGCCCGCCGAATACCGGCATTCGGTCCTGCCGCCGGAGATCGGGGCCAGGGTCGCCGTCGAGGCGGGTGTGAGCCAGGGCTGGCACCGGTGGACCGGTGATGGCGGCGCGGTGGTCGCCTGCGTGGTGGGCCTGATGTTCGCGTTCC
>NYZA01000004.1 GCA_002686955.1 Gemmatimonadota bacterium
CGTACGACGCGGAGCTCGACTGGGCCCGATCCGCGGCGCGCCGGGACCGCCCTTCACAAGCGATCGCCGCCTACCAGCGTGCACTCGATCTCGACCCGGGCGCGGCGCGCGTCCACTGGGAGCTCGCCCGCCTGCTCCTGGAGCGTGGCGACACCGACCGCGCGATCGCCGAGCTGCGCCTGGCCCGCGACCTAGACCCGGCTTCGGTCCGTTCCATCTCCAGCTTCAACCGCGTCATCCGCGACGTCGCCGCCCATGAAGAGGTGCCGCTCGCCGACGTCGACCTGGCCTTCGTCCACTTCGCCCAGGCCTCACACGACCCCCTCGCGAAACACCTCTTCGTGGACCATTGCCATCCCTCCAAGCTCGGGCAGCTGATCGCCGCCGAAGTGGTGGCAGAGACGATCGGGGAAGAGTTGGGGGACGGGGAGCAATGATCTCCAAGTTTGGAAAAGCAAGGGTTTTTCACCTCGTGGCGCCCCGGGGGCGGGGGCGCCGCTGGTTCATCTGCCTCTGGATCGTGGCGTTCGCCGGTTGTGCCAGAGAGGAGGCGGCGCAGGCTGATCTCGAGCGGATCGGTGAGCTTCTGTCCCACCGCTTGCGGGAGGACGCGGCCCCCGAGCGGCGGCGCGCGGCCGCCCGAGGGATCGGCGCGATTCAGGAGACCGAAGCGCTCTCGGCGCTCGAAGCGGCCCTCGCGGACGACGATCCAGCGGTGCGGACCGAGTCGATCCACGCTCTGGCCAGGCTGGGAGCCCCGGGGCCCCTGCCTTCGATCGCCGCTGCCCTCGAAAACGACGCCGCCGAGGAGGTGCGCGCGGCGGCCGCCACGGCGCTCGGTGAGCTGCTCGCCACGCCAAGATCGCCGCCTCCCGAAGGCGGGACGATCGACCTTGCTTTCCGAACCCTGGCGCGAGCAACGGCCGAGGATCGCTCTCCCGTAGTACGAGTAGCGGCGGTGAGTGGATTGGGGGTAGCGCTGGCGGGCATCGACCCCGCGGCCCGCGGCGGTCCGGCGGCCGGAGCGATCGAAGCCGCCACCGACGTGATCGTGGCCGCAGTGGAATCGGGCGGACCCGCGATCCGCGCGGCGGCGGCCGCGACAGATGCCGCAACCAAAGCCCTACTGGCCGCGACGGAATCGGCTAGCTCCGCGATTCGCGCGGCGGCGGCGAAGGCCCTCGGCCCCGCGCTCTCGACGGCGTCGGATCCTCAACCGATCCGGTCGCGACTGGCAAAGCTGCTCACGGTCGACACCGCGGGCCCCGTCCGATCCGCCGCCGCCGAAGCCCTCGGATTCGCTCGAGGCGCCGAGATCGACCTCGCCCGCGCCCTCCGCGACGATCCACTCCCCTCCGTGCGGCGCAGCGCCGCCCTCGCCTTGGGCAACGAGAGCGGAGCGGTGGCGACCGGCGCCCTGATCGAAGCCTCCGCCGACTCCGACCCGATTGTGCGCTGGTCGGCGGTCCATTCGCTGGCGCTGGTCCCCCGCGGCCGGGATCACTTGCGCAAGCCGTCGAGGCGCGGTGGCGCTGGCGTCGAGGGGGAGCAACGCCGCGAGCCGCGACGAGGTCCGCCGAATCGCGTGAGTGATCACGGTGACAGGGAACCAGGCGCCCGGGTCGGAGCCGCACCTGCCATCGAGCGCGCTCTCGATGACGCGGATCCGATCGTGCGTCAAAGAGCGGCGGAGGCGTTGCGCTCGATCTGGTGGCCATCGGCTCGGCCGCGCCTACTGGAGCTGGCGACCGCTCCCTCGGAGCCGGCGACGGTGCGGGCGCCGGCGATCCTCGCTCTCGCCTCTACGCCGCGAATGGCGCCCGCAACCTTCGAGCGGCTCACCCTGCTTCTCGAGGGCGACGAGGAGCAGATCCTGCTCGCCACCCTGCGGGCGCTCTCGGAGCACCCCGATCGCCTACGCGCGGACCCGCGGATCGTCCCCCGCCTGCTCCGCCACCTGCGAGGCGGCTTCGGCGAAGTCCGCGTCCTCGCCGCGGGCGCGCTGGGAGCGACGGGCGAACGCTCGGCGGCCGACGCGCTGCGTGAGATGCTGGGCGCCGACGATGCGCGGGAGCGGCTAGCGGCCGCCCATGCCCTCGCGGCGATCGCCGACGGAGCATCGATCCAGGCGATTACCGCTCTCGCCGAGCAAGAGGAGCCGGAGGTCGCCGAAGAGCTGCGGAGCATCGTGCGGAAGATGGAGCGGTGAGGGCGACCTCGGCCCGCCGGATCGCCCTCGCGATCCTCGCCCTCATCGCGATTCGGCTCTGGCTGGTGCTGACGGCGACAGGCAGCTTCAGTCACGCCGACGATCTCTGGCTCGATCGATTCGAAGAGGAAACCCGCGCCGAGTCGATCGCGGGAGTGATCTCACACATCACCGACTATAGCTACTACGGTTTTTCAGGAGGTTCCCGCTTCGGGGCGATCCTCTACACGCTGACGGCTCGTACGTTCGGCCCGAGCTACATCTGGATCAAGGCCTGGGCCGTTCTTTGGTCCGCGGCGACACTCGCGGCCTTCTGCTGGCTCGTTCGGCGAGAGCTATCGCGGCCCGCACTTGCCCTTTTCTGTCTCTTTTTCATCGTGCCGCCCGTATATCACACCGTTCTCTCCCTTCTTTTCATGGGCAATCACGTCGAGCTTCCACTCTTGATCGCGCTGACGCTCGGCTTCGGATTGCGATCGATCGGCGGTAATCCAAATCGCGATCGCCGCTTCGCGCTCGCACTCGGCGTCTGTTGCGGATTGGGCGCCTACTATTGTCAGACTTTCTATCTCTGGCTGGCGGTTCTCACTCCCTTGCTGCTGATCGAAGGCGCACGCGGAATCGGGCCGACGAGGACCCTGCGCCGACTGCCGTGGGTGCTCGCGGGGGCAGCCCCGGGGCTCTCGCTCCTTCTCGTTGCCTACTGGCCGGAGCACGCAGCTTCGATCCTCTTCCCCTACGACAAAGATCTGCCCCGCCTGCTCTCCGATCGAGGGGATCTCACCCCCACTCTGTCCGTGATCTGGACCGATCTCTTCACGCCCTTGGCGGACGATCGGGGGGCGATTCGCATCGGCGCGCGCATCGGCGCATCGATCGTCTGGCTTCCACTCGGCATTCTCGCCGCCGCGACTACCCGATCCAGAGATCTGCGGGCGATCTTGGGGTCGTTTGTCGCTTTCTCCCTTCTTTTGCTCTGGACCGCGACAACGACCGGCGTCGCGGCACGCCGACATGTGATCGAGCTGGTTCCGATCCTGATGCTGATCCAGGCGGTGGTGCTCGGCGACTTGATCCCAGGAATCGCGACATATTTTCGCGGCGATCGTCTCTCTCTCGGTGCGCGTAGGTCGATCGTGGCGCTCGGAATCGGAGTCGGCGTGTTGATCCTGATCCCTAGATCTATCGACCACAGCCGCCTCGGCGGCGCACACTCGATACGAGAGGGGATAGCCTACTCGGCGCCTCTGGTTCGGCGACTCGATCTGGACGGCGTGGCGACACCCCATCAGCGAGCTCTTGTCACGGTGCTCGATCGCATCGATTCGGAAGGCGCGACGGAATTCGAATCGAGTCTGATCGCACTCGGAATCAGAAGCGCGCTCAGGCACACATCGGGCGCCAACATCGACGACGCGCTTCCCACGATCATCGGTGAGCGAATAGATCCACAGGCGTATGCGGACAAGCTGGAGTACATGCTCCATCGCGAACTGTGGCCCCGGGCAGCCGATCTAGCGAGCTTCCTGCCATCCGATCAGGCGGCTCTGTACCGCGCCGATGGGCTCTATTCTCAGCGCCTCTACTATCTCGGTGTTTCGATCGGCGCCGGGTTGCTCTGGGCGACCCCGGATTTCCGCCGGGAACCCCCCGAGCTCGTCTGCCAGGGCTGCCGGATGGCCCTCGACGAAGTCTGGGATGACCTCGAAAGCGATCGACTAATGCGGTATCTGCAAGAGATCGTTTGCACGAGGTAGCTGCGGTTCAAAATCGCAGACTACCATTTCCATCTCGATGAGATGATTGGCGATCGAACGGGCCAACCTGCGGTAACCCGAGCCGTTCATATGACACTTATCCACCAGATCGCGGGCGCGATCGATGCCGAGAGCCTGGTAGAAGTGAACTCTGTCGCATCCCTCGGCGACTTCGGCGAAGATCGTTTCATAGGGATGATCCGCACCGATCGCGGTGATCTCCGGTATCAGCAGCAGCTCGGCACCGCTCGATACGATCGCGTCGGCCAAGATCTGGACCGACTCCGCCTCGCCCGGCCGCGGAGATGAGCTCGCCCCTTCCGAGCGTTGTTGCTCGCTCTCTCGCCCGCTTTCGATCGCTTCGGCGATCACCGAGAGTCCGACGAAGAGCCGCGAGCGCGAGGCCAACAGATACGCGTGCACGAGCCATCGATTTCGAATTCCCAGTCCGAGCGCCGCATGGACCTCCGTGGGGTATTCGAGCTCGGGACTTCGGGCGACGAGCGCCTCGACCCTTTCGAAGTAGTCGATATCGCTCGGACGATCTCCGTTGTGACCGAAGTAGACGATAACGAGATCCGGCTCTAAGCAGGAGAGCACCTCCTCGTAGTAGACCCGCAGCTGTGTGAGATGCTTGCCGCCCAAACCGGCATTGATCACCTCGAATTCCGAGCCGCAACAGGAGCGCAACCGTTGCCCGAGCTGCCTGGGGTAGTTCTCGTGCGGTGCCTCGGCGGCGCCGATGCCGAAGGTCGACGAGCTTCCAAGGCAGGCGATTCGGTACCGTCCATGCGGCTTCTCGACGGAGAAGATCAGATCGGAGCCGTCTTCGAATTCCCCCTCTGGCTCCCCGAAGATCGCGGTGTCGTGTTCGAGATCCCAGAATATGTTTCTGTTTCTCCATTCGATGTCGAGCATCCGATCGGTCGGCAAGGAACGTAGAAGGAACTCGGTGGCGCCGATCACCATGAGCAGGGCCGAGAGCTTCGGAAGCAGTCTGATTCCCTGCCTCGCGCGCAACGATCCTAGGATCAGTGCCATCGGGATGGCTGTGGCGATCGCAACGCTTCCGATCCCCACGAATCCCCAGAAGAGGCGAAACCATATCCAGTGTAGGGTCTGAAGACCGCAGAGCAGGATCGGTACAACAACATTGTTGCCATTTCGATTACTGCCCAGCGCGAGAATGGTCTTCGATATCCAAACGATCAGCACCGCCGAAAGCACGGGGACGAAAGGAAGCTGCAGAAAGCTCTGTATCGAGAGCGCCAGAAGTCCCCCGGGCAGCATCAGAATCAGCAATGCGTCGGTGGTCGACGATCGGCCGAGTCGATGCGTCACCGCCAGGTCGATGGCCAGCAGTAGAAGAACGATACAGAGCGTGACGGCAGCCCGGCTCCCCTCTCCCTCCAGCTCCGTTCCGATCGGCCGGCCCAGAACCGATCTTGCATTGAAGCGCTCCTCGAAGGTGGGAACGATTCCTCCTTTCCGATCCAGCGGTCCGATCAGCAGATCGTCGAAGGCGACAAGACTGCCCGGAAGCGCGAGGATCTCGAGAAAGGCCTGTTCGAAACGACCAGAGAACTGAACCGATTCGATGAGGCTGTCACCGAGCGATACCTCCAGCGCTCGCTCCCTTCGCCGCACCCGCAGCTCGATCGCGGACGATAGCGGTTCGTCGATCCGAAAGGAGATCGCATCCGCGCCGGCAGGCGCGAACATGAGCTCGAAGGCGGTTCCGGTCAGCCTTTTGTCGTGACGGTACGGTCCCACAAACTCCATGGCCCGTGCGCTCAAGCGCAGCTCCCAGGGAGCGTCTCCTAAGTGCACCGGCTCGCGGCTGCGAAGCGCCGCTCTCTGCACGAGTACGAGTCGGTTTCGAAATATGCCGCTGGGATAGGAAAGACGGTCGGTCGACCAGTTCTCATCTAGATGAATCCGCTGGATCTCAGGCCCATCGCTGAGCGCGTTGTGCAGCAGCATTCCCCATATCGGGCCGTCGATGGCGGGCTGTAGAAGGTACTGCAGCAGAAGAATGCAGATGGAAACAGAGATGCAAAGGGCCAAGTACGGAAACCATGTTGCTTTAGGGGAGTCCCGAGGCTCGCCGTTCATCTCGGCTCCTCGTTTACGACTTCAAAGAACACCGTCTCGTAGGCAAGCGCGATTCCTTGTCTAGCCAGAGCAAGCACGACATGGGGCCGATCGTATTCGGGCCGGCGCACTACGATTCGCCCCTTCTTGTCGATACTTGAACCCTCCGGACCATCGAGCAGCAGTAGCTCGATGTCTTGATCCGGTGTTGGAATCCTCGGAACGATCTTGGCGCGGGGCGACCCGCTCGACCACTCGATCCGCTCGATATCGAGAACGACGGGTCGTTCTGGAGCAACGGATCCCTTCTCGTCGATCAGATTGCCCATCGGCTTGGAGAACACGCCGGAGCGCTCGAATGCCGTCCTGAATCGCTCACCATCGACAGCGCTATCGGTGAGCCGGAGCGGTTCTCCGGCCCCGACCACGATGTTCGCGCCTACCCGATTGTTGTGCGCCCATCCGCCCAGAGTGATTGCGGGCGCTGATCCCGTTTCGATCCGATTGCGCGTGATCCTGCAGCGTGTCGCGGTGTCGACATGAATCCCGCCTCCTCCAGCGATTCGATTCTCGCTGATCAGTATTTCATCGCAAGCGCTGTGGAGCACGACGGAATCCTGATTCCAGGCGATGTCGTTGCCTTCGACCATCGCCCCGTCGGCATTGAAGAGCAATAGCCCGTGACCGTTCCCGAGAATCGTATTGTAGCGAACGACCGTCCCGTGACAATAGCCGACTCCGACCCCTTCGTCCCCGTTCCCCTCGATGGCGTTCCCCTCGACGAGGCAATTGCTGGAATCCCGCAAGAGATAGAGCCCGTCATGCAGGTTTCCCACAATGGTGTTGCCGACAAGTCGGCATTTCTTCGCCTGGCGTAGATCCAGTCCGTTGCCGTCATTGTAGGAGAGCCAGCAAGCAACGATATCGACGCAGCGCGAATCGTTGCAACGCATCCCTTGGCGGTTGCCGGTCGCCGCTGCATCTCGGATCACAGCCCCATCCGACTTCGATACGAAGATCCCGACGCCGTAGTTGCGCACCGTGAGTCCTTCGACAAGGGCACCGGGAGCATCTTCGATCCGCAGCCCCACCGAATTCGGGTCGGTCTCTTCGTTTGGGAAATCCCGCTCGATGATCACCCCCGAGGCGCGCAGTCTCGCCCCCGCCTGGCGGAGCTCGATCCGCACATCGCGATAGGTCCCCGGAGCGATCACCAGCTCGCCGGCGAAGAGATAGGGCCCGGCCGACGCTTCCGCGCCCGCCTCTTCGCCGGGGAATCCCGCCGTGCCAAACAACGATCCGCGCGCCCGTGGGCGGTCTGAAAGCCTCGGCAAGCGCATCAGGCCCGACCAGCAGAGAACTGAGCAAGGCCGCGCCGGCTATTCGCCGCACGACGCAATCGGATTGTTGGCGTGGTTCATGTTCTCTCCTGTCCCCCGATCACGCTACCCTACCATCCCGATTCCCCTCTCCCTTCTCGGCCGGCCTCTCCGGGGCGCTTCGTGAGGCTCGCAGCAAAACCTGTTCTGTTCGCACTCCTTCCTTACGGTGCTCATCGTCGGAGCCATGGAGATCGCGCTGCGGGCGATCGATTATCGCTTTCGCGCCTGGTACTTCGACGATCCGAATCTTCGAGCGCGGGAGTGACGGTCTGCTCCATACCTCGCGCTTCTTCGTTCGAGGCGAGGCTTATGGTTACGCCTTCGCCAAGGAGCAGACCCTTGGGCGGAAGAAGCCGCAAGGGACTTTTCGGGTCGCGATCGTGGGTGCCTCGAGCGTCCATAACCTCGGCGGGGGGGGAGGCGCTCGTCAAGATCCTGGAAACGCGCCTGGGATCGGAATGCGAGTTCATCAATGTCGGCTTTCAGGGTAGTTACAGCCGCCGCGTCGTGCTCAGCACGCGGGAAGCGCTCGACCTCGATCCCGACTGCATTCTCGTCCATTCGGGGCACAACGAATTCGTCAGCGCCACGAATCCCGCGACGAGTCTCACTCCGCGAGGTGAGATTCGAAGCGATATCGAGCCGCCCCCACGGCTTCGACTCGTGCAGCTGGCGACCGAATGCCGTCTCGTCGTCGGCAGACCGATATGGGACCGGCTCGAAAGGATGCGCCGCACCTTACGATACCGCCGAGAAGGAGCCCTTCTACGACGCCTACCGCGAGAACCTCGAGTCGATCGTCGCACTGACCCGAGCGGCGCGGGTTCCGCTCATACTCGGGACGCTCGCCTACAGCTACGAGCACCCTCCGCACCGTGCATTGACCTACGACGCGTACGAACGGGCCGCCGAGCTCTCCGCGCGGGTGCTCGGTGAGCGGCTCGATGCCGATTCTGGCAACGCGTTTCTTCTTTACGCTTGGGGGCGCCATCCGAGGGCGGCGGGTGATCTCGCAGAGGCGCGTCGCTTCATCGACGAGGCATTCCTTCACGACCGTGAGCCGCGTCGCGCCGATCCGCGCATCAATCGGATCGTGCGGGAGATGGCCGGTCGATACGAATTGCCGGTTGCGGATGTCGGTTCAGCCGTGGCCGCAACGGCCGCGGGTCGGATGCCAGGCAACGAACTCTTCGATGAACATTGCCACCTCAACACGCGCGGCAACGAGATCCTCATCCGGACCTTCGCGGAGCGGATCGTGAATGCCGCGAATCCCACCCCTCGTCGGCGTTGAAGCGATACAATCGGGCATGGACTTCAATCGACGGGGGGCGCAAGCGGACCATGCTATCACCACGCTCTCTACCGGTGGCCGCTCCGCGCCGATTCTCCTCTCTCTTCTTCTCGCCGTCGCCGGCTGTGGAGACAGCGAACCCGGACCTCCCTTTCTGCGGTTCCACGCCGCCGACACTCTCCTCGCGGGCGCGGAGCCCCGGCCCGATAGCGCCGAGCTGGCGGATGATCGGCGCGACGCCATCCTGATCCCGGCGCCTTCTCGCTGGCGCGCCCGCGTCACCATCCCATCGGGCGGGCGATTCGAGACCGGATTGGCGGCCGGCGGCGGATCCGCGCAATCCTCTCTTCCCACGATCGCCTTCACCTTCCTCCCCGACGCCGAAGGATCGAAAGAGAGAGACGAGTATCGAATCGAAACTCCCATCGACCCCGCGGCGCAAGGCTGGCTCGACTGGACCTGGGATCTCTCCCGGCACAGCCGGCAGAGCGGATGGTTCGAGATCGATGCCACCCCTTCCCCCGATGGTTGGATCCGCCTCGGCGATCCTCTCTTGGTCCCCGCGACCGGCCGTTCGCCCGCCCCTTCCCTCCTTCTCATCAGCATCGATACCCTTCGCCGCGATCCCATCGGTCGGGTCACACCGAATCTCGACGATCTCGCCGAGCGCGGCTGGCCGGTCCTCACGGCGATCGCCCCGGCCCCGTGGACTCTGCCCTCGCACGCTTCTCTGCTCACCGGCCTCGATCCGGTCCACCACGGCGTCGTCGGGGAGACCCGCCGCCTTCCCAAGGGCATCCCGACTCTGGCCAAACACTTCCGCGACAACGGCTACCGCACCCTAGCGATGGTCAGCGCCCCCTATCTCGATGCGGACTACGGCTTCGCCGAGGGATTCGACCGATACGACGACTGGACCCTGAAGGTCTCCGGTCACGAGGCATCCCAGAAGAGCGGCGGCGCCGAGAAGGTCGTCGACCAGGCGATCCGGTGGTTCAGCGAATACTCCGCCGTCCCCCTCTTCATCTTCCTGCACATATGGGATCCACATTACGACTACGACCCCCCGCCCCCCTTCGATACCCGATTCGATCCTCGCTATCGAGGCACGGTCGACGGCTCCTTCGAAGCGCTTTCCGCCGACTATGCCGCACGCGACCTGGAGCACGTTCGTGCCCTCTACGATGGAGAGGTCGCATGGACCGACACCCTCATGGGACACCTGCTCGATCGCCTCGATGATCTCGGGCGGCTCGACCGGACCGCCGTCATCGTCACTTCCGACCACGGGGACGAGTTCTACGAGCACGGCAACAAGGGCCATGGCGACCACCTCGTGCCGGAGGTCCTCGAGGTTCCGGTCATCGTTGGACCGACACGCGAGAGCCGCCTCCCCGTCCCCGGACACCGAGGCCGACCGCACTCGCTCCTCGACGTCGCAGCGACGACCTCGCTGCTCGTCGGGCTGCCGCCACCCGCGGGGATCGACGGCACTCCGATCGGTTCGCCCCCCGACATGCCGAACGCCGAGGCCGGCGTCTGGTCGGTGGCGAGCTGGGGGGGGCGTTTGCGGCAGGCATGCGTGACCGGCAGATGGGCCTACATCATCGAAGGGAGCGATCGCCCGCCGCGCCTCTACGATCGCACGGTCGATTCCGGCTGGAATCGCGACGTGGCGGCCGAGCAGAGCGCGGCCTTGGATGCGTTCGCCTCCGCCTGGCGCCACCGTATGGATGGCTGGCCCGGTCTCCATCTGATCGCCGCCCTTGACCGATCGAGCCGCTTCGCAGCCGATATCGCATCCGATTCGCCTCTCGGCGAGGCGGTTCTGGTGCGCGCCGGGGCCGGGAGCAGCCTGCGGATTTCCGACGATCGCAATTCGATCATGATCCGGGCGAGCCCCGACCGAAGCGGCGTCGTGCATATGGTTTTCGACCCGGACTACAGCGCCGATCCTTTTTCGATCGAGCTGCGCAGCGATGAGCGCCCCCTACGGGCGCGCTCGATCCGCGTCGCGGGCGCCCGCGTCGAGCTCCCACCGAACGAGCGGGCAACGATCACCGAGGGCCGCATCGAGCACGCGCGGAGCGCCGGCATCGGAGACGTTCCCAGCGCGCGCGAGACGATCCAAATGCTGGTTCGGGTCACCGATCGCCCCATTATCGTGCTGGCCCGCGTTCCGATCCAGGGCGTGGTCGCGCGAGAGAGCGGAGCGCCTCTCGATCCCGAGTTGGAGTCCCGGCTCCGGTCGCTCGGGTATCTCGATTGATGCTCCATCGCCGAATCCCGCGGGAGACCGCGATCGCCGGCGCGCTCTTCCTGCTCGTGGCCGCCTTCCGTCTCTATCGACTCAACGACATCCCCCGCGGCATCTGGATCGACGAAGGCCGCATGGCCTTTCGCGCGATGGTGGCCTGGGAACGTGGGTGGCGACATATTTTTGACTGGCGCCCGGTGAGCGTGCCGGGTTCGGACGAAGCTTCCCACATCTACCTCGTCTGCTTCGATGCGATCAGCCGCGTCTTCGGAGGCGGCATGCTCGGCATCCGAATGGCCTCCGTGCTGCCCGGGATCCTTACGGCGATTCCTTTCTGGCGGGTCGCCCGCGGGCTCTTCCCTCGGCCCGCCGCGATCGTCGCCACCTGCGCATTCGCTACCGGCATCTGGAGCGCCAACCACGCCCGCTGGACCTGGGAGCAGACACTTTTGATTTTGCTCCATGTCGGCGCGGCGGCATCGATTCTCTCTTGGTGGCGCACGGGAGCCAGGCGACACCTTTTTGCGATCGGCGCCCAATGTGGTGTAGCCATGGCCACGTACACCACGTGGCCGGCCTCCATCGCCGCGATCTTCGTCTCGATCGCTCTGACCCCTTGGGTACACGGGCTCGGCGTATCGAACGACACTCGAACGACGGCGCCCGCGCTCGGCCGAGTTCTGTTGGTGATGGCGATCGCAGCCGCTCCTTTCATGTGGCACTACCGTCGCGACCCCACGCCACTGCTGGCCAGCTACCATGAGCTCTCCGCCGCGTCGGCCGAGCGCGAGGGGGCGTGGACCATCGGCGCTTCGGCTTTATCGCATGCCGCGATGTTCGTTTCTGCGAAGGGAGGAAGCGATCAGGACGGTCCGACCGATCTTCCCGTGGTCGATCCGGTCACCGCGATCGCCTTCATCGCCGGGCTCGCCGCACTGCTCTCCAGGCCGCGGAGCGCATCCACCGCGATCGTATTGCCGTGGCTTCTGTTCGTCTGGTTGACGGGCCCCCTCTCGACCGCACACCCGGCGCCGCCGTACATCCGCCGGATCGGAGCGATGGCGCCGGCGGTCTATCTCGCCTCCGGAGCGGGCTGGGCGCTCCTCTCGTCGAAGTGGCGCAGGCTCTTTCGCTCACGGGCGGGTGAACGCGCATGGTGCGCCATGACCGCCTTGGCGATCGCGGCGATGGTTGGCTGGAACGGCTGGGCGCTCTTCGCCGAATGGGGTGGGCGCGAGCAGCCTGTCGGGCGCTTCGGCGTGAACGAGCAATTGATCGGAGAGGAGCTCGGAACCCTCGCCCCGACCGAGCACGCCCTCGTCCTCACGAACATCCTCTCCGGCGACTCCGCGTTCTTCACCACCGAAACCAGCGCCCAGACGATCCGCACGATCGCCGGCGAGCGGATTCCGGAGTGGGGAATCAACCCCGAGGGCACGAGGATCTTCATCGGCGACCGTGCCAGGCTGCCGGATGGTGGCCCCATTCGGATCTACGGCATGGTTGGCGATCCCGCGATGGAGCGGGTTCTCGCGGCCATCTCCGGTGATGGCGACGGCAGGCGGGCGGTGGAGATGCGAGAGATTCCCGGCGGTCTGGCGTGTTGGGTCTTTCGCCAGCCTGCTCGATGAGCCAGGAAGCTACACTCAGCGGTGCCATGGACGGAGCAACGACACCACCCGGGCTCGACCCGACGAGGCTGAGCGCGATCCTGCGCCGCTTCCCTCGAGTGGCCGCCGCTTATCTCTTCGGCTCCGTGTCACGCAGCGACGCGCGGCTCGACAGCGATGTCGACCTGGCGCTGGTTCTGAGCGAGCCCGCCGCCGAACCTGTCCGGATCATTGATGGAGAGCAGAACGACAGATTGCCAGATCTATTCTACAGGCTGCACCCACACGCTACGATACGCAATCACGCGTGTGTCGCGCACCATCGCCAAAACGACATAAGGATGCTCGATCGGGCCCCGCGGAGCGTACAGCCGATTCCCCCTTCGGCGCATCTCGGGGGGCACTTCGATCGGAAAAACATCTTCTCGATCGGGAAAATCCAGGAAACGCTCCTCCCCGGCCGTCGCCCCGATCGAGACGAAGAGCGGCTCATCGATCCACTCCGGTGAGAAAGACCACGCGTCGGTCGGTCCAGGAGCGAAAGACTCCGGAGAAGTGTCGATATGAGGCAGGACACGATTGTCTTCGAATAGAGATTCGTCGTTCGATGTCTCGAACTGGATCCAGTCGTCGCGCGCGCGGAGACGATTGTGTTCGATCCGATTCAGCTTCGGCTCTGCCGCCACTCCTCTGTCTTCGAAGGGGCGATGAAAGCGGTCGAACAAGATCGCTTCGGGGTGCAGGCGAATCGCCGACATGTTGCCGTAAAAGATGTTTCCAGCTATGAGGTTTTCGTGGGCATAGGCTCCCAAGGAGATGCCGGCTTCGCGGTTCCCTTCGATCAGATTCTCGGTGAAGCGACACATCGCCGAGGTTTCCACCGTGATGCCGGCGGTGTTGTCGGCGATCCGGTTTCCGTGCACGACGGTTCCAGCGCACGCGGTCTCCAACGACAGAGGATCGGTGTTTCGGAGGAGTCGGTTGTTCAGAATCGTGTCGGCTTCGGTATTGAAGAGCAGTATGCCATGTCCGTTCCCTAGAATTGTGTTGTCGACAACAAAATTCTGCCCGCTGTAGCCGATCCCGAGCCCTTCGTCACCATTGCCGACGATCCAGTTGTTCGCGATTCGATTTCGCCGCGAGTCGACCAGAACGTAAAAGCCATCGTGGCGATTGTCGGCGATCCAGCAATCTCGAATCATGCTGGAATCGGCGTTCGAGATGTCGATGCCGTTGCCGTTGCGGGAGTTGGTCATCGAGCAACCTTCGACCAAAGCGTGGCTCAGATCGTCCACACGCATCCCCTGCCGATTGTCGTCCGCCCAGAGATCGCGCAACACGGTACAGTCGGAGCGAATGGCATGAACCCCGAGATTGAATCCGGCGACGCGTAGTCCTTCGATCGTGGCGCCGGGGGCATCTTCGATCAGCACGCCCGTGTCGTTCCCTTCAGGATCGAGGGCGAAGTGCCATTCTATCCGAGCGCCCCGCCCACTCACGGTCGCTCCAGGAAGGCGGACGACGATTCGCAAATCCGGATAGTCCCCGGGGGGTAGCTCGAGATCCCCGTGCATCCAGGTCTCGTTTCCACGTTGAAATGTCTCGCCCGGCGCCAGAGGCGCGAGATTGTCGAGCGAATCCGGCGCGGCCGCCGCCAGGTAGATGGTTCTGCCTCGGTGCTGTGCCTCGGGGGCGCCGGAGGGGTCAGGCGTCGCGCACGAGTCGCAGCCGAGCGCCGCGAGGGCGAGAAGGAGGGGGGACAGCTTCGTCGACATCGCGTCGATTGTGACACGTATCGGCGCATGGTTGCTATCCTCCCGCGCGATCGACCATGTGTGCATCAACCACGCTCCCCCAATCGAGATGTGCTGGAGCGCTGCTCGCTCTGGCGGCCGCGGGGGGCGGCTGTGCGCCCGATCCTGATCCCGCGCCGCCCCCCCCGGGCCACGAGTCGGCGGACTCGCTCGCGCTGGCCCGAAAACGACATCGAGGGCCGGACGCCGGTATGGTGCCGATCCCAGCGGGCACCTTCCTGCGCGGCGAGCCGAACCAACCGGCAGAAGCGCAGCCGACCGGCCTGATCGAGCCGCGGAAGGTGCATCTCGACCGCTTCTGGATCGATCGCTATGAGTACCCGAACGTGGAGGGCGCGCTGCCCCTGATCGAGGTGCACTGGCACGACGCAAAACGGCTCTGCGAAGAGCGAGGCAAGCGTCTGTGCACGGCCGACGAGTGGGAAAGGGCATGTCGCGGTCCCTCAGGGTTCCTCCACCCATACGGCAACGAATTCTCTGGCGAGGCCTGCCATACACCTCAGGACTTCGACAACCACGGCCCAGCGCCGAGCGGCTCCCATCCCGAATGCCGTTCCCGCTACGGCGTGTACGACATGATCGGAAATGTGAACGAATGGACCGCCGATGTGGTCACGCTGACACAGGTTCGGCGCTCGCCCAACCGCAACAACTACGGCAACGACGATTTTTGGCGCGACGAGCGCTACCCGGAGTGGCCGATTCTGCTCGGAGGGGATTGGGGCACGAGCCCCGAGCAGCTCCGGTGCACCTATCGGGGGCATTTCCATCCGCCGGACCATCAACTTCGTGATGACGGTTTCCGTTGCTGCGCGGACAATCCTCCCCGAGGTGATAGAGTCGCGCCCGAATCGGAATCCTGATCGGCGCTCCGATCGATCGATCGGAGGGGCGAGACGGGAAAGGAGAACAGGACAGATGCATCGACAGTTGACGAAGATGGGGGCAGTGGCGGGAGTGATCGTCCTCGCCGGTTGCGGAGAGAGCGGCTCGAAGGCGGACGAGGATGCACGGATGCCCGAGGTGGAGCACGCCGCGACGGTCACGCCCGCGGCCGATGAGTCCGCACTTATTCGAAGCGCGAACGCGGCTGAGCCGGCCGAGCCGGCCAAGACCGAGCCGAAAGGAGTCGCGCCCAAGAAGAGCTCCCCCGCCGCCGACGAGAAGATGTCGAAAGACGTGGAGCGCTACCTCGGTCTTCTGAAAGAGGTCGAGACTCTGCTGAATACCGAGAAGAACGCGCAGGCCGTCGCCAAGGGGAAGGTGCTCGTGAAGGAGGCTCCTGAGGAGCATGAGGCGTGGCTCTCGCTCGGGGTTGCCCAGCGCCACAATGGCGATCTCGCTGGCGCCGAAGTGTCCCTGAAGAAGGCAGACGCCCTCGAGCCGAAGTGCGGCAAGACCTTGACCCATCTTGCGCAGGCGGTCGCCGATCAGGGGCGTTGCAAGGATGCGATCCCCTTCTACGAGCAGGCCGGCGAGGCGACCCCGGAGGTCACCGTCATCTGGATGGGTCTGCTCGAGTGCCAGCAGGAGATTGGAGACAAGAAGGGCGCGGCGGCGACCCAGACGCGCCTCGACAAGATGATGAGCGAGTCGAAGAAGAAAGGCACCTGACGGGTCTCACCACGGCGGATTGCCCACCGGCGGCCACGATAGACACGCGATCTCGCGGATCGTGATCCGTTGGGGCGGCCCGCTCAGATTGAGCGCGAGCATGGCGATCTCGGGGATCCGCATCCATTCAGGGGATCGTCCGACCTCGACGATCCACTCCTGAGGGCGATCGGAGCCGCGGACCGGGAATACCACCGCGATTTCGTTCCCGCCCGGCTCGACGGCGATGATCTCCCAGATGAGCTCTTCGGAGTTGGCGCGCAGGGCGTCCCTGAGCGCGGCTGTTTCGTCGTATCGGAGCGATCCACGGATCCGCACGCTCCAGATGGCGGTGCCGGGTAGGCGGTCGACCGGCAGCTCGATCCAGGGGCGTTCCCCCTCATCGAGGGTGCGAAGGGAGAGCGGTCCCGGTCCCGTATCGAGGATCTCCGCGGAGCCGCGGACCAGGCTCGGGTCTGCCGCCAGTTCGAGACCGGACCAGCGCGGGGGCGACACCCCTCCGGCCCGCCCTCGCCGCAGATAGCCGATCGCCTCTTCGGTGCCGTCTTGGAAATCGTCGTTCGTCCAGAGCGCCAGGCGGTCCTCGGCGTCGAGCGATGCGGGATGGAAGAAGGGTTCCTCGGTGGCGAAAGGGCTGTCGACCGGGCGCAGCCTGAGTGTTCGATCGATCACGGCCACGGCGGGGGGTGAAGGGGCGACCTGGCGGAGCCGGTAGTGGAGAGCCTTGGCGGCCGCGTCCGGCGCGGAGGAGACGAAGATCGAGTCGATCAAGACCTCGCCCGCCTCGCGGGCATAGTTATCCGCGGCGATGGCGCCTCTCTGGGCCTCTCGACCTTCCTGAAACCATGGGCGCGAGACGATCGAGATGCCCCAAATCAGGTAGGCGGCCGCGCCGAAAGTCAGGGTGATTCTGGTGGCTGCGTGGCGGAAGGCGGCCCGCCCGAGGAGGACCGCGCTGAGCGTCCAGCCCACCGCCGGCAGGTAGTAGTAGCGCATGCGGGCGAGGTCATCGATCGGCTGAAGAAGCGTGGCCACCGGCAAGATGGTCAGGATTGGCCAGAGCGACGCGAGCGCGAGGAGACGCCAAGGTGCGCCGCGGTTCCCAAGCGCGGCCTTCCAGATCCCGATCGCCAGCACGAGAGCCACGCTGCTCTTCACCATGCCGTAGCTCACCCGCCCCCCCAACTCTTCGGCGAAGGGGAAGGGGAAAGGGACGAGGAGGATCGTGGGGACGCCGGAGAAGAGCTGTGCGCCGAGTCGCCCGATCTCGATGTCGAGATGGGGATCGAAACCGGTCGGCTCCAGGTAGCCGAGTCCGCCACCGACCACCAGAGTGCGCGCCATGGCGAAGAGCCCGACCAGAGCCAGATAGGGCAGGACCGATCGGTATCGCCGCGCGCCGCTCCCGCCCCCGTCGGCGAGGACCCAATCAAGCAGCACGATCGTGACCGGCAGCGTGACGGCGTGCTCCTTGCTCAGCAGCGCGAGCGCCGCCGAGAGCAACGCCAGGAGCGCGAGGTGGGGACGCCGGCGCCGGCGGTGCTCCATATGCAGAAGCAGGGTTCCCAGGTAGGCGCAGGCGGCGATCGATTCTTCGCGCACCGTGACGTAAATCACCGCCTCGGCGTGCAGAGGGTGCAGCACATAGAGCAGGGCCACCGTCGCGCCGGCCATGGCGGTCCCCAGAAGTCGATGCCCGAGAAGGAAGACGAGCCAGCCCGCGAGGATGTGCCAGCAGAGGTTCGAGAGATGGAAGCCGAAGGGGTCGACGCCCCAGATCGCATGGTCGAGCGAGGTGAGCAACCAGGCCGCGGGCCGGTACATCATGTCGAGGCGGGTCGTGAGCACCCACCACGCGCCACGCCGGAATCCGATCGAGTCGATGACCTCGGCGTAGGAGAAGAGCCGCCAATCGTCTTGGTAGAACCCCCCTTGGAGCGCGGGGTGATAGAGCCCCAGCACAACCGCCGCGATGCCCAGCAGCGCCGCGATCCCCTTCACCGCTCCCAGGGGCTCGACGGGAAGCTCGATCGCGCGGAGCTCTTCGGGCGAGCGGTTGCGCCATCGAACGAGCGCCGCGATCGCCAGCAAGACGAGCCCGGCCGGCATGAGCGAGGGCAGCGCGTGCACCAGCTCGCCGCGCATCGCCACGAGAAAGAGACGGAGCGTGCTGGCCACGAACCAGGCCCCCGCGAGCGCCAGGACCGCGAGCTCGATGCGCCGCACCCGGGTCACGATCGGCTCCCCGACAATACCGCGCGCACGATCCTCCCGGAGCCCCACTCCGGGGGCAGCACGAATCCGATCGAGCGCAGCGCCTCATCGTAAAGGCACCAGGCGGGCCAGTTGCCCAGGTCGACCCGTGCGATGCCGCCCGATCGCTCGGTGAACACTGCGTGTATCCGCCTCTCGGGCGGCATGGGCGCGCCGGGGCTCCCGTTCCAGAAAACGATCACGACGGGGTCGCTCTCCGCTTCCTCGGGACCGCCGACGGTCTGGATGTCGATCTCGAGGCTCGCCCTCTCCGCGTCGGCGGTGTCCACACGCGCTTCGAATCGCGCCTCCAACTCCAGCACCGCCCAATCGTCGCTTCGGGCATGCGGCGACAGCTCGGCCCTCCACCGCCCTTCACCCGCCCCATCTTCTTCGACTTCGAG
>NYZA01000005.1 GCA_002686955.1 Gemmatimonadota bacterium
TGCCTGCGTGATTGCGACCGGACCCGGAACATCCCGGTCGTCGCTTTGTCTGCCAGCGCCATGGTTGGAGACGTCGAGAACGGACAGGCTGCCGGCTTCGCCAAGTACCTGACCAAACCGGTGGAAGTGGACGACCTGCTGACGACGATCAAGGAATTCTTGGGAGAAGGTTCATGACGATTCCCAGTCAACGGTTGCAGAAGTTGAGGATCCTGGTTGTCGATGACAATCTGATCAATCTCAAGGTCGCTGAGCGGATGCTTCAGAGTATGGGATGCGATGTCGACTCGGTCGGGAGCGGCGCCGAAGCGATCGTGGCGATCGAGAACACTGACTACGATTTCGTGTTCATGGACTGCCAAATGCCGGAAATGGACGGCTTCGAGACCACCAAACGGGTTCGGCTGATGGAGGGCGGAGACAGTTTTCCAATTGTCGCTCTCACGGCCAACGCGATGGAAGGAGACCGCGAACGCTGTTTGGCAGCGGGCATGAACGACTATCTGGCAAAACCGATCGATCGTCGTCGGCTCGCTGAGATGCTGAGCAGATTCCTTGCCAACCGATTCGACACGACTCTACTCGGGGAGAACGACCTCTAGCGCTCCCCCTTCGGTCTCGGCCACTTCGGTGCGAAGCGCTGCTGCCGCCGTGGCGGCCAGAAGATCGTCTTCGGCCCCGATCAACGCGTGCAGACGTTGCGACGGCCCGCGCACAACGATGACGGGAACTTCGAACCGGATCGACAGGCTCCGATCGCTCTTGATCTTCCGCACCTGCCCCAGCACGTCGACCGCGCCAGTGAAGGCGGTCGCTTCACTCTCGTCGATCCCGAACTCCTCCCGAATCGGCCAGGTCGACAGATGGACCGAAGCGCCGCCGGAGCCGAACTGCCACTCCCACGCTTCTTCGGTGATGAAGGGCAAGAATGGCGCGAAGAGGCGCAGGACCGCCGAGAGGCCGCACGACCAACCCGCGAGAGCCGAGCGATCCCCGGCGTAGGCCCGCCCCTTGGCCAACTCGAGATAGTTGTCGGTGAAGACCGACCAGAACCACGATTCCACGCTTTCCAGCGCCACCGCTGATTCGAACGCTTCGAAACGCTGCGTTGCAGTGTCGACCACCGGCAGCAGCGTGGCCAGGGCGCCGCGATCGATCGGATGGGTCAGATCGGCCACGCCGAGAAGACGAGGCTCGATCCCCGCCTCGCGCACCCGCCCGATTACCAGCTTCGAGGCGTTGAAGATCTTTGTCACGAGCCTCTTTCCGGTCTTCATCACCGATTCATCGCTCGCGGTATCGGTGCCGAGACGAGCCCTCGCGGACCAGTATCGGGTTGCATCAGAGCCGAAGCGCTCTAGCACGCCGATCGGTGTGACCACGTTCCCCTTCGATTTCGACATCTTCTTGCGGTCGGGATCGAGAACCCAGCCAGAGATCACCGCGTTGTTCCAGGGCAGGCGGCCATCGAGCATCGTTGCGCGCGCGATCGTGTAGAAAGCCCAGGTGCGGATGATCTCGTGCGCCTGGGGGCGCATATCCATCGGATAGGTGCGGCTGAATCTCTCATCGTCTTCTTCGAAGCCGGTCGCGATCTGCGGAGTCAGCGACGATGTCATCCAGGTATCGAACACATCCGCTTCGCCGGTGAAACCGCCCGGCTTGTCGCGCATCGACTCATCGAAGCCCTCGGGGGCGTCGGTCATCGGGTCGATTGGAAGACGAGAGCGATCGGGAACGATCGTGCCTTCCTCGATCGGGTTCCCGTCGTTGTCGACGTGGTACCAAATCGGAATCGGCACACCGAAGTACCTTTGCCGGCTGATGCACCAATCGTATTTGAGCCCCTCGACCCAATGCTCATATCGGTGCCGCATGTGCTCGGGATGCCACGCCACTTTGCGTCCCTGGTCTAGGAGGATCGCCTTCTTGTCGAGCAGTCGAACGAACCACTGTCGCGTGGGGATGATCTCGAGCGGTCGATCCCCTTTTTCGTAGTGCTTGACCTGCTGATCGACCGACTCCGGCTCGCTCTCGAGGGGCGGACGATCGGTGCCGTCCGCGGCGGCCTGCCCATCCGCCAGAATTAGAGCCATCTCCGTCTTCGCCTGGCGCGTGGTCTTGCCCTCCACGCGGGAGTAGAAGTTTCGGGCGGTTTCCACATCGAGCGATTCCCAACCGTCGGAACCGAAGGGGAGCGCGAGTAGGCGTCCCGTGCGCCCCAAAATGACGCGGGTTCGCAGCTCGAGCTCTTTTTGCCAGGTGACGTCGGTGGCATCGCCGTAGGTGCACACCATGACCGCACCGCTCCCTTTCTCAGGGTCGGCCAGCTCATGCGCCACGATCGGGACCGGCACCCGGAAGGCGGGTGTCACCGCCCGTTTGCCCCGCAGCGACGCGAATCGGCGATCATCGGGATGCACGACCACGGCGACGCAGGCGGGGAGAAGCTCGGGTCGCGTGGTCATGATCGGGAGCGTCCCCCCTCCTTCGATCCCGAAGCGGAGCCGAAACTGGAGCCCTAGGGTCTCGCGATCCTCGACCTCGGCTTGGGCAACGGCGGTTTGGAAGTCCACATCCCACATCGAAGGAGCGTCGGAGGTGTACACCTCCCCTTTTCGCAACAGATCGAGAAAATCGAGCTGCGATATCCGCCTGCAGTGATCGTCGATTGTCGCGTAGGTCTGGAGCCAATCGACCGAGAGCCCCAAGCGGGTCCATAGCTTCTCGAATGCCCGCTCGTCGGATTGTGTCACTTCGTGGCAGAGCTCGATGAAGTTGCGGCGACTGATCGGTGCCGCGCGCTTCGCCTTGCGGTCGGGCTCGAGCGCGGGATCGTACGGGATGTGCGGCTCGCACCGAACATTGTAGTGATTCTGCACCCGCCGTTCAGTCGGCAGCCCGTTGTCGTCCCACCCCATCGGATAGAAGACGTTCTTGCCCCGCATGCGCTGGAAACGAGCCACCAGATCGGTATGTGTGTAGCTAAACACATGACCGATGTGGAGCGATCCGGAAACAGTCGGGGGAGGGGTATCGATCGAGAAGGTCTCTTCCCGAGGCCGAGTCGGATCGTACCGATAGGTGCCTTCCTCGGCCCAACGGGCCATCAGACGTGCTTCGAGCTCGGCGGTGCGAAGTTTCTTGGGCAGGGATTCCAATGTGGGCGCCATTCAGTGGGGGAGCTTCGTTTCTTGCGAGCCCATAGCATAGGCTGAGGTGAGGTTCGTTTTGGAGACCTTCTACCGATGATCCCGATCAGCGACGAGAACCCAACCCTTCACACCCCCTTCGTGACCTACGCGATCCTGCTCGCCATCGGCGCGACCTGGATCTTCTTTCAGGGGGCGGGAATGGACCCCAACGCGCTGGCGGCCAGCGTGTGCAATCTGGGATTGGTGGCGGGAGAGATCACGGGCCTGGCCGAAGTGGGGACGGCGGTGCCGGCCGGCAGAGGCCTCGTCTGCGTTGTCGATCGGGAGCCGATCAACGCCCTCACGCCGATCACATCGATGTTTCTGCACGGCGGCTGGGCACATCTGCTCGGCAACATGCTCTTCTTCTGGGTCTTCGGGAACAACATCGAGGACGCCATGGGGCCGATCCGCTTCGTGGCCTTCTATCTGATCTGTGGATTGGCCGCGGCCGCGGCGCAGATCGCGATCGACCCCTTCTCTCCCGTGCCGATGGTGGGGGCCTCCGGAGCGATTTCGGGCGTGATGGGCGGCTACCTGCTTCTCTATCCCCGCGCCCGGGTGAACATGCTCTTCATCTTCGTAATCATCATCCGGATCATCCCTCTTCCGGCCTGGCTGGTGCTCCTCTGGTGGTTCGCGCTACAGCTTCTCGGAGCGGCGCCGATCCTCGCGGGCGGGCCATCCGCCGCGGGAGGTGTCGCGGTGATGGCGCATGTCGGTGGATTCGTGGCGGGTCTGCTCCTGGTCAGGCGATTCGCTAGAAGACCGTGGCCGCCAACTCGTCACGGTCGATTTCGCCGCCGAGGACGGCGTCCATGATCGCGACCGCCCGGTACTCGCCGACCGGCGCGAAGGCGGGCACATCGGCCGAGATCTCCGCATTGACCGCCATGCCGGCCGGCAGAACCGTGCTTTGGGGCCCCATAAAGGGGTTCCCTGGATGTGGATTCCCGTTCGGCAGGTAGAGATCGACGCGGATCTCCACATCTACCGGCGAAACGCCGCCGTTGAACAAGGCCACGTCGAATGTAGTGCTCGACCCCTGGGCCGCGGAAAGCTGCTCGGGATAAAGCGACAATGTGGCTCGATCGCCAACGACTCCATGCAATGCGCCGTGAGCATTCACCATGCCGCCCACCTCGCGATATGTGTCGAGTGGATGCGATGTTGCGCGCAAAGTCGTGCGCACCTCTTCCGGCGTCGCCGTCGGATCGAGCTGAACGATGTTCGCGACGGCCCCGACCACCACGGGTGTGGCTCCGGAGGTGCCCCCGAAATCGGGCGTGAAGCCGCTCGATGTCGTTGTCGTGTACTGCGACTCCCCGGCGGCCGCGACGTCTACCCGCGGGCCGTAGTTGGTAAAATATGCGCTATCGTCCGATACATCGAGTGCACCAACGATGACACTTCCCGTGAAGTTGCTCTGTTCATAGTCGAGAAGTGTACTGTAGTTGCCTGCCGCCGCTACGACGTGGATGCCGCCGGCGACCGCCCCGGCCACCAGATCGGAAACTCCCGGAATCCGCTCCGCCGATCCACCGTATTGAGCTTCGAGTACGATAATGTCGGGATCGAGCAAGATGGCGCCGGCGACACAATTTGCGACGCCCTCTTCGAAAGAGATGTCATCCGTCCCATCGTAGTTGTAGTACTGAAGAGGAATCACCTTCGATTCGTGGGCGCCGCCGGCGATCTCGAGCCCATTCGATTCGGCCGACATGATCCCCGTGACCGCGGTGCCGTGATAGCGGAAGATCCCGTCGTCCACATCCAAGGGGGCATCGAGGTCGGCGAAATCCTCGCGGAACGATACGATGAAGTTGTCATCGAGCTCCCAATGGTCGGTCTGGTATCCGGCGTCGCAGTCGGCGATCACGACTCCATCTCCGCAGGCATCCGCCCAGGCGCGGTCGTGCTCGGTTCGGAATAGATACCACTGACCCTGCGAGATCCGATCGACCGCGTTCGGATCGGTAGGGATGATGCAAGCCCCCGGAGGTGGATAGGCCATCGAGATCTCCGCTCGCTCCACGATCGTCTCGGCTCGCAGGAGCGCCGCCACATCTCGACCATCGACCCCGCCGGCCAGCTCGATGACGAAATGGCGGGAGAGATCGATCGAACGCTCGGAGAACTTCGCGTTCGCCCCTCGCACGATTCCCCGCAGGGCACGCCTTCGTTCGACCGATATCAGATCTCTGAGCTCGACCAGGGAGAGGCTCTCCAGGAGGTCGTTCAGGATCTCGATCTCGGGGATGTTCGATCCGGTGAAACGGTTGCCCCGCAGCACGATACCAGCGTCGCTCTCAAAGCTCACCAGGACGAACTCCGGGTGCTCGCGGGGCGCGGACAGCTCCGAGGCATGGGAGGCGATGCCAGGTGCGAAGAGCAGGTAGATGGCGGTTGGGATTGCAAGGATTCGAGGTGACATCTGGTTCTCCGGAAAGCAGAACGGGACACCATGCTAACCTGAGCTCCGGTAACCTTTGCGAGCGGTCGGTTCTTGCTCGATGTAATAGATGTTATATTTGTGCAAGAAGTCGTTGCGCGCATCACCAACAACGCCCCCCAATAAGGACTCCGCCACGCCACATGGACGACTACAGTAGAGCCAATCGCGACCGATGGGATGAGCTCGTCCCGATTCACGCGAAATCGCCGTTCTACGATGTAGCGGGGTTCGAGCGCGGCAGAATCGCGCTCGACGCCGTCGAACGTGAGGGAGTGGGAAACGTGATCGGGAAGACGCTTCTGCACCTTCAGTGTCACTTCGGGCTGAGTACCCTCTCTTGGGCGCGGCTCGGTGCCGAGGTCACCGGAGTGGACTTCTCGCCGCGGGCGATCGATCTGGCCCGAAAGCTGGCTCGCAAGCAGGATCTTCCCGCGGATTTCATATGTTGTGATGTGTACGATCTCCAGCACCATCTGGATCGACAGTTCGATGTCGTTTTCTCGAGCTACGGTGTGCTCTGTTGGCTCTCCGATCTCGAGCCTTGGGGCAGGACGATCGCCCGCCACCTCGCGCCCGGCGGCACCTTTTTTCTAGCGGAGTTCCACCCCTTCCTCTGGGTCTTCGATGATGATCCGGCAACTCGATCGCTCCGGTTACGCTACCCCTACTTCAAAACGCCGAAGCCCCTTCGATTCGAGGAAGACGGCACATATACGGGAGACAAGCTCGCCAAGATCCGCAACACGACGACCTACGAATGGAGCCACTCTTTCAGCGACGTGCTCCAGGCCCTCATCGACGCGGGCCTGAAGATCGATGAGGTGCGGGAGTTCGATCGATGTTGCTATCAGGCGCTCCCCATCATGAAAGAGGCTGAAAAAGGCTGGTGGAAGCTGCCCAAGGAAGTGGGATCTCTCCCACTGATGTTCTCGATTCGAGCGACACATCGGCGCGGCGCCACCAACCTCCTACCGCGAGCGCTCGAAGAGTCCCCACAGAAAGAGCCCGAGCCCGAAGAGCCCGAGCGGTACGCCGAGCGGCAGGAGCATCACGGTCACGCCCATACCGAGCCCCAGGATCATGAGAAGAGCTCCGGCGACGATCGCGCCGGCGTGCCCTAGTAGTCCAAATAGCCGCTTCCCTGGTCTCGCCGTCCCGTCGTCTTGCCGTTGAATTCCAGCCATCCGAATCTCCGCAGTATCTGAGCTCAGGCTCGCCGGAAAGTGGGATCATGAAGTCGATCCACTGATCCGCATCGGGGCCGCCATAGGCCCCCCAAGTCGGGCCATGCGCCGTTGATATACCTCGGATCGATCGCACCCCAATTGATTGAATCATCTTCACCGTCGCCCGCATCGATGCAAGGAGAGCCCTGGGCCAATCCGTAAGGGTACCCCTTCCAGTCGCGAAGTCGGGGTGCCTCGTCCAGATTCCCCTCGCCGGGCCATCCTCCCTGCACGGCACTGAAGGTGACCGCCGGCAAGACACCATCGAAAGGCTGCTCCGGCTGGTCGGCGATGATGCAGTTCACGAAGCGGGTTCCAGACCGATAGATGCAGTAAGCAACGTCTCCATTCGTGGCACGATTGCCTGAGATCGTGCAGTTCCGGAATGTCAGATGCGAAGTATAGCTGGCGAAGACCGCGCCGCCGTGGCGGCCCGCGTGATTGGCGCTGAAAAGACAGCTGAGAAACAAGGGGTCGCGGAGAGCACGGTGCCGGGCGCGACCACCACATGGTCGCCGGCATCCGCGGCGTCGATCGCATCTTGCACCGTGGGGTAATCGCCCGGAACACCGAGCCACGTAGACATGGCCGGTGAGACCGCGAACAACCAGGTCGCGCTGATTCGCCGCAACCCCTTGTGTTTTCGACCGTGGATCATGGAACAGCTCTCGGCGAGGTGTCCGTCGTGCTCGCATATGAGGGTACGGAGCCCGCCGGTAGTCTGCTATCCTCCCTTCAACCCAAATCGTCCATCCTGGGAGATGATGCAATGCTCTTCAGAGACAAACGACAGGAAAACGTGGTCGCCGAGATCGAGCGATTCTGCGGGATGATCGGAGAGGCGGTTTCCGAGCATGGGAAGATGGTCCGCGATTACCTTGAGGGCAACGAGCAGTTCAGAGAGGAATCGAAGCATGTTCACGAGCTTGAGAGCGGTGCCGATCTGATCCGCTTCGAGGTCGAGCGGGAGATGCACCGGGGGGCATTCTTGCCAGCTTACCGACAAGACTACATCGACTTGCTCGAGACGCTCGATCGCGTCGCCAACAAAGCCGAGGACTCCGCCGATCTGATCGTTCTCGCGCGGCCCGAGATTCCGGAGGAGATCAAAGACGATTTGCGCGAGATCTGCGACCTGACATCGAAGTGCTACCAGCCGATCCCCGAGATGGTCAGGAGCACATTGCGCGATGAGCACGAGGTCCAGGAGCAGGTAGAGGAGATCGGCCGACTCGAGCAGCGAATCGACAGCATTCAGTTCTACGCCGTGCACAGGGTATACCGCGAGCTCGATCTCGAGAAGATCGACAAGCTGGTCCTCAAGATGGTCATCGACCTGATCTGTGGAGTAAGCGATCGAATCGAAAACGTGGGCGATCGGCTCTCCATCATCGCCATAAAGCGGAAAATGGCTTGAGCTCGGGAGCCGCGGGATGACGCTCGCTCTGAGCATCGGGATCGTTTTGGCGGGCCTTTACGTCGGGGCCAATATCGGCGCGAACGACGCGGCGAATTGCATCGGTGCATCGGTGGGCGCGGGTCTGATCCGCTTCAAGGTGGGGATCAGCCTGGTCGCGGCCTTCGCGATCGCCGGCGCACTCCTGCAGGGCGGCGCCGTCGCAAAAACGGTGGGCAAGGGGATCGTCACCGTCCCCCTCTCCCCCGAAGCGGCACTCGCCGCGCTGCTCTGCGGAGGGCTCTTCGTCACCATCGCCACCTTTCGCAGAATCCCGGTCTCCACATCCCAATCGATCGTCGGCGCCGTTGCGGGCGTGGGGGTGGCCGGCGACATGCCGATGGATTGGACGAAGACCCTGAGTATCGCCGGCTCCTGGGTTCTCTGCCCCATCCTGACCGCCATTCTCAGCTACCTGCTCTATCGCACGACACTGGCCCTCCTTTCGCGTATGGAGAAAACTCGAGGGCCACGAATCGTTTTGACCTGGCTCGTTCTGGTTTCGGCGGCTTACGGCTCGTACTCTTTGGGCGCCAACAATTTGGGCAATGCGATCGGCCCGATCATCGCCCTAGACAACCAGATTCTGGACCCCCGCATGCTCACCGTCCTCGGCGCTCTCTCGATCGCTCTTGGCGCCCTCTTCTTTGGCCGGGGCGTAGCGGAAACGGTGGGACGCAGCATCATCCCGCTCGATCTACCGGGCGCATTCGCCGCGCAGACCTCGGCCGGTTTCGGGCTGCATCTATTCTCGATGTGGGGTGTTCCGGTATCGACTTCCCAGGCGATCGTCGGAGCCCTCCTCGGCATCGGACTCTATCGTGGGATCAAGACCGTCTCACGGAGCAAGATGTCGGAAGTCGTGATCGGCTGGATCGCCACTCCAACCTGTGCCGGGGCGGTTTCGTTCCTGCTCTTCGTGGTCATTCGGGCCGCTTCGGCGTAGAAAGGGTCCCCACGCAAGAACAAGTGGTGAGTTTGACGCCCGTGGGATGCGAAACTCGCTAGTCATTCTTGCGTGGACCCAAAGATCGACAACACGGAGGCCAGGTCTCCCCATGCCGGTGATCACGATTTCCCGCGGGTCGTTGAGCGGGGGGAGTGCCTTGGCGAAAGCCCTCGCCACCAAGCTCGGATGCGCTTGCATCGATCGCGAGTCCCTCGCCGATCTGGCCATCGACCGGGGCATTCAGGTCGGACAGCTGGAGTCCGTGCTGGTCAAGGCGCCGGCGAGCCGGCGGAAGCTGGCCCGAGAACGAGAGCTGTACCTCGCTACCGTGACGGCGAAGCTCTGCGAGCTCGCGCTCGCGGGGGATCTCGTCTATCACGGCCACGCCGGACATCTGCTCTTGCGGGGCGTGCCGCACGTGCTCAGGGTGCGGGCCGTAAGCAGCACAGAAAAGCGGATCGAGGCGGTCGAGAGCCGGCTGCGCCTGCCCCGCGAGCAGGCGATCGAGTTCATCGACAAGATCGACAGGGACAGATCCCGCTGGGCCGAATACCTCCACGGTGTCCGCTGGGATGATCCCACGCTCTACGACATCGTCGTGAACCTCGAGAGTATGCCGCCGGAAAACGCAGCGGTCGCCCTCTGCGCCATGACGGAGCTCCCCGACTACCAACAGACCCCGGCCTCCCGCCGAGCGATCGCGGAGTTGCTCCTGGCCAGCCGGGCGCGGATCGCACTCGGCCAAGACGAGAAGACCTCACGCGCCGATGTTCGCGTCAGGACCCGGGGCGGCACCGTGTCGGTTCACTGCATGCCACGCCAGGCGTCGGTCATCGAGCATATTCCGGGTGCTCTCGCGAAGATCGAAGGCGTCGAAAATATCCGTTGCACGATCGCCGAGACCAATATCTTGTGGATTGAGGAGGAGTTCGACCCGAGGAGCGACACATTTTCCGATATCGTGGCGATCGCGGAGGGATGGGATGCGGCAGTCGAGTTGCTTCGCTTTGTCGCGCGCGATGAGAGCGACCCGGCCGATGCACCCGCGTCCGGCGAGGAATGGCATGAGGGAGATGAGGATTCGCTGGAAGCCGGCGGCATCGCCGACACTTTGGCGGAGCTGCGGAAGATCAACCGATCCGGTGGACGCAGAGTCGTACATGGTGATGCCAACGCGCTCCTCCATTCGATCGACAGGCAGGTGAAATACAGCCTTTTCGTAGTCGGTGGGGTTTACAAAGTGAAACCGCTCGGCGCGCAGCTTCGATTGGCCAGAGAGCTGGCGAGCATTCTGAGCGACAATTTCGCGACGGCGGTGGTGGATACCGAGGGGATCAAGAAACAGTACCGAGCCGGGCGCGGCGATATTGCAACGGCACTGATTCGAATCGCGATCGTCGCTGCCATATATCTTTTCTTCTTCAGCTTTCAGGAGCAGATTCTGGCGTTCACCGGTGCGACCGACTCCAAGAGCTGGCCGCTCAAGCTGCTCACGGCCATTTCGATCGCCTGCTTCATTCCCCTCCTGGCACGTCTCTACGGTTCATCGGCAGCGAGAATCCTCAAGATGATCGGCATCGAGTAGGAGAGTGGTGATGCTCGGAGAAGAGCTGTTCATCGAACTGAGCCTTGGATCGGCGCTGCAGGTGGTGATGCTGGGATTCATCGGAGGCATGCTCAGCGGATTCATCGGCAGCGGTGGCGCTTTCTTCATGACACCGGGCATGATGAACCTCGGTGTTCCCGGTGTTGTCGCGGTTGGCAGCAACATCACCCACAAATTCGGAAAGGCGCTGGTCGGTTCGAAGAAGCACGGTGAGATGGGAAATGTCGACAAGCTGCTCGGGATGTGCATGCTGGTCACCGCCTCGGCCGGCATCTCGATCGCCGCGTTCCTGAACAGCCACTTCTTCAAATCCGCCGAAGGATCCGCCGGCGGCGACCTGTACATCAGTGTGATCTTCATCTCTTTCCTGTCGATCGTCTCGGTCTCGATGCTGAGCGATGTCTGGAGAGCCGCGCCAGGGGAAGGGCCATCGCTCAAAATCGCGGAGATCTGTTCCCGAATTCGACTGTGGCCGATGATCCACTTCAAAGTGGCAGATGTGAGAGTTTCGCTCTGGGTCATCATGCCGATCGGTCTCGCGACCGGCTTTCTGGCCGGCACGATCGGAGTCGGCGGGTTCATCGGTGTGCCGGCGATGATCTACGTGCTCGGTATTCCGACGGCCGTAGCGGCTGGCACGGAGCTGTACCTAGCGGTGTTCATGGGCGCGTGGGGTTGTCTCAACTACGCTTGGAACGGCTACGTCGACCTTCGTCTAACCCTGCTTCTCTATGTTGGTTCGCTCGTGGGCATCCACCTCGGCGCGTACGGGACCAAGGTCGTGAAGGAGGTGTATATCCGCTTGGTGACGGGAGTGATCATTCTACTCTGTGTGGTCAGTCGGCTGATCGCGACACCCGAGTACCTTCGAAGGCTGGGCTACATCGACATCGATCCCCGACACGACATCTGGTGGGACTACACCAGCAAGACGATCCTCTTCGCCAGTGGAATCGTCGGTGCGCTCGCTATCTTGTGGACCGTTGGCCGAGCCTATGTTCACAGGCGAAGGTTGCGGGCCAGCTTGTTCGTGGCGCAATCAGGCGAGTAGCCGACACAATTTCGGTACGAGCGCTTTGACGTCGTAACGGAGCGCCCCGAGCATCATGGAAGCATCGGCCGATATCGCGAGTACGAAACCACGAGCCAGGGGTACCAGAAGGAACATCCCAGACGCGTTTTCGGCTAAGACCAGCTTGGGGTCTTCCTGCTTGATGCGCTCGGTAGCTTTGATCGCGGCGACGAAGAAGAGCTGAACGGCGGAGCCGAGAGTGTCGAAATCGACATTCGCTTTTCCCCGGATTCGGGCGACGAGCCCATCGCCGTCGACCAAGGCGGCCGCGATGACACCTTCGATCGCCACGATCTTCTCGAGGCATTCATCCAGTCCAGAATCTCTGTCGCCCCATGGGCGCAACAACGGTTCCGAATGGGCGAGAGGCGGCGCGGATGCGTCTTCGCTCGACTCCACAATCGATCTGTCGCTCAGCTCCCCTATCACTTTCAGAGTGGGGGGCGGCGGCTCCTCGTGAGGAGTGACTTCGTTGTCGGGTGGGGCGGAGCAGGTTGCTGGCTTCTCGGATTCGCGCTCCGGCGCAACCGCCTCGGTCTCGATTCCCGCGGCGGATGCCAATGCCAGCCGCAACTCAGCGGCACCTCTGAATCGCCCCCTCGGATCTTTGTTCATCCCCTTCTCGATCACTTCGTGCAACTCGGGCGGGATGCGCGGGGAGAGAGGAAGCTGGAACATCATGTGGCCGAGGCGAGACTCTCGTCCATTCGTTCCAAAAGGTGGAGCACTGTCCATTAGAACGAAAAGAGTCGCGGCAACGGAGTAGATATCACTTCTGGGTGTCGGTGCCTCGCCTCGAATGCACTCGGGGCTGCTGCACGGGTACCGTCGATCGAGCACCCCCTTCATCTCATCTCGCGGATCCAGGAGTGCCCGCATGCCGAAGCCGGCGATTCTGGCCTCGTCGCTTCCGACCAGCAGCACCGTGTCGATATCGAGACAGCCGTGCACGGCCCCCAACCCGTGAGCGTACTCCAGCCCTTTCAGAATCTGGATCCCAAGGAGGACGGCGCGATTCGGAGCGACCCGGCCTGTAGCCAATCTCTCGAGAACATGGGCAAAGGGACGCCCGCTCGCTTTTTCGGTGATCAGGAACTCGAGATCGCCGTGCCTACGGTGCGAGAGAGTTCTCACAATGTTCTCGTGGCGCAGCAGGGTCGCCTTCTCGCATTCCTCCGCCAGTGTCGCGCCAGCCCACTGTTTGAACCCGGAATCGCCAACGTCCTCGTAGTGGATGAGATGAAGGGTGACCGCCTCCCCTCGTTCGATATCGGTCGCAAGATAGGACGATGAAAGCACCCCGAGGAAATATCTGCGCTCGAGCCGATAGCGGCCGTCCAGCAACTCGCCGATCGAGGGCTGCGGCACGTTTCGCGGAGCGCTCGTACGCTTGCGCAAGGTCCGCAAACGTGCAATCAGCTCGGCGTTCCCGAGATCTCTCAGTGCAATCATGGGACGCGTCCTCCGTGCGGACCGAACGGGGGCTTCGCCCCTCGATGATGCCGGAGGAAGGGAAGCCGAAGAGCGGCGTCACCATCCACGTCGTGCACGGGGGGGAACCGATCGGAATGCGGGTCGGGATGGGGTCCGGGTACTGACTAGAGGATAACCCGCGACCATCCTATCCGGAACCGGTTCTGAATCCTCGCGCGCCACCGAGACCCAGCTTCTGCATGCGGCTGCGAAGTGTACTCGGGTTGATTCCCAAGATCTCGGCCGACCCGCCCGGACCGTAGAGCTTGCCTCCCGTGCGCTCGAGGGCCGCGACGATGTGACGACGCTCCATCTCTCGCAGAGTTGGCAGACTTACGCTGCTCACGGGCGATTCGACCGGCTCGGCACCGGCGGTCTCATGCCGCATCTCGTCAGCTCCGAAATCGAGCTCCGATCCCGGGCTGAGGATCGTGGCACGCTCCAGCGTGTTGACCAATTCGCGCACATTGCCCCGCCAGGTTTGCTTCGAGAGCCACTGCTCGGCCCGCTCGCCGAAGCGCCACGGACCACGCCCCGTACGCCTGCTCAATTGATCTAGAAACCCCTCCGCGATCGGAGCGATATCTTCTCGGCGTTCACGCAAGGGGGGGATGTGGACCGGGAAGACCGCGAGACGGTAGTAGAGGTCTTGCCTGAATCGCTGCTCCGCGACCGCGCGGAGAAGATCGATGTTGGTCGCGGCGATGACCCGTACATCGACGCGGATCGTCCGGTCGCTGCCCACCGGCTCGAAACAGCCTTCCTGCAGAGCCCGCAAGAGCTTCGCTTGCAGGTCGAGCGGCATCTCTCCGATCTCGTCGAGGAAGAGCGTGCCGCCGTTCGCCGCTTGAAACCGTCCGATCCGGTTCTTCGTGGCTCCGCTGAATGCGCCTTTGACGTGTCCGAAGAGCTCGCTCTCGATCAAGCTCGGTGGCAACGCGGCACAGTTGATGCCGACCAGCGGTCGCTTGGCCCGTTCGCCCCAGCCGTGAATCGCGTTCGCCAAGACCTCTTTCCCCGTCCCGGTCTCACCAGTTATGAGAACCGGGGTGCCCGATTGCGCCACCCGTCTGGCGACACCCACGACCCGCGACATGGCCGGGCTCCGGCTCGCCTCCATCATCTCGCAGGCATCGCCTCTGGCGCCGACCCGCTCGCGGAGCAAACGGTTCTGCTCTCGCAGTTGCTGGCTCATCCTTCCCAACATGGAGGATTGCTCGCCGTAGCTCATAGCCATGGCCAGGAGCTTTCCGAAGACATCGGCCAGCTCGACGACGGTCGAAGGGTACTCCCCGCAGATTCGCCGATCGAAAGTCATGATGCCCAAAGCGCCGGAGCGGGCACGGAGGGGCACCACCATGCAGGAGTGCCCATGGGGTAGGTCCAAGACACCGTCGAAGGCGTCTCCGTCCCCGTCCCGGTGGTCGTGCTCCGTGAATGCCCTGGCACGATCGCCCCTCAACAGATCGCGGATTCCAGGGAACCGATTCAAATCGAGCTGATGTCGCTCCACCACCGGCCCCGCGAGCGGGCCTCGTGCGACCCGAACCCGCAATCGCTCTCCGCTCAGCTCCATGATCGTCGCGAGATCGTACGGAACCAAGCCACCGAGGATCTCCATCGCCTCACCGAGCAGCTCGTTCACCTGTTCCACCGTCGTTCCCAGATCGAGGGCGGCACTGATATCGCGCGTAAGGTCGAGAATCGTCCGGCCGGGCCGTGGCATCTGCGCCTCCGGGTCGTGTGTCGCGCGGGATCGCGCAATATCGCGGAAGTGGGAGCATAGCGCGATATTTCGGGGTTCGGCAGCGCCAAATATCGCGTTCACCCGGTGGCCGCGCTCAGTCCAAATGTTAACTCTTTGCCATACAATCTATTACGCCGTTACAGCGCGTTGGCACACGCCGTGCTATATAGAGCCTGAGCAAGATGTCGCAGTTCCTGGAAGCGGCCACTTCAACCCAAGAAACCCTGAAGGAAGAGAGAGAACCATGAGCACGCTGATCGGCAAGCAAGCCCCCGACTTCGCCGCCCCCGCCGTTCTCGGCAACAACTCGATCGTTGAGGGCTATGGCCTGAGCGATCTCAAGGGCAAGTACGTCGTACTCTTCTTCTACCCCCTCGATTTCACCTTCGTTTGCCCGACCGAGATCATCGAATTCAATCGCAAGCTCTCGGCCTTCAATGAGCTCGGCGCCGAGGTGATCGGTGTGTCGGTCGACAGCCAGTTCTCCCACCTCGCCTGGAAAAACACCGAGGTATCGCAGGGCGGTATCGGCAACATCCAGTACCCGCTGGTGGCCGACCTGACCAAAGAGATCAGCCGTGACTACGGCGTGCTCCTCGAGGACGCGGGTGTTGCGTTCCGCGGCACCTTCCTGATCGACCGCGAAGGCGTCGTGAAGCACGCTGTGATCAACGATCTGGGACTCGGTCGCAACATCGATGAGACGCTGCGCATGGTCAAGGCGCTGCGCCACCACGAAGAGCACGGCGAGGTCTGCCCGGCGAACTGGAACGAAGGCGAAGAGGCGATGCAACCCTCGCCCGAGGGTGTCGCCGACTACCTCACCAAGCACGGTGCGTGAAAGAGAGACGGATAATGGCTTTTCAACTTCCCCCTCTGCCCTGGTCCTCCGACGCGCTGGAGCCCTACATATCCGCCAAGACGATGAGCTTTCACTACGGCAAGCATCATATGGCGTATGTGAACAAGCTGAACGCGGCGATCGAAAACACGCCGCTCGCGGAGATGAGCCTCGAGCAGATCATCACCGAAACGGCGAATGACGCATCCAAGGCCGGGATCTTCAACAACGCGGCCCAGGTTTGGAATCATACGTTCTTCTGGCGCTCGATGAAGCCCGGCGGCGGTGGCGAGCCGACCGGGGAGCTGGCGGAGAAAATCGTTGCAGCCTTCGGTAGCATCGACGCTTTCAAGGAGGAGTTCGCGACGAAGGCCGCGACACTATTCGGAAGCGGTTGGACATGGCTCGTGGATAGCAAGGGTTCGCTCGAGATCGTGCAGACCACCAACGCCGGCAATCCGCTCACGGAAGGCATGACTCCACTTCTCACTCTCGATGTATGGGAGCACGCCTACTATCTCGACTATCAGAATCGGCGCCCCGACTTCATCAAGACCTACCTCGATGAGCTCGTCGATTGGGAGTTCGCCGCCAAAAACCTCTAGAGACGGTTTCCCGATCGTCTCGAGTGCACAACGTCCGGGTGCACAAAGAGAAGCGCCCCCGCCCGCTCCCAGGAGCCGTGGCGGGGGCGCTTCGAATTTGCGCTCATGCGGCGAGATCAGCTCTGAAGCTGCTCCGGCGTCACGATCGGGCCGAAGCGCTCCTTCAGACCGAGCAACCCGGCCCTCTGCGCCTTCAGCACCTCGAAAAGCTTCTCCGGGACATTCTCCTCCTTGCGATATGCCCCCTCTTGCAGGTCGATCCTCGACACGATCTTCTCGATGTAGAGCGAGAACTGCTTCGCATAGAGATCTTCGGCGTACTCCTTGTCGATGATCGACTCGAAGAGCGTCCGAAGATCCTCGTACTTCGGCAGATTCCCGACCGGAGTCTCGATCGAGTCGACTTCACCATGGGCATAGCGCTCGACCCAGGCCAGCCAGACCTTCACGTCCCGCTTCTCACCCAGAAGCTTCTTCGAGCTGCCGTCCCGGGCTTCGTCGGTCAAGAAGTAGTTGAGTCCGGCCATGACCGGCTTTTTGTCGTCCGCGATCGCGTCGCTGCCGAAGAACTTGAACTGCGCGTCCATATAGTCGCCGAGCGAGCCGGGGATGAAGGGAGCGTTGGCCCAAGGAGCACGCTTCACGCCGGTCGCTCCGACCTCGGTGGCGGTCGCCGCCGAGACGATGCAGGCGCCGATGACCACACCTTCGTCCGATCCTGGCGCCACCCAGACCGGCGGCATTGTGTCGCTGTCTCGACCGCTATAGGTGATGATGCGGGTCTCGACACCATCGGGATGCTCCGCGAGAGTGTTGTAGTTCGCGAGCGCCGTGGAAGCGACGGTGCAGCGAGCATTCGGATGAGAGATCGGAACCTCTTTCCCATTATCGTCCACCATGCCCTGATTCCACTCGCCCTGGAAGTTCCGCCCATGGGAGGGGGACTCTTCGCCGTTGCCGGTCCAGTGAGGAACCCCATTCTCATCGATCAGCACGTTCGACCAGATCACCTCGGTGCCGGGTTCGCGCAAGAGCTTCATCAGATGGGGATCGCCCTCCCAATTCACATCGGCGACGATTCCGAAGATGCCGCACTCCGGATTGATCGAACGGATGGCGCCATCGTCCGCGATCCACATCTGGGCCAGATCATCGCCGACGAACTGGCTGCCGGCCATCGCGGTGGTCGTCTTTCCGCAGCCACTGGGAGCCGCCCCGGCGCACCA
>NYZA01000006.1 GCA_002686955.1 Gemmatimonadota bacterium
AAACCGGAGACCGGCGCCCCGGCGAAGAGCGTCGACCCGGGATCGACCACGGTGCCGGTGTAGAGAAGGGTACCGATCGCAGTCTTCACATGGTCCCCCAGCAGACAGCCGATCTTGGTCGAGCCGGTCGCCATCCTCCCCTCGCCCAGATCGACCGCGATCTCACCGTAGGTGTTCTTGAGATCGGAGTTGGTCGTCGTCGCGCCCAGATTCACCCACGAGCCGAGGTGGGCGTGGCCCAAGAAACCGTCGTGCACTTTGTTGCTGAAGCCCTGCACCACCGTGCACTGCACCTCCCCCCCGATCTTGCAGCGCGGTCCGAGCGACACTCCCCCTTCGAGCCTGGCCGCGTGGAGCTCGGAGCGAGGCCCGATGAAGGCCGGCCCCTTCACGATCGATCCGGCCCCGATCACCGCTCCCTCCGCCACCAGGACCGGCCCGCTCCGGGCGTCGAGAAAAGCGCCCCCTTCGCAAGACGCCCCCTTCCCCCACCAAAAACGCTCCCCCGCGAAATGGGTCCCGGGTCCCTGCTCCGGCCGAGCCGAAGGTCGCGCTCGGCACCATGGGCCGAAGTCGCGCTCGATCTCCTCGGCCACCGCGAGCATCGGCAGCCAGGCACGATCGATCAGGCGCCCCTGGACCGCCATCGGTTTCGCCGCCGGGCCCGCGAGTCCGCCAATCTCTTCACCCCCGCGCAGCCGCTCGGCCGCATCCGCCGGCGGATCGGTCACATAGGCGCCGACAACCCTCCCATCGGCACTCTCGAGCAGCAGATCACCGGCGCCATCGGCATGATCCCGCCACGCCCCCGTCGCCGGCAGCCATCGCGCATCGAGAAAGAGCGAGGGTCCCGGACGCCACGCATCCCTACCGACCGGAATCGGCAAACAGGCACCAACATCTTTTCGGCCGATCAGCGCCACCGGCCGTCCCAACAATGCCTCGACCCGCTCCAGAATCGTCGTCGCTCCGCATCGCAGCGCCCACACCGGCCTCGTCCAGCTCAAAGGACGGAGATCGGGCCACCAGGGCCCCTCGACGAGCGTCGCTTGCCATCCACCGCGCCTCATTCCTCGTTCCCTCCGCCTTGCTCATCCGCCTCCCCCGACCCGATTGCGAGCTCAGCGAGCGCGGCCATCGAAGCCGCGACCTCGGTACGGTTCACGACCCCCGGCACCACCCAGGCATCGGGGATCGAGTCGAGCAGCGCGGCGCGCCCTCGCTCGGCCGACGCCCGCTCCAGAAAGGCACCGATCCGCACCTTGTAGAGCCCGTCCTCCCAATCGATCGAGGCCGGAAGCTCGCTGATCCGCCCCGCGCGTCGCAACGCCCTCTGGCCGGCCAGCGGCGAAGGTGTCGCCACGATCTGCACGCGGAACCCGGAGCTGTACGCACGCGCTGCCTCGCTCGCCCCCACTTCGTCGCCCTGGCCCACTGCTCCAGCGGCGACGAGTACCGCCACCGCCATCGCTGCAACCAACGCCCGCGTCGTATTCACAAGTATCGCTCCCCGTCCTCACGCGCCTTCAGCGCCTGAACAAGCTCCTTCACATCCTGCGCCCGCTCCCGCGCGCAGACCAAGACGGCGTCGCCCGTGCGAACCACCACCAGTCCACTGACACCGATCAGTCCAACTACCCCATCGTCGGCGAGCACAATATTGTCGCTCGCATCGACGCCGAGCACGTCGCCCCGCAACACATTTCCGTCCCCATCCCCTTCGAAAACCCGATTTAGGGCGCTCCACGCACCCACATCGTCCCAGCTCAGCGGCGCCCGCACGACGAAGACCCGCTCCGCCTTCTCCATCACCGCATAATCGATCGAGATCGACGGCGCCGCCTCGAAGAGAGTCTCGATCGCGTCCCTCTCCCCCGGACCGCCCGCCGCCCGCGTGAGTGCCTCCAGCGGCTCCGCCATCGCCGGCACATGGGTTGCCAGCGCCCCGAGAATGTCGCTCACTCGCCACACGAAGATGCCGGAGTTCCAGAGGAATCCTCTACCCTCGAAATAGCGTCGCGCGGTTTCCGGATCCGGCTTCTCCACGAATCGCAACACTTCGTTATGCCGAATCTCGCCCTTCCGCCCGACCTCCCCCCCCGACTCGATATAACCGTAGCCGGTCTCGGCCCGCTCCGGAACGATGCCGAAGGTCACCAGGGCGCCGCTCTCCCGCGCCACGGCATCGGCGTACGCCACCGCATCGCGAAAAGCGACGCCATCGGGAACATAGTGATCGGAGGGCAGCAGGACCATGCTCGCGTCGACATCCTCGGCCGCGATCAGGGCCGCCGCGAGACCGATCGCCGGGGCGGTATTCTTCCCCCGCGGCTCCACGACGACCTGCGCCGGCTCCAGCTCCGCCAGCGTCTTTCGAATCGGCTCCGCCAGCGCCTGCCCGGTCACCACCCGCACCCGCTCCCGCGGAATCAGGGGATCGACCCGCCGCACCGTCTCTTCCAGCATCGTTCGCGGGCTCGTAATGGCGAGAAGCTGCTTGGGGCGCTCCGCACGGCTCCAGGGCCAGAAACGCTCCCCCCTGCCACCCGCCAGAATCACGGCGTGGAGCATCGATCCTCCTCATCCTCCCCCCGCGCGATCGCCGCCAGAACGGCCCCGTAGAGCAGAGGGATCATGATCTCGTGATGGCCGGTGATGTGGATCCCCCGGCCCCCGGTTCGCGTCGGCCGCCGCACCACGTTCTCGATGGAGCGGTAGGGCCGGTTCATGTCGAGATTGGCGGCGGTGAACCCGTGCGCCGACGCGCCCAGATTCCGCGCCACCGTCAGCGCCTTCAAGAAGACCTCGGGCAGCACCACGCTCGACCCCACATTGAGCACCACCGCGTTCCCGTCGAGCTCCGCCAGTCCCCCCGCCAGAATCCGGAAATCGCGCAGACTCGCCTCACCCAGCTCCGCCCCAACGATCGCGGGATGCTGGTGCACGATCTCCGCCCCCAGCGCCACATGCACCGTAAGGGGCACCTTCGCCTCCGCCGCCGCGTGCAGCAACGAAACCTCCCGATTCGGCGCCCCCGCCACGACCCGAGCCAACCCGGCCCCGAGCCCGATCCCCCCCTTCACCGCACGCCCCGCTCCATCGGCGAAGAGCTCCGCCGTCTCGCGAGCGAAGCCGAAGCTCCCATCGTCGAGGCGGCTCGCCACATCTTCCGAAGTGGCACCGAAAAAGGCCAGCTCCAGATCGTGAATCGCCCCGGAGCCGTTCGTCGCCAGATCGGTCACGATCCCCCGTCGCACCAGATCGATCACGAAAGGGGAGAGCCCGCACTTCACCACGTGCCCCCCGAACATCAGCAGGACCGGACTGCCCCGCCGCCGGGCCTTTGCGATTGCCCCCGCCAGCTCGAGCAGATCGGGCGCAGCGAGCTGCCGCGGCAAAGCGGCCAAGAAACGATCGAAAGGCTCCCCAGGACCAAATAGGCGGCCCAGATCCTCGAGCGCCACCTTCGACGCCCGCTCCGAGATCGAATGGGTGCGCACCCGCGAAAGATCGGCTTCCTTCGGCCCCTTGCTCATCGCGACGCTCCTTCCACCGCCGAGACCGCCCCGCTCTCGTTGCCGGTCCGCGCTCCCCCAGCGATCGGCATCCCGGCGAGCTCCTCCTCCGCGTCCTCCTCCCCGACCCAACGATCGGTGAGCAGCGCCGTCACATGCCCGATCACCACCTTCGATTTCATCAGAACCGGCACGTGAGCCTCGTCACGCGTGAGCCAGATCCGCAGGCTCCCCTGCTGTCGAAATATCCCCTCCGACTGCAGCACCGGCTCAACCGCGATACAATCGAAAGTCCCCGCTGGAGTTACCACTGATTCCTCCTCCAACACCTTAACTTCGAGCGCGTAGTTCTTCCGCTCCGCATGGGTCGGGACCAGGATCGAGGTGCCGGGGATCAGCTCCCTCGTGCGCACATAGTAGAGAGCGGAGAGCACATCTTGCGCCCGCTCCGGAGTGCGAAAGATCTTGCCGTCATCGTAGCGCGCCACACGGTTGACCGGATCGTAGATCACGCTCTCGTCTTTGCTGTAGGTGCCCTCGCGGATATGCCGCTCGAAGCGCCAGGAGTAGAGCTCCTCGGTATCGAAGAGCGAGACCACCCGATCGTCGACCTTGAAGAGCAGATCGAATGCCTGGGCCGAGCGCGCCCGCGTCGTCAGCCAGACGCAGGGCCGTCCCATCACCTGCTCCACCTCTCCCACCTCCATCGTGGCGGTGCCCGCGCTCACCAACCCGTACTCCAACGAGAATTCGAGGCGTTCCCCGTTTCGAAGAAAAGAGGTTTGGGGGCGATACGCGATATCTCCAGTGCCGATCGAATCGGACGCATCCTCCACCTGCGCTCTCGCGGCCTCGGCGTGCGCCAGAGTCGGCAAGGCAACCAGCAGCAATGTCCACGTCCGGCTCCGCATCTCTCTACCTCTCCCCTTCCAACGAGCCGAACGGCACCCCGGGCGGCGGCTCGAGCTCGAAGAGCTTCGCGTCCACACCCCGGTTGATCGCCTTCTTGCGGAAAACGATCTCGACGCTCCGGCGATCGGCCGGCCATGCGATCCGCACCCGTTTCGGGTGCTCCACGCCCCCCTGCCGCGAGAAGTCGGAGAATCGGAGGTCCTCTACCAGGAGGCCCCCCTCGAATGCCTCTCTCCAACGCACGACCGGCCGGTTCTCGTCGAACTCCAACAGCAGTTCCCGCTCCGGAACTGAAGCGCGCATCCGACCGCCGGGCATCAGTTCGATCGCCCCCGCCGCCGGCACTCCTCCGTCGCGAAGAGTCTCGAGCCAGGCCCCGAGCCTCACGGGAACTCCGAAGGCCAGCACCGCCTCGTCGTCGTCGAGCCGGCCCGCCCACCACGCGTCTTCGCGGTGGTCGTGCAGAACCACGCGCCCGCCGCGATGGACGAGCGTGACGACCGCCTGGCCCAAAGGTGTCATCACCTCGAGACGCAGATCGTCTGGGCGTCGAAAGACGATCGTTCCGCCGAGCTTTTCCTTTTCACCATCTTCGCTGACGCTCACATCGATCAGACCGGAAATGTCGTCGATCGACGCGTAGTTCTGGCTGGCGCGGTGGAGCTTCTCGATCGGGTCGGCGGGGGGAGGCGCCGGGCGCCGACCCGCGCAGCCGAGGGCCGCGAGCGACAGAAGCGCAGCCGCCACGCCCGCGATCCGCATCAAGGGGCGATCTCGTCCAGGCGGTCACGCAGGGCGGCGTTGGTCGGGTCGATATTGAGGGCGCGGCGGTACGCGGCGGCCGCGCTCTCCGGCTCCCCCAGATCTCGCAAGACGTCCCCCAGATGTTCGAGAATCACGGGATCGTCATCGGAAAGCGAAGCGGCCCTTTCCAGCTCGAGGCGGGCTCTCTCGAGATCGCCGAGGCGGTAGTACACCCAGCCGAGGCTGTCGACGAAGTAGCCGTTGTCGGGCTCGAGCTCGCAGGCCCGTTCGATCAGCTCGCGCGATTCGGCAAGACGCACGCTGCGATCGGCATACATGTAGCCGATGTAGTTCAACGCCGATGCGTTCTCGGGGTTGTGCGACAGAACCCGCTCGAAGGCGTGCCTGGCTCCTTCGACGTTGCCCCGCAGCTCGCGGATCGCACCCAGCTCGAACCAGCTCTCTTCGTCGTCGAAGCCGAGCGCGATCGCATGCCGAACGAGCTTCTCGCCGCGATCGAGGTGGTCCTGGTGTCGCACGGCGGCGCCCAGCAGAAAGACCAGATGGGCGGATTCGGGATTGAGCGCGACCGCCCGTTCGAGAATGGCGGTGCCGGGGATCGATCGCATCCCCTCCAGCGCCGCGAGGCCGAGCCAGGCTTCGATGTTCTTCGGATGCCGGCGGACGATCTCGCGGAAGTGATGCTTCGATTCGTCGAGCTTGTCGAGCTCGGCGGAAAGGGCACCGAGGGCCGATCGATAGCGCACGTGATCGGGATGCCGGCTGACCAGATCGGTGAGGATCACGTGGGCTTCGTCGGGTCGTCCCGCGTCGGCGAAGGCCATGGCCAGACGCAGCCGGATGCCGGGGCGTTTCGGCGCGAGCTCGGCGGCCCGCTCGAAGTGGAAGACGGCCGAATCGGCCGCTCCCTTGGCGAAATAGAGCCCGGCCAGCTCATCGTGGACCCGGTGTCCAGCGGCGCCATCGGCCACGATTTCGCGGAGCGCGGCGATGGCATCGTCGCCGCGGTCGAGAGCGGCGAGCTCCGTCGCGAGAAAAAGGGCGAGGGCGGGGTAGGTGCCCGCCGGAACCGTGTCGAGGTAGTCGATGGCGGCCGCCGGCCCGCGAATCGCAGCCAGGAGCTCCGCTCGCCTGCGGGCGATTTCAGGGGCGAAGCCGCCGCGGTTTTCAGCGCTCTCCAGTTGGTCGAGGGCTGCTACGCCCTCACCCAGGTTCACCAGCAGGTCGGCGAGCCTCACGCGGGTCGACGCGTCGTCGGGGTCGAGCTCCAGCGATCGGCGATACGCCGCGGCTGCCTGCTCGGCGCGGTTCATGCTGAAGAACAGATCGCCCCGGAGTCGATGGGCCTCGGCGTTCGCCGGCGCGAGGGCGACCGCGATCCCGGTCCGCTCCAGGGCCTGCTCCCCTTTGCCCGATCGGCCGTATAGCCGCGCCAGGAGAATGTGGGCTTCGACGGCGCGTGGATCGCCAAATGCGGTGAGGGTTTCCAGCAGATCGATCGCCTCGGCGACCTTTCCTTCGCGCTGCAGGAGAAGCGCTGTCGAGTACATGCCGAAGGTCTCGGCACCGGCGAACTCGGGGCCGGACGGCATGGGTGTCCGGGGCGCGGGAGAGATGGCCGAGCCGCAACCCCATAGAAGGGGAACGATCAGCATGTGGGCGATCTGGTTGGGCGAGAGACTCACTGAGAGGCCCTGGATCCGTAGAGTTGGTGCTGGTGGATGTAGCGGTCTACGCCGGCCGGTACAAAGGCGTTCCCCGGCCGGTGGGCCACGCTTCTGGCAAGGGTAGAGGAGAGTGGGGTCTCGTTCATCTCCAGCACTTGGATGCGTGAGAGGGTTGTGGGCGGCACGCGGGCGAGATTGAAGCCGGGGCGGCGAACCACCAAGAGGGCATGACGTTCCAACAGTTCGTCGGGGCGATGCCAGTTCGGCAGATCGATCAGGCTGTCGGCACCCATGACGAAGACGGGGATTCCGGGGGCGAGACGGGCGGCCGCCTCATCGAGTGTGTCGATCGTATAGCAGACGCATCCGAGCTCTCCCTCCAGCTCCCATACTGAGACCCTTGGCGTCTCTCGGCAGGCGATACGGCACATGGCGACGCGATGCTCGAAGGAGGCGTGGGCGCCGCGCACCTTGTGGGGAGGGCGAAGGGCGGGGACGAGTCGTAGCTCGGCGACGCCGGGGTGCTCGAGCGCGGCCGCCGCGATCCGGAGATGACCCAGGTGGATCGGATCGAAGGTGCCGCCGAGAAGGGCGACCCATGGGGCTGGCCGGGAGCTCCGAATCACCCGGCGGCGCCCTCTGCGAGCGACTCTGGGTTGGCGTCGAGAACGCGGAGGCGCTCGATCGCCGTGGAGCGGTGCTCCGAGTCGGAAGCGGTCTCGCTCAACGACTCGAGCAGAGTGCGCGCTTCCTCCGTCCGGCCCAGGCCGATCAGAGCTTCGGATCTCGCGAGCTCGCCCCTGTCGGCAAGGGGAGTGTCGCGGTAGCGATCCAGGGCCTCATCGAGGAAGAGCAGTGCTGCTTCGTACTTATCCCGGCGGTTGTAGAACTCGGCCGTCAGGATCTCTTTCTCGGCCAACCGCGCACGAAGCGACTCGAGGCGCTCGAATGCCGGGTCGCGGTCCTTCGCGTCGGGGAACTCGACCAGATAGAGCGAGTACTGCTCGACCGCGAGGATCGTATAGCGTTGGTCGAGGCGGGCGGGCAGCGACACTTGGTCGTAGCAGCGGGCAAGCTTGAAGCGAGCGGGAGGACGGTAGATCGAATTCGGGAAATCCCGGACCACCCGCTCGAAATGGGTGGCGGCGACGATATGGTCCCCCCTCTCGAAGTGGGCGCGCCCGATCCCGTAGATGGCGGCGTCGACATAGCGGGAGCCCGGGTAGGCCGTGCGGAGCTGCTCAAAGGCCTCGATCGCTTCGAGAGTGTGCCCCTCCTCCAGAAGGAGCTGGGCCTGGTAGAACTGCTCGTCCGAGCCGCGCAAGCGGGGGGAACGGCCGGCGCAGCCGATGAGGCTCAGGACCGCGATGAGAGCGACGACACGACGGGGAGCCCGGGAGGTGCGAAGTGCGTGATTCAAAGAGCTCATTCGGTATGGGTGCCGATCAGGAGATACGACATGCCGACCGCGACCGCCGCGGCGATGACCGGCTCGATGAGACCGGGAGCCGAATCGTCGGCCCGCGTTGGACGAAAGGGGCCCCGTTCGAGCTCCTCGAGCGAGCCGGTGTAGACCGTGTCGTCGATCGCGGCCGTGTGCCGTTGCGCCAAGCGCACCTCGCCCAGAGAATCGCTGAGGGTCGCCGAGAACTCCACCGCTGCCTCGCGGCGCGTCCGGCCGCTCCCCCAGAAGCCCCCGAGAGTCTCGTAGCGGAGCCGAAGCTCGAGCAGCTCGACCGAAAGCCCCCAGGCATCGTATGGCTCCGATCCGGCATCGGCTTCGCAGACCCTCGCCCGCAGCTCCCGATCGAGCAGCGTGCGGACGAGCGAGTCTTGCAGGTAGCGTGCGTGGGGGTGGTTGTCGGCGGCGCAGACGAGGATCTCGGCCTCGACCGAGACGGGGAGGTCCGAAAGCAGATCTTCGGTGGCTCGGTCGACCGCCTCGTCCATCAGGGCCAGGTTGTCTCTGGGCGCGGAGGAGGAAGGGTTCGCGCGCGAGGCGCAGCCCGGGGCGAACAGGGCCACGATCGATGCGAGTAAGAGCAAGCCGTTCGGACGCTTGTGCGCCATGGATCTTTTGAACCGCCGGGGTGATGACGTAGGGTCGAGCGAGGGGTCAGACCAACATACGGAAAGGGCGAAGGCGGTGTCAACGCGGGTTGGCCTTGGGTCGTGGACTGACGTTTCGATATAGCCGCAAGCTCGCGAGTGCCCCCCACGTGGAGGGGTTTGGGGCCGTGGCCGATCGTCGATCCTGAGCGGTGTCGCCTCACCCTACGGCAACCAGCCGATGTTGCCGGGGCCACCGAAGGCGCCCATGTCGGACCGCGCCCCGTTCGGATACCACGCCGGCCAGCGCGGGTGCCAGTCGCTGACTCCGTCCTCGATCGTGGGATCGCCAGCATCGATGCAGGGGGAGCCGGGGCTGAGGAGGTAGTCGACTCCTTGAAAAGAGCGGAAGTGGGGGTCGGCGTCGATGTTGCCCTCTCCGGGCCAGCCGCCTTCTATGTCGGAGTAGGTGATGGCCGGTTCCGAGTCTCTAACGATGAAGGCATCAGGGAAGTTCTCCCACATGATGCAGCTGGAAACCTCAAGCCCCCTGGAGAAGGTCTCCACCGCTCCGCCCGCGAGCCCCGCCCAGTTTCCGGTGATGGTGCAGTTGAGCACTTGCAGCGTGGAGTCACTCGATGTGAATCGAAGCCCCCCTCCCTGATCCGCTGCCGCGTTCTCGAGCACCAGGCAGTTGGACAGGAGCGCGGTGCCATCGCTGATCGCGATCCCCCCGCCCCGCCCCGTCGCCTCATTCCACGCGATCAGGCTGTTCGTGATCTCCAAGTGCCCACGCCCGGGTCCTTGCATCAGGCCTCCGCCATGCCCGTCATTGGGACTGCCTGTCGTCCGATTTCCGATGATCGCGCATCTCTGAATGCGGACCTCGGTTCCGTTGTCACGGACCTGGATTCCCCCTCCCATCGCCGTCGACTCGTTGCCCGCGATCGTGCAGTCCTCGATCAGGACACGTGAAGTAGACTGTGAGTTCCAGGAAGACGCGATGATCGCCTTGTCCAGGTTCTTGGTAAACGCCGAGTTTGACACACGCACGTCCGAGTCCAGGATTCCCAGGCCGGTGAAGGCGGCTTCCTCTCCCCGCCCGCTCACCCGGCACCAGTCGATCCATGCCTCCGAACGCGCTATGGCCAGGCCAGTGCCCGAATTGCCGGCGATCCGGCAACCGAGGATCGTGGGTGAGGCTTGGGAGGCGTGGAGCACTCCTCCCCCGCCTGAGGTCACATTGCGGTCCAAGCTACATCGCTCGATGAGCGGACTCGATTGGAAGCAGAAAACGCCTCCCCCGATGCTCCAGGGGTAAACCATTACCGAGTTCCCCCGGATGATGCAGTCGCGAATCCACGGCGAGGTGTCCGCCTCGCAGTAGATACCGCCCGCGGCCCAACTGGGGCTCCAGTGGGGGTCCAGAATGAGCCGCTGGCCGGTCCCTCCCGTAATGAGCAGTCCCTGAAGCACCGAGCTTCGGTCCGCGCCATCGATGAACGAGACCACCGTGCCTTGAGACGCGCCGTCGACCACGGTCGCTGCGACGACCAGCGTGTCGAGCGGGTCCGTACCGGTAACCACGATCCCCTTGGCGTCGAAGGTGAGCTGCTCCACGTAGGTCCCGGGGTGCACCAGCACCGTATCCCCGGAGGCGGCGGCATCCATCGCACCGGCGATCGTCTCGGAGTCCCCTGGCACGTCGAGCGTGCGCGCAAGGGCGAAACCGGTGAGGAGCGGGCCTGCCAAGGCCGCCAAAGGGAGCCGTGTGCCCATGTCGCTCTCCTGCTTGCGAGGCGCTTCCCACCCTCGCTCCTCTGTGCTGCTCAGCCTAACTTCAGGGCCGTGGCCGTATCAAGCGCTTCCCTCCGTCCGCGGCCGCGATCCGCGGATCTCCGTCGCATCCCCCATCCATCCGCTCGATCTCGATCACCTGGTTCACGGAGCTGTCCGACACCTCCTCGTCCGGATCGCCTCCCCTCTCGCCCCCCCGCCACCAGACTCTGACGTCGGCCACCGTAGCGAGCGGCCCGAGGCCGAAGTGGAGCACCGCGTCATCCTGGCTGTAGTTGCCCTGACCCGCATCGTCGAAGCGCTTCTGCCGGCTGAGCTCGGCGCCCCCGCTGCTCTTGCCCAACCACCTCCACTTTCGCCTCCAAGGTGCCGCAGCGGTCGCCCCCGTCCAGGCGAACGCCCAGCCAACTGTTCGGGTCCGGTGTCACGTTCGACCGGTGCAGATAGGTCGGTCCTCCGAGTGGCCGCCCGATGCCGCCGTTGCCGACGACGAGGTCGAGCCGACCGTCCGCATCGACACGCGCGATCGCTCCCAGATTCCCTCGGCCCTGCTCGGCCGCGAGGTCCGGGCTCACCCTCTCCAACAAGCCTCAAAGTAGCGCTGCTACTCCTCCGGTTTCGGAGCTCACCGATCGACCGGATCTGAGGCACATCTGGGCGCAAACCCAGGGAGGTATTTCTTCGCCGACCCTCAGGCCTTCTTTGAGCCGCACTTTCTTCTTCCGGCCCGTTCGCCCCGCGCCCTTGGCGCTCTCTCCGCACCCGATGAGTGTGCCGTCGATCAGCATACCGAGACGTAACGGGAGAAGGGCATCGACTGTCGCTTGATCCCCGCGCCCTTCAACTCCGCCAAGAGGCCAAACACCCCGAGCCCTTCGAGCTAAGCGAGGAAGACATCCACGAGCGTCGCCGAGCCCAAGGGGTAGACCACGTCCGGCTCGGCACCCGCGTGCACGTCGCGAGCCACGCCCAAATCGTCTTGAGCCGCGCACTGCCACGTCAATGAGTCCGCAACACGATCGCATCCGGACCGGGTCGGGAGCTCTTCCTGGCACGCACTTCGTTTGGGCACACCCAGGTGTACCGCAAAGCGGGCAAAAGTACAATAGTCCGTAACGCGTCGCTGCGTCGTGACTTGCCGCGTCGCCAGCGCGTCGCATCGATCCGCGAGGTTGCTCAGCCATCACTCGCGCGAGCTTGCCGCGGACGCGGAGGTCGGGACCCGAGGCAGAGAGGGGCGTGTTGACCAGTGTCGCCTCGCTGGCACGCAGGGCGGGAAGTTCGCTCCGAGAGGAGCCGCTGGGCTTGCCTGGCCAGGAACGACGGCTCTTCGCCCGCCAGTGCGCAGTCCTCCCAAGGATCTCACGCTTATATCGAAACGTCAGTCGAGGAACTCACGCTTGAAGCGCCTGCACACCGATGTTACAAGTATCAGGATCGGGGCCAACGCATTGAGGAATCCGTGATCTGATGTCTCACTACGTTCGAATCGCTCTGGCTCTGCCGATCGCGCTGCTCATCTCGGCGTGCGCCTCCGTCGGGCCGCGTGGCCCATCGAACGAGATCATCCGCCCCACCGCTCCGCCCCCGGTGCGCGAAGAGTCGAAGAGGCTGCGGGAGCACACTTCGGTACGCGTGCTCGAAATGGCGTTCGCCGCCTACGAGAAGAGTATCGCGAGCATGGAGATGCGCTCGTGGGACCAGGCGTATCGGCGGCTCGACGAAACCAGGCGCTTGTTGAAGTACACAGTCCTCGACGAGCAGGCGGACTCGTTGATCGCGCTGAGCTACGAGATGCTCGCCGAAGAGATTGACCTTCGCATGCAGTTCATCGAACCGAACGCGAGCCCCGAGCTGATCGCGCGGCTGGCGCCGAAAGTGCGGGAGCCACTGCTCAGCTACGATTGGGATCGCGTACTGATGCCGATCGACGGCTCGGAGCTGCGGATCGCGAGAAACGCCCGAGTGGATCACTACTTGGCGCTCTTTTCGGGGCCGCGGAGACGATCGTTCGAACGGAGCCTCGGACGAGCCGGCCGGTATCTGCCGATGATGACGCGGATTCTCGCCTCTGAAGGGGTGCCGGCGGAGCTCGCCTGGTTGCCGATCATAGAGAGCGGCATGCAACCCAACGCCGTGAGTCGCGCCAAGGCGGTCGGGCTATGGCAGTTCATCCGATCGACCGGCTCGCTCTACGGGCTCGAGATCAGCGAGTTCATCGACGAGCGACGCAATCCGGAGAGATCGACGCATGCGGCGGCGCGCCATCTGCGCGATCTCCACGAGAAGTTCCGCTCCTGGCCACTGGCGCTGGCCGCCTACAACTGCGGAGCGAGGCGGGTGGAGCGGGCGATCGAGCGGGCACACAGCCGGAACTACTGGCTGCTCGATCTGCCGCGCGAGACCCGGAACTATGTGCCCCAGTTCTATGCCGCCGCGATTCTGGCGCGCCGCCCTGAAGCATGGGGACTGGTGCCGAGAACGGTTCCGCCGGAGCAGGTCGGCGAGGTCGTGGTGCCGGGGCAGGTGGGATTCCGGACGATCGCCCGTTGCGCGGCGACGACCGAGCGAGAGATCAAGGAGCTCAATCCGCATCTGCTCCACGGAATGACGCCACCGCGCCGATCGACCCGTGTGCGCGTGCCTTCGGGCAGCGAGTTCGATTTCGCGGAGCGGCTCGGCGGGATTCCTCAGGGAGAGCGGTTGACTCTCAGGGGGGATTGATCGGGCGATCGGTCGAGCGTCCACCGCGGGCCGCCGATTTCGCCCCCCCGAAACCCAGCGCTCCCCATGCCGCCCCCGTACGGCGTCGACCCCCCGCGTCCGGCGCGTCCGCCGCCCTAGTAACCGAAGGGACTGCTCGCGCGCCTCGCCACGCCATCGCGCTCCGGCCATCTTGAATTCATCAATCAATCAATCAATGAAAGAACACGCCATGCCCAGCACAGTTAGCGCCACCGAGGCGCGGGTTCATTTCCTGGCCCGCCGCCTGGCGCTAGCCGAATCGTATGATTCCCACTATCTGGTCGTCGCCGAATCCTCGCACGCCGAGCTCTGGACTCTGGATCGGCGTCTGGTTCGAAGCGTGACCAGCGAGCTGCCTTGGGTACATTGGGCCGGCGCTCCACGGGCCTAGTGGGGTGTGGCAGAAATAGCCATCAGAAGTCTCTTGTGATATAGTGGGGCAACTGCTGGAGG
>NYZA01000007.1 GCA_002686955.1 Gemmatimonadota bacterium
GGGGGGGCGGGGGCGTGATCGTTCCCGAGGAGATCGAGGAGCTTCATGCTTACGGGATCGATCGGATCTTCAGCCCGGAGGACGGGCGGAGGATGGGGCTTTTCGGGATGATCGATGAGGTGCTTCGCGGCTGCGATTTCGATCCGCTGGGCGGCTCCGAGGGCGATTCGAATGGGCGCGCGTGGGTCGATTTCGGCGAGATCTTGGGCGGATTGGGCGAGGCGCGCGGGCTGGCGCGGGCGATCACCTGCGCGGAACGCTTCGCCGATGGCGAGGGCGATCGCGCGGCGGAGTGGCGAGAGGTCCTGGGGGGCTCCGAGCCGCGGGGACGGCAGGTCGTAGTGGGGATCACGGGGACCGGGGGGGCCGGCAAGTCGACCGTGACCGATGAGCTGATCCGCCGTTTTCTGGGCGATTTTCAGGAGCGTCGCGTGGCGGTGCTCGCGGTCGACCCGACCCGGCGGAGGACCGGAGGGGCGCTGCTCGGCGACCGGATTCGGGTGAACTCGGTTGCCGCCCTGGCGCCGGAGGGGAGCGGGCGGACCTACTTCCGCAGCATGGCCACGCGGGCGTCGAATCGGGCCACGAGTCGGGCGCTACGCGATGCGATTCGGCTGGCGCGGCTGGCCGACTACGACCTGATTCTGGTCGAGACAGCGGGGATCGGGCAGAGCAACAGCGAGATCGTCGAGCACGTCGATCTGACGGTCTATGTGATGACCTCGGAGTACGGCGCGGCGACGCAGCTCGAGAAGATCGATATGCTCGATCTGGCCGATCTGGTGGTTCTCAACAAGTATGAGAAGAGGGGGGGGGAGGACGCGCTTCGAGATGTCCGGAAGCAGATCGAGCGGAACCGGGCGCCTGGTGATGGGGCGGCGCTTGCTCCGGTTTGTCCCACGATCGCGAGCCAGTTCAACGATCCGGGGACGGCGCGCCTTTACGCCGAGCTGATCGCTGTGATCAACGAGCGGACCGGTGTCGATTGGAAGAGCGGGGTGGTCGCGGAGGAGGGCGATCCGCGGCAGGCCGAGCTGATTCCGGCGGAGCGGGAGCGCTATCTGGCGGACGTGGCCGACGCGCTTGAGACCCACGGAGGGTGGGTGCGGGAGCAGGCCGAGCGGGTGCGCCGGGTCGATCGGCTGGAGCATGCTCTCGAAGAGATTGGGGAGGGGGCCGAGGGCGCCGACTCGATTCGCGAGAAGCTCGAGGAGATTCGGGGCGGCGTCGATCCGCGGGCGAGTGCTGTGCTCGATGAGTGGGAAGGGATCGCGGGCCAATACGGTGAAGACGAGCTCATTGCGAAGGTGGGGGAGAGGGAGCTGCGGACGCCGCTGCGCCGGGAGTCGCTCTCCGGTTTGCCGATCCCCAGGGTTGCTTTGCCCACCTTTTCCGATCCCGGGGACCGGCTCGAGTGGCTGATGATGGAGAATCTGCCGGGCCGTTTTCCCTTCACGGCGGGTGTCTTTCCCTTCAAGAGGGAGGACGAGAATCCGACTCGTATGTTCGCGGGCGAGGGGCCTCCTGAGCGCACGAATCGTCGCTTCCACTATCTCTCGGAAGGGCAGCCCGCCGCGAGGCTCTCGACCGCCTTCGATTCGGTGACACTTTATGGGCGCGATCCCGAGGAGCGTCCCGATGTGTTCGGCAAGGTCGGCAACTCCGGTGTTTCGATCTGCACACTCGACGATGCCAAGAAACTGTATTGCGGTTTCGATCTCTGCGCGCCGAGCACGTCTGTCTCGATGACGATCAACGGGCCGGCGCCGACGATGCTGGCTTTCTTCTTGAATGCGGCGGTCGATCAGCAGCTCGAGCGTTATCTCGTGGAGGCGGGGCGCCTCGATGAGGTGAGGGGGGCGATCGCGGCGCAGTGGCAAGCGAAAGGGATGGAGACTCCGCGCTACTCAGGTCTCGATTCGCCGCGGGGAGAGCGTGCACTGGGGTTGGCGCTTTTGGGATCGTCGGGAGACAGGTGGGTAGAGGCCGATGTGTACGATCGGATTGCTGACGACACATTGACGAAGGTCCGCGGCACGGTTCAGGCCGATATCTTGAAGGAGGATCAGGCGCAGAATACCTGTATCTTCTCGATCGATTTCGCGCTCCGTCTGATGGGCGATATTCAGGAGGAGCTGATCCGGCGCCGTTCCCGCTATTACTATTCCGTATCGATCTCCGGCTACCATATCGCCGAGGCCGGCGCCAATCCGATCACGCAGCTCGCCTTCACCCTCGCAAACGGATTCACGTACGTCGAATACTATCTCTCGCGAGGGATGAAGATCGACGATTTCGCGCCGAGCCTCTCCTTCTTCTTCTCGAACGGGCTCGATCCGGAGTACGCGGTGATCGGGCGCGTGGCCCGCCGCATCTGGTCGGTGGCGATGCGGGATCGTTACGGCGCGTCGGAACGGTCGCAAAAGCTGAAATACCATATTCAGACTTCGGGCCGCTCGCTGCACGCCCAGGAGATCGACTACAACGATATTCGCACTACCCTCCAGGCTCTGTACGCTTACTACGATAACTGCAACTCGCTTCACACGAACGCCTTCGACGAGGCGATCACCACGCCCACCGAGGATTCCGTGCGGCGCGCCCTGGCGATCCAGCTCATCAGCCAGAAAGAGCTGGGCATGGCGAAGAACGAAAACCCCTTGCAGGGTGCGTTCATCGTCGATGAGTTGACCCGGATGGTCGAAGATGCGGTGCTGGAGGAGTTCAGGCGGATCAGCCGGCGCGGTGGGGTGCTCGGCGCCATGGAAACACAGTATCAGAGGGGGAAGATCCAGGAGGAATCGCTCCACTACGAGACGTTGAAGAGCTCCGGAGAGCTGCCGATCGTGGGTGTGAACACATTTTTGCGAGACGGCGCGGGGGCGGAGGAAACACCCGAGCTGGCTCGTTCGACCGAAGAGGAGAAGAGGGCGCAGCTCGAGAATCTGAGGGCGTACCAGGCGAAGAACGGCGATGAGGCTCCCGGCGCTCTCAGTCGCCTTGCGAAGGTCGCCTCGTCTGGGGAGAATATCTTCAGAGAGCTACTCAGGACCGCGCGGGTGGCCTCGTTGGGGCAGATCTCCAACGCGCTTTTCGAGGTCGGTGGACAGTACCGTCGATCGATGTAGGAGAAATGTTGTGTCGGAAATGCCTGATATAGCGCCGATCCGGGTCTTGATCGGAAAGCCCGGACTCGACGGTCACGACAGAGGGGCCAAGATCGTCGCCAGGGCGCTCAGAGATGCCGGAATGGAAGTGATCTACACCGGCCTGCATCAGACCCCCGAGATGATCGTTTCGGCGGCGCTCCAGGAAGACGTGCAGGCGATCGGCCTTTCGATCCTCTCCGGCGCGCACCTGACGCTCTTCGAACGAACGAAGAGTTTGATGGATGAGCGGGGGTGTGGTGACATAATTCTATTTGGAGGCGGGATCATTCCTGGAGACGATGCGGAGGCGCTCGTGGCGATGGGAGTCGACGCCGTCTTCACTCCCGGCACGCCGACCGGGAAGATCGTCGAGTATGTGAAGGCAGCGGTCGAGGAACGGGCGGAGAACGGGGCTTCGTGAAGATCGATCAGCTCGCGCGGGCGGTGCTCGAGGGGGAGCCGCGGGCCTTGGCTCGTGCCATCAGCGTCGTCGAATCGGGCGCCGAGGGGGCGTCCCATTTGATTGATCTGCTCTACCCGCACTCCGGAGGGGCGACGACGATCGGGGTGACAGGGGCGCCGGGCGCGGGCAAATCGACGCTGGTGGACCGATTGATCGAGGGGCTGCGTGCCGAAGAGAAGAGTGTCGCCGCGGTGGCGATCGATCCATCGAGCCCCTTCACCGGGGGAGCGCTTCTGGGGGATCGGGTGCGCATGATGCGCCACCACGCCGACGATGGCGTGTTCATCCGCTCGATGGCGAATCGTGGCCGTTTCGGAGGGTTGGCCCCCACGACGAGATCGGTGGTACATCTCCTCGACGCGGCGGGCTTCGATGTCGTGATCGTGGAAACGGTCGGTGTGGGGCAGGCGGAGGTTTCGGTCGCCGGGAGCACCATGTCGACCGTGCTGGTGCTGGTGCCTGGCCAGGGCGACGCGATCCAGGCGCTCAAGGCCGGCGTGATGGAGGTGGCGGATATTTTCGTGGTCAACAAGGCGGACCGCGAGGGGGCGGATCGCATGGTGTCGGCGATCGAAAGCGTGCTCCAACTAGCCGATCCGCTCCCCGATCGGACCCCGCCGGTGCTGCGGACCTGCGCGACGAGGGGGGATGGGATCGCTCCACTCTTGGAGGCACTGGACGGCCATCGGGCGTGGTTGAGAAAGGCGAAGAGGCTACAGGACTTCCGCATCGCCGCCGCGGAAGAGGAGCTGCGCGATGCGCTCGGCCATCATCTGACCGACCGGGCCATCGCGGCCCTTGACGAGAAGGAGGCCTGGATCGAGCGGCTGGCTAGCCGAGAGGTGGCGCTGCCGCGCTTGATCCGAGTTGCCGTGAGAGCGATTCGGGACGCCCCTCGACCTTGACGCCCAATCGGCCGCTCCGTACGCTGCCCACTGCTCGCCGAAAGTCACCTCTCTTCGAGAATCCGCCACTCATGGGCCCCAAGATCCTGACCGTTCTTCTGGCGCTGGTCGCCATCAGCCTTGTCGGCTGGGTTGTGTCGCTTCAGATCTCCAACCGGCGGCTTGTGTTCGAAGGGATCGACTCGCTGCGGAGCGAGCTGATCTCCGCCTTTCCCGAGGGGGAGGAACGGGCGAAGGCCGATGCCACGGTGACGCGATACGTGGAGAGTGCGGCCGGCTTCGAACGCAGGGTTTCGCGCTCCGAGCTCTTCCTCTCCAGGCAGCTGCTCTTGGCCGCGACGGCGGATGCATCGATCAGCGTCGCCGAAGCGAACGCGATTCTCGATACGATGCAGGCTCAAATGATCGAGGCCGGCACGACCGTGCTGATCGATCCGACAGGACGAACGCAATGATTCGGAAAATGGCGGGTTTCGCCTGTGTTTGTATTCTAGTGGCTTCCGGTTGCGGCGAAGACCCCGTAATCCCGTTCGGAAGCGAAACTCTGATCAGCGGGAGCGTTGCAACCTCGGACGGGACGGCCATCGAGGGCGCCACGATCTCCATTCGTTATCAGCTTTCCGACACGATTTCAAATGCCGAATCTCTCTTCCCCCGCGGTCCAAGAAGCTCTCGGGCCACGTCGCTCGATTCGCTTCTCGGGTTCTCCGCACGCCAGCGGGGCCTTTCGATCGAGCTGGATTGGGCGCTCGACACACTCTCGCTGATCGACACCTTCATGGTGAAACGGAGCATTCCCGAGAGCGACACTTTCGAGACGCTTTTCAGGCTTCCGGCGACTCCGCCCGATACGGCTTATTCGTACGTAGATAGCGTTCCGGTCTTCCCGGGCACATTTCGCTATCGCTTCTTCGCGGAACTACCGGGACAGGGGCTTTCGGGGGACTCGATCTCGGTGGGCATCCCGCTCTACACACAAATGGGTGTTCCGGCTCCCAATCCGATGGTCGATTCGATATCGGTGCCGCTGGCCTTTGTTGCCTCCACGAGCTATAGGGCCGAGATACAGTCCACAGGCGGCGACCTGCTCGCGCTTCTCGATCAGGGAGATGCCGGAGCGGGAGAGCAAAGAGTCTTCGGCTGGAATGGCGCGGACAGTCTCGGTGTTCGCCCGCCGGGCGGAGTACATTGGCTGCGCGCCGAGCTCACACCGCACGATGGTGATCCGGGGGTGCTCTTGAGCCCGATCTTCTTGAACGAAGGCACCGACGCCCTGACCGACAGTTTGGGCAACTACAGCATCGAACACCTCGACACCGGTGTGCTGATTCGGGTTGTCGATTCACAGGGAGAAGTCGCCGGATCGGAAGAGGTGCTGCAGACGATCGAGCTAACTGCGTCGGCACCCGGACTCGCGTCGGATAGCGAAGATCTCACCGTGCTTCCGAATGTGAACAACAAAGTGGACTTCACGCTCGTTACCGAGTAGCCCACATGGACCGGTTCAACCTCGAAGCGGACTTCAGCCCCAGTGGAGATCAGTTGCCCGCCATCGAAGCGTTGACGAGCGGGTTGGAAGAGGGACGTAGCGACCAGACGTTGCTGGGCGTGACTGGCAGCGGCAAGACATTCACTGTCGCGAACGCGATCGCTCGCGTGAATCGACCCACGCTCGTGCTTTCGCCGAACAAGACGCTGGCGGCGCAGCTCTATGGAGAGTTCAGGGCCTTCTTTCCAAACAATGCAGTCGAGTATTTCATCAGCTACTACGACTACTATCAGCCGGAAGCGTATCTTCCGACGACCGATACGTACATCGCGAAGGACGCATCGATCAATGAACAGATCGACCGACTGCGTCTGCGTGCAACCGCTTCGCTGCTCACCCGCCGAGATGTGATCGTCGTCGCATCGGTCTCGTGCATCTACGGGATCGGCGATCCCTCGATGTACAAGGAGCTGCTCCTGTTGCTCTCGATCGGAGAGGGGATCGATCGCGACGAAATCCTTCGGAAATTGATCGAGATCCAGTACGAAAGAAACGACGTTGAGCTCTGCCCGGGTCGCTTCCGTGTTCGCGGCGATGTGATCGAGGTCGTGCCGAGCTACGATGAAGTCGGCGTTAGAATCGAGGTGTTCGGCGATGAGATCGAACGTATCTCTCGTTTCGAGCCTTTGACCGGGAAAGTGTTGCAGAAGATCGATAAGGTCGCGATCTATCCGGCGAAACATTTCGTGACGAGCCATCGGCGATTGGAGGCGGCGACGGCGGCGATCGAAGAGGAGCTCGCGGAGCGGCTCGAAGAGCTCGAAAGCGGCGGAAAACTGCTCGAAGCCCAACGGCTGCGCACCCGCACGCGCTACGACTTGGAGATGTTGCGCGAGCTCGGATACTGCTCCGGGATCGAGAACTACTCGCGGCATCTCTCCGGCCGCGCCGCGGGCGAGCGGCCTGCCTGCCTTCTCGACTTTTTCCCCGACGACTTCCTCATGGTGATCGACGAGTCGCATGTATCGATCCCGCAGGTCGGGGGGATGTTCAAGGGGGATCGTTCACGTAAAGAGACTCTGGTCGAGCACGGATTTCGGCTTCCGTCCGCCCTCGACAACAGGCCGCTGAACTTCGAGGAATTCGAGGTGCAACGGGGGCAGGCGATCTATATCTCGGCAACTCCGGCCGACTACGAATTGGGGCGTTGCGGAGGACGGATTGTTGAGCAGATCATCCGCCCAACTGGGCTGATCGATCCGGATGTGAGCGTGAGACCGACCAAGGGGCAGATCGACGACCTGTTGCGAGAGATCGGAGTACGCACGGAGCGCAAGGAGCGGGTGCTCGTTACTACGCTCACGAAAAGGATGGCCGAGGATCTGACCGACTACCTGAACGACCACGGTGCAAAGGCCCGCTACCTTCATTCCGAGATCGACGCGCTCGATCGGATCGAGCTGATTCGAGACCTTCGTCTCGGTCTCTTCGATGTGCTGGTCGGAATCAACCTCTTGCGGGAGGGGCTCGATCTACCGGAAGTGTCGCTCGTGGCGATTCTGGACGCGGACAAGGAGGGTTACCTGAGAAGCACACGCTCTTTGATCCAAACCTCGGGGCGTGCGGCGCGAAATGTGGACGGCTCGGTCGTCATGTACGCCGATTCCGTGACCGGATCGATGCAGGCGGCGCTGAACGAGATGGAGCGCAGGCGGGCGAAACAGCTGGAACACAACCTCACCCACGACATCGAACCCCGTTCGATCGTACGCTCCGTGGAGGATCTATTGAAAACCGGTGCTCTGGGCGGGGAGAAACAAGTACGAAAAGGCGCGCCGAAACGGGCCGAGCGCCGGCCGGGACAGACCGACGCTCAGCTCATCGTGCGGCTCGATGCGGAAATGCGCCGCGCCGCGGAAGCGCTGGAATTCGAGCGGGCCGCGATCCTGCGCGACCAACTGGCGGCGCTTCGCGCGTCGATCAGTAGGTGATGACTAGCCCGCATTTCTCACCAACTTTCGTCGCGAGGCGGCGCAGATTCGTTCCCTGGCGGTGCTTCGCACCGTTTCGCGCGGAGGCGTGCTGGTTGCACGTCGCACAAAGCGAAACGGGGGGAAGTGCTGCCAGGGTGCGGA
>NYZA01000008.1 GCA_002686955.1 Gemmatimonadota bacterium
GCAGGCTTGACTGTTTATTTGACTAGGTCCCCACTCCATGCGGATAGGAGCTATTAGCTGCGTTTTGCCCTCTACCCCGTGGGAGCGGGACGAAGGCCGGGCCTCGCTTGTGCGGCTTTTCGCGTCCGTGGGGGTCTCCCGATCTCCGAATCCGCTTTCGACGACCCGCAGGAGGGTCTGGCGACCCCCCGGAGCCCAAATTCGCTGCTTCGAGGGTAAACTCGTCCACGCGGCCAGGTCGGGGGCGTCTCCAACCGGTCGGGGCTCAGCGGGACTGGTGCGAGGAGCTCGGGCTCGGGCGATCACGAGAACCCGAGCGACTCCCGCGGCGGCGGCCGTGCCGGGGCCGGGCGCGGAGGCTCGGTGGGCAGGTCAACGGCCTCGAGGATCTTTCGGATCGTCTCGCCCTTCGTGATGAAGGACACGATCCGCATACGGCCGTCCTCGCATCGGGGGCATTTCAGTGGGTCGGCTCCAAACGTCCGGGCTAGACCGGTTCTGGGTTCCGTCGCCAATCCGGGAGAAGCCGGGGCCGCTTGGCGTTCTTCCGCGGGACATCGAGCCGGTGGAGGCACCCCAAGCATGATCCACAGGGACGGTTCGGTGCCGGAATCTGCCCGCATGCGGCCGAGCTTGCGACGCCACAGCGGAAAGTTGGTGAGAAATGCGGGCTACAGCCCCGCGATGAGGGTGCGGGCCACGAAGGCGACCAGCACGCCCCACGCCAGGTTCACCAACGTACCGCCGAGATAGTATTGAGGATCGCGGCGCATCTCATCGCCTCGCACGATCGATTTGGCACCGATGATCAATGCGAGCCCGGTCTCTTGTCCCAGCAGGATGAACGTCACGGTGAGCAGGTTCTCGCACTTGCCGATGACACGCCCGGTGTCGCGGCGAATCGAGTCGCGACCGTCCGCCTCGTCGTCCGCCGCGGAGGTACGGGGACCCGCCAGTCGGCCCACCACCCGGCCACTGAGCAACAGAGTGACCAAGAAGGCGGCGCCGATCACCGCCATCTTCATCCACTGCTCGTGGACCACGGGATGAATGCCGAGAGTGGGGCCGGCCTTCATGGTCTGACCATCTTTGGCAGGGGGGAATCATCGTTTGGGAACAGCGCCGCAAGATGATCGCGGACGGCACTTTCGGCCCTCACCAGGAGTGTGTGGTGGGCTCGACGCAGCGCATCGCTCACGGCCTGCTGACTGACCCCGAGCTCCCCGGCTGCGCCCCTCTGGCTGCCGTGGCGGCGGTAGGCCCGCACGGCGTTCACCGCGCGCGGGGTCCACCGGCGCATGAAGTGGTCGTGGAATGCGAGCAGGGCCTCGATGCTGCCGCGCGATGCGGAGCTGACGGCCGGAGCGACCAACACGAAGGGCAAGCCCTCCGAACGGGCCCGGGCGAGCCCGTCGGCGCCGCGATGGAACGCGGTACCGTCCATGGCCGGCGCCCTACGGGTTTCATAGGCCACGTCGATGCTCCCCTGGCCCAGCGCGAAGCGAAAGCGATGCGGCCACACGGCTAGGTTTATCCGCAGCGCCAGATCGAAGGCGCACGAGGGTTGCGCCAGCACTCCGGACAGTTCGTCGATCCCCTTCACCGGCACGAGGGGCGCGTACCAGGCCGCGCCGTCGCCGGCAAGCTCGACCAGAGCCCGCTCCAGCCGGTCGCGCAACGCCGCGCGATCCTCGACATCTCGAGAGGTCACCAGATCGGCGAGCAGAACGTAGACGGGGTCGGCAACCAAAACAAGTCCTTTGGCTTGTTGAGCTCAGAAACAATATCCCCAGCTTGTGCCGCTGTCCAGGAGCAACAACCTCTGGCACTTGTTTCACAGGACAACAAGGATGTTCGTGGACACTTCACTCATCCGGCTCTCATGCCCGCCGCAAGAGCGATTCCGAGACGAATCGGTATCAGCCCACCGGCACCCACCAGTTCACTTTCAACGCGCTCGAATCCGACGTTCATCCGCTGAAAGGGACCAATCCGGTCGTTCTCTCGCCAGGTCAGGGTGTGCCAAATTTCGGTGTCGGCGCGTAAGAGATATGAGCTGCGTTTCACTATCTCCCCCGTGGCATCGTGGCCGGAGACGAGGCCGGGTCAGGGGCATGTCCGGCCGGTCGTCCGACCGTGAACCTCGGACTCGGGGCTCAAGGGAACTCGAGCGCGCCCTGCGGCGGCGGCCGTGCCGGCGCTGCGCGCGGCGGCTCGGGGGGCAGCTCCACCGCCTCGAGGATATTCCGGATCGTCTCGGTCTTCGTGATAAACGACACGATCCGCATACGCACGTCCTCACATCGCGGACATTTCAGAACGTCGATGCCGTACGTCCTTCCGAGCAGCCCGGGGTGCCTTTCGCGCGAAACTTGAGTGTGAAGACGTCCGGCTCCCACTGTCTCGGGTAGATCGCTTCGGTCTGTTAGGTCGTGAGGGGGCAGGAATCGGCGGAGCGGCGATAGGTGAGGTAGTAGCCGAGGCTGTCCAGCGGTTGAGGTTCTCGAGAATGGATCACGACGTTTGTGTCGCTAGCGGCGACCCGCTCGAACTCGATCTGGCCGGCGCCGTTCTCAGAGAGACGCGCCCGGCACGGCGGCGCCTATACGCGCTCTTCGACCGACGCGGACCGCCCGGATGCCGGAGCACCAGACCGCCCACTAGTCCCAGGCCAGAGCACTACTTGCTGCAGGTCATATGCGCCACCTCGTGGCAGACCTTGATGATCCTTCCCACCGGATTCGGCACACCACGTCGATGGAACACCTTATAGCAGGAGCTTCGATGTTCACGGACATTGAGCGTAGGGCAATCCCCCAACCCGGCGCATTCACCGAGCTCGGCCGGGGGTAGGCCTTGGTAAGGACAATCGGACACGAGTTCGTAGGGGCAACGGACATCCTGCTCGACGGTTATCCATCCGACGCATCTGCAGATCGGCGTATATACGCATACTCCGTTCTCGCAGCTAACCTCGGTGCAATCGTTGCCGTCATCACAGTCGCCACATATCTTCGAAGACGACGGTGAGCTCCGGTCCTCTTCCGAGGACAAGCTGCGCGGTGCCGTACTTGGTGCTCGACAGCCAGCGAATCTCGTCCTCGAATCCGCTGGGGATTGTTCGCGCCAGGAACGTGACGGGCACGTCCTCCTCCCACGGATCCGGTGGAGTCACCTCGACATCGTATATCTCGAAGTCGATCACCGCGGGAGCCTCCATGGGGCCGGTCTCTACCAAATGTGATCCCACCTCGTTGAATTGGAATGTGCCGCGAGGCCCGGCTCGATCGTGCGTAACGCCATCCATTCGCCACTCCAGCAGAGGCTCGAAACCGGCAGGGCTCGTGGCGAGACCAACGCGAATTGTCCGGTCCGTAGATGTAGCGTAGTGATCCGGGCCAAGATCGGTCAGCGGAGCGATCGATTCCTTTCCGAAGTAATAGCGCATGGTCTCTCCGTTCGAGGAGTTTTCGTCCAGCTCGACTGAATCCACCGACACAGACCCGATAAGGACTTCGATTTCGTCCGCGGCGAAATCGGTGATATCGAATGTGACCTTGTCGCGCCAGGCGAAGCTCTCCCCGGTCACGTTGACCCCCGCCTCGATCGTGCCGGGAGCCTCCGATTCCACTCGAGCGACGGCGACGAACGAGTCTCGATAGAGCTCTTCCGCTCCGCTCCATTCCACCTCCAGATCGGGCGGAACCTGCAAGACCAGAATCGGGTCCGAGTCGCCCGGGAAGGATGTTCTCGCCGGGACGGGACGAACGTACTCCGTCAGTCTGGGGCAAGCACGCGAACTACTTCGTGAACCACGGCGAAGGCACATCAAGGGAGTTCCTCGAGCTTATGGAAGAGGTGCAGATGCGTGTGGCGGCGGAGTTCCACGTCAAGCTGGAGCCCGAGGTCAAGATCTGGGGCGATTAGGAGCCTGCGCACCGAGGGACCGTGCGGGTTCGTCGCGCGGTCGTTGCCTTGGGCGTGGCGGGGGACGTAACCTCGCGTGCCCTCTGTGCTCACGCCACGACTTCGATAGGACCTCCCATGAAGATGCGCGCCGCAGTGCTCGAAGAGTTCGGCAAGCCCCTCGTCGTCCAAGATCTCGATATCGCCGACCCGAAGGCCGGCGAAGTGCTCGTGCGTATCAAGGCGTGCGGCGTGTGCCACACGGACCTCTACACGGCGAGTGGAGCCGACCCGTCGGGGTATGCACCATGTGTGCTCGGTCACGAGGGTGCCGGCGTGGTCGAGAGGGTGGGGGAGGGCGTCACGAGTGTTGCATCCGGCGACCACGTGATCACTTTGTTCTCGCCGGAGTGCGGCGAGTGCATCCACTGCAAGAGCGGCAAGACCAACATCTGTCTCGCGATCCGCGAACAGCAGGGCCGGGGCTACCTGCCGGACGGGACGCCACGTCTGTCCCGCGGCGGCGAGCCGATCCGCCACTTCATGGGTACGAGCACGTTTGCCGAGTTCACGGTGATGCCGGAGGTCGCGCTCGCAAAAGTCGACCCGAGCGCCTCGTTCGAGAGCATCTGCATGCTGGCTTGTGGCGCGACGACCGGAATTGCGGCAGCGCTGTGGAAGGCAGAGGTCGAGAAGGGATCGGCCGTGGCCGTGTTCGGTGCCGGCATGGTCGGCCTGGGCGCCGTGCTGGGAGCGCGGCTTCGCGGCGCCGAACGGATCATCTGCGTCGACACCTCCGCGCCGCGGCTGGAGCTGGCGAAGCAGGCCGGTGCCACAGACGTGGTGTCCGCGGGTGACGATGCGGTGCAGCAGGTCCTCGACATGACGGGGGGGTACGGCGCGGATTACACGTTCGAAGCGACCGGGCTGGTCGATGTCATGGGTCAGGCCGTCGAGGCGGCGCGCATGGGCTGGGGCCTGTGCACGATTCTCGGCGTCGCCGGGAAGGGCGAGAAGCTCGAGATCATTCCGAGGTTCCTGATCACCGGACGGACGGTCCAAGGGGGTAGCTTCGGCGGAGCCAAGGGACGCACGCACGTTCCGCAGCTCGTCGACATGTACGTGCGCGGCGAGCTCGAGCTCGATCCGTTCGTGTCCCACCGATTGAAGTTGGATGATGTGAACGAGGGATTCGATCTGATGCATGCTCAGGACGGCATCCGCTCCGTCATCACGTTCGATTGAGCAGCGTCAGGATGATCGACGAGATCCGAAACGCGCAGGGCGAGCGTCTAGACTTCACGTGGAGCGGTGAGTACGACGCGCGCGATCTGGTCGTCATCGGTCACGGCGTCACCGCCAACAAGGACCGACCGTTCCTCGTCGCTCTGAGCGAGGGGATGCGAGCATCCGGCGTCGCGTCCCTGCGCGTGTCGTTTGCCGGCAACGGCGAATCGGAGGGCCGCTTCGAAGAAGCGACGATCACGAAGGAGGTCGAGGACCTCGGCGCGGTCCTCGATGCGCTCGAGGGGCGGCGAGTGATCTACGTCGGTCACAGCATGGGGGCTGCCGTCGGCGTGATCCGTGCGGCGCGCGATGCGAGGATCGCGGGCTTGGTGTCGCTCGCCGGCATGGTACACACCCGGGATTTCGCGGAACGCAAGTTCGGCACGCTCACACCGGGCCGGGACCGCATGTGGGACAAGCCCGAGTGTCCCTTCTCGCAGAAGTACATGGACGACATGACGCGAATCGACTCGGTCGTCGAGCTCGCGGCGACGATCTCGATTCCTTGGCTTCTGGTGCACGGCACGGCGGATCAAGTCGTCCTGCCTCGCGATGCGACGGACATCCGGGCGGCTGCAGGTGGGCGGCAAGCGTTCGCCGAGCTCGACGGAGCGGATCACGTCTTCGGCGGCGACGCTACCGCGGCCATGGTCCTAGTCGTCGTCCCATGGCTCGTCGAGACCCTGTCCCACTGCTAGAACATCAAAGTGGTGCGGATCTGGGTGCCGAAACTGAACATCCACCGTAGTCTGACCGTAGTCCCCTTCATGGGCATCCATAGCTCGCCCGGCTTCGTTGCGCTCGGGCCACTGCTGCTGACGCTTTCCGCCCCTTCGCCGGCGGCCGCGAATCCCTTCGTCATCGGGCCCGTGGAATCCGCCGGCGCTCTGATGGTCGAGCCCGTTGTGATCACTTTGGTGCTCGGCCTGCTGGGGTACCGCGCCCTTCGTCTCGCGCTGATCTGGTCACTCGTGACCCTCGTCACATTCCTTGGGATCGTCCTGCCGACTGTCGGGCTCCTCTCTCTGGCGGAGTCGCTCGAGTTGGGCGCGCAGGGCACGTTGGTCGCGGCCGGGTTTCTCGGAGCGGAAGCCCTCGTCGTATGCGTGGAGGCATTCGCCCTCAAGGGCCTCTGCGCGAGGCCGTGGTTCCAGGGTCGTGCCCGGGGCGATTTGTCCTGGCCAAGCGTTTTCACCCTGGTCTTGGTGGCGAACCTGTGCTCGGTCGCAACGCCCTTTCTCCTGGCGCTCAGGTAGCGCCCGCGGAACGCCGCGGAGAGCTCCTCTGCGTCACGCACTCCTTCGGTCGTGCTCCCCAGCCACGATGGCCGCCGGCGCGCGGGGAAGCGGATCCTGGCCTCTCCGTGAGGTTTCGCTGGGCGGACGCGTGAGCCGATGCCTAGGAGCCTGTTGCGCATAGTCTTCGCTTCGCCCAGCATCCGTCTTCGTTTCGATCTCTGCGTCGCTAAGTCCTTGAAAGGCAACCAGCCTTCCCGCGGACCCAGCTCCTTGATCTCGAAACGAACCCGAACACTGGGCTCGAAAGCCTATGCGCAACAGGCTCCTCGCCCCGGCACACGCGTTCAAACGCAAGCGCTGTCCAGTGACTTCGTGGATGGCGGCCGTGGGAGACTTGCGTGGCGATGGCGGGCGGTGGGTTGAATTCGCGTATCGCCTCCCAAGAAGGGTGTTTCGAAGGGTCGAAAGCGCCACCTTTTATCGGCCGACCTCGATCCTCTCATGCCACCCAACGATTGCGGATAGGCACTTCAAACCGGGTTTCCGCATTCCAGCATGCCCAACCCGCCCGCCATCATCCATCGCGACCAAATCGGAATGCCTCGATCGCATGATCCCGCTGGGAGAACAACGCCTCCGAAGGGTGGTCCGCGGATACGCGGATCATCATCACTTGGAGCGACATCACCAGGGAATCGGCGGAAGGCCGATCTCGCCGAGCCCATCTGAGGTCAATGGCACGGGTGAGATACGGCGCCGGGAGCGCCTGGGTGGGATGCTGAACTTCTACTATCGCGAGGCTGCGTAGGTCACGGTCCAGGCCTCTTCGTTTTCCCCCCCTTTCCTGGCGCTAACCTGCAGCGGGGCGATACCGTTCCGCACGCATCTGAGATGACGCATGCCGTTACCTCCTGACCGCGCCAGATCCGGCCATGAAGCCCCACCCGCCTCTCAGTTTCGGCTCCCCGAGGACGCCAGTTCCAAGCCGTTTCAACGTCAGCCGAGTTTTGGTAAACGACGCGATCCACAACTTTTGACAATGTCTCCTTCTGGTCGTGTCTCAGTGGACTTCGGACTCAGAGCTCACGCGAACTCGAGGGCCTCCTGCGGCGGCGGCCGTGCCGGGGCCGGGATAGAGGAGCCCGAATCCGTAGTGGTGCATCGCCTTGCTCCAGCACCAGCGGGCGATCATCGGAGCGGTCTCGTACGGCTCGTCGCTGTGCGTCCGGATCGGGTAGCGGTTCGGCATCACGATATGGGCCGCGTTGAAGAGCTCGCCAAGGCAGCCGGAGGGTGTGCCGCAGTCGTCGAGCCACCTGACGAGCGTATTCGCGACGGCAACTACCCGGACCCTCTGTCCTGGGTTTCCAAGCCGATCGCGGATGGAAAGTGTGGGGCAAGAGCAGGTAGTAGCCGAGGCTGTCCAGCGGTTGAGGTTCTCGAAAATGGATCACGACGTTTGTGTCGCTACCGGCGACCCGCTCGAACTCGATCTGGCCGGCGCCGTTCTCAACGATCGGGTAGTAGTCGAACCCGCCGTCGGAGAAGCCCTTGTTCCCCCACCACTGAACGACATGCTCGAGTGTGTCGGCGCAGGTCCCGAAAACCGTTGTGATCCCTCTCCGGGATCTTCTTCCTCGCGGATCGGGGTTCGGGTCCTTCAGGCGGAATCATAACATGAGGAGCTGAGAGGTTGGCCCAACAGGATCCACCACCTCGTACGCGATCGCTCGCGACCACACAACCGCCCCGGCCCACGCGTTCAAAAGCGCCGGCACCTTGCCTCTTCGTGGATGACAACCGCCGGAGATTGCGTCGCAAGCGCGGGCGGGGTCGCGAAATCGCATATCGCCTCATATTTTATCCGGACCACGAGCGGCCGGCGGTTCCCTGTCTATAGCGACGAATCGGTCACCCGCTCCGGAATTCGGATCCTCAGACAAACAAAGAAACCCGCGACCGCGATCGCGCCGGCGAGCAGAAATACCCAGCGAAAACCGTAGCTTTGCCAGATGTAGCCCGAGAGTACCGGCAACGACATTGCGACGAGATGATCGACCGTGATCCCCATAGAGATGGTGGGAGTGATGTCGTCGGGGGTGTCGGCGATCTTTCGCAGGTAGGTGGTGCGGGCGACACGCAGGGCGAAGAGGACCGAGTCGAATATGTACGCAACGTAGAGGGCATAGAGGCCGACCTCCGGACCGAGCAGATCGGTGGCGAAGGCGTAGACCAGGCAGACACCGAGAAGGAGCAGCTCGTCGGCGGCGAGCACGGTTCGTTCGCCCAGGCGGTCGATGACCTCGCCGAGCAGAGGACGCATCACTACTCCCAGGGCGGAAGCGACAAAATAGAGCAGAGCGATGGTGCTCACCGGCACGCCGTTCAGCTCCACCAACACCCACCCGCCGAAAACAAGAAAAATCTGTTTGCGGATCCCGAAGAGGGCGCTCACGGCGTAGAAGAGCGAGTATTTCCGCTTCAGGACGATGCGTCGAGATCGGCCGTCGCCGCGCCCGACGTGCAGGCTCGCGTAAAATATGCACGCAAGCCCCGCGCTTGCCGCCGCCACCGCGTAGAAGAGGTCGAAACGGTCGCCGAGTAGCTTGGCCAGGGCGTAGATCAGCCCGACGCCGAGAATGGTGCCGAGGTTGCGGGCGCCGCCGAATTGGCCGAGTCGCCGCCCTTCGCGCCCGTCGCGGGCCAGCTTGAGCCCGATCGGTCCCTCGACGGCGAAGATGACGTGGTCGCCCAGAGACCAGATGACGATGAAGACGACCACGGCGGAGGTGGAGGGGGAGAGATAGCCGAGTCCGAGCGAGCCGATCGCGACGAAGAGCATCGCCAACGCGGCCATCTGGGTCTCGCGCAGCACCAGGAGCAGCAGGCCGACCACCGCGATCATCAAGAAGCCCGGCAGCTCCCTCGGAAACTCCAGCGCCCCTCGCGCCAGCGCGTCCAGGCCGTGGACATTGGCGAGGTAGTTGTTCAGGGTGGCCATGAAGATGCCGGTCGCCGCCCCGAAAAAGAGGGTGGCGATCAGCGCGCGCTCGAGCTCGCGCCGGTGGCGGGGCGGCGGGGGAGGGGCATCCATGAGCGGCGGATGCTATCACGGTGCTTCTGGGTCACGGGATCGGCCCGATCGCGTTGCGGACGGGATGCGTGCCCGCGAGTTATTGCTCCGCCGAAGCTCGACGAGCATCGATCATGGCCTTTTTGTCGCGCGCGCGTTGAAGCTGCGCGCTGCCGCGGCGTTCAAACCGTCCTGACGCCCCGGCGGGGTCGAATTGCACCAGTTTTTCCTGGCGCGGATATTGCGCCGGGATCCGGTTGCCTGTTGGCGGAACGGAACGGAGGCCACGAAGCTCCCAGAGAGCGAGGAGCTTCGCTCAGGTGGAACCGTCGAGGACGACTCGGCCCGGGCCCGTGTTGGGCGGACCCGGGCTCCGTTCGTTTTGGGCGCCGGGTGGGGACAGGTTCACGATTCCAGGAGGCGGCGAAGAGGAGGGGGAGGACGGAGTATTGACCTGCCGGTCGCCGCCATTTCTATGCCAGGCAAACCCAGCGGCTCCGCTCCACCGAACGCGGCGCTCTGAATGCCCGCGAAGCTGGTCGGCCAGGCGCGCCCCACCACACGCTGATTGCGCGTCGTGTTCGCTTGGTCAGCAACGCTTTGGCGGATGGACCCAACTTGCGGAGCGAATCTCAGCCTTGCTATCCAGAATGCGCGATCGAGCGACAGTACACGCAGGTCATCGAATTGGGTTGGTGTGCCGGCCTTCGCCGTGGCCGGCACGGGGACATTGTGGGTCGGATCGGTTGATTCGGAACTAGATGCACAGACCATCACGCATCTCAGTGGGAGAATTGTGCTGCTCGTACCATGTCCTCGGTGTTTTTTCGGTCATCCAACGGCGGGAGCAAAGCGCGGCGATACGAGTATCAGTACTCGTGCCCTTCCTTTCGCGCACGATCTCCGGCCTCCCAGAGCAGCGCCCCCTCGAGAAAAGCCGCGAAGCCGCGCCGCCGCGCCGCGTGAATCCCGGCCCCCGCGAGAAGCCCCCTGATCAGCTCCGCGATTGGATGCGACACCAGTGCCCGGAATCCGGCTCTCTTCCCTTGCGCCAGATCCGCCGCGGCGCGCTCCCTCGCCTTTGCGAGCAGCCGCTCCACGTCGAAGAGGGGCGCCGGCTCCGATCGGCCCGGCTCCGGCGTCGGAGTCCGCCGCCACAGATCGATCCACTCAGTGGCCGCCGACCTAGGCCCCGCAGAAGAGGCTCGGAGCATCGGAAGACAGGTCGGCGCGGGCTGGGGAGGATCGAGCGCCAGCAGGAAGCGCCAGGGTGAAGGGAGGCGAAGCGCGGTCCGGAGCAGGTGTCCGCCGGCGCGGGCGCCCCGGGTTGCCAGCTCGATCGTCTCTCGGGCGATTAGTCGTGGCCGTTCAGCCGTCGAGGGCGGCTCGGAATAAACGACGACGTCCCATTCCACGCGGAGGAGATCGGAATCGGCTTCGAGAGGAAGAGCCTCGATTCGATCGATGATCGGAAAAGAGGCGAGGGCCTGCTCCCACTCCCGCGCGGTGAGAAAAGAGATCGACGCCGAGGGGAAACGCACACCGAGCGACGCCGCGACCGGCAAGAGGTCGCGGATCGCATCGGGGTCGGTGGTGGCGACGAGGAGGATCCGCATCGCCGGGATGTTACATCGATCTCAGTTCGAGTTTCCGTTGACCTTGTACGGCATGCCCCAGGAGGCGGCGGAGTAGTCGGCAAGGTCATCGAGCTCGTCGAAGTCGTCTACGTTGTCGAAGACGCTCAAGAGGAAGACATCGATATAGGTGAAGTACTGGCCCGGGTTACTGGGGGCAATGTAGGAAGAGCGGAGTACCATCACATCTTCGGTCTCGTCTAAGACTTTCTGCTCCATGATCTGAACATCGGAATCGAGAAGGTGAAGCAGCCCGAGCACATCCTGTGTGTTGACCACGACCGTGATCGTGATCTCATCGTTCGGGAAGAAGTCGAGCACATCGATGTCGTAGAACTCGTCGGTATCTTCGAACATCACGTTTTTGTCGGCCCACGATACGAAGACTCTCTTGATCTTCGTGAGCAGATCGTCCGATTGACCGTCATGAACCGTGATGCGATCGACATTCCAAGCGTCGGAGTCGCCGCCCTCGAGATCGACCAGACGGGAGCTTGTGTGCGTGACGAAGGAGCGATTGTCGCTGGTATCGTCATCGCGGTCGATGACCAGCACTCCCGACGCGCTTCGGATCACTCTCACCGAGGCACCGTCGTCATCTTCGCTCACTTCGTACGTCACGCTGGAGCGATCGAAGGTTCGGCCGAAGGAACGAATTCCAAGATTGGGGAGGGAGATGCCGGAGGACCACTCGACGACATGGCCCTGGTATCCGCTGCGGCTGACGGCATCTCTGAGCTCATCTTCGATATTGTCACCGAATACGCTGTCGCCACAGCCGGTCGAGAAGGCGACCAGAGAGACGAGGATCAAAGGAGGGAGGGGATTTCGCGGGTTCATGGGATCACCTCATGTGCTTATGTGAATCCCACGGGGGACTCGTGAGGGGAGAGAGATGGGGGACTGGCACGCTGCATCGCACATGCCAAGATGGTCGCTTCGCTCGGCGGACGCTCGGTTCCTCCAGGCTCAACTCGCCGCCTCACAAGTGTTTGAGGGGCACTGCGCAAACGATGCACTGCCCGCCGGCGGCCTTGAGCTGTTCAACGATTGAACAGAAACCGGCCCCTATCCTGGCCTCTCCCCGCTCAGCGCTGCTCAATCACGGGGCAGCTCAAGTCTGGTCCAGTGCTTTCCGGTGGGCCTCCACGATGCGGTCGACATCGGCCTCGCCATGCGCCGCAGACAGGAACCATGCCTCGTACCCCGAGGGCGGAAGGTAGATCCCCGCCTGGAGCATCGCGGCATGGTAGCGGCCGAAGCGCTCGTGGTCGGCCGCGGTCGCCGACTCTAGATTGTTCACCTCGTCTTCGGTGAAGAAGAGCGTCAGCATCGACCCGACCCGCTGGACACGAAGCCCCGCGCCGGCACTCGCGGTGGTCTTCAGCCCATCCTCCAGCCTAGACCCGAGGAGCTCCAAGCGCTCGAAGATCTCCCCGTCGGCCAGAAGGGAAAGTGTCACCGCTCCAGCGGCCATGGCGAGCGGATTACCCGCCAATGTACCCGCCTGGTAGACCGGTCCGCTTGGAGCAACCTGATCCATCAGCGCTGCCGGTCCTCCATACGCGCCCACCGGCAGCCCTCCACCGATAACCTTTCCCATCGTCGTCAAATCGGGAACGACATCGTAGCGCTCCTGGGCTCCCCCGGGGCCGACGCGGAATCCTGTCATCACCTCGTCGAATATCAACACAGCCCCGGCGGCCAGAGTTGCACCACGCAAACGTTGCAAGTATCCCGGAGCCGGCGGCACGACGCCCATATTGCCCGCGATCGGTTCGAGAATCACGCAGGCGATTTCGTGCTCCCGCAACACCTGCTCCACCGCGGCGGCATCGTTGAAGGGCACGACTATCGTCTCGGCCGCCAATCCCGGCGGCACCCCGGGCGAGTCGGGCGTGCCGAGGGTCAGCGCTCCCGATCCGGCCGACACAAGAAAAGAATCACCGTGGCCGTGATAGTGCCCGGCCATCTTGACGATCTTCGTGCGCCCCGTCGCCGCCCGCGCCAACCGCAGCGCGCTCATTGTCGCCTCAGTGCCGCTGCAGACGAAACGCACCTTTTCCACCGAAGGCACGAGCGATACTACCATTCGTGCCAGCTCCAGCTCTTGCCGGCAGGGAGCGCCGAAGCTTGTTCCCCGACCGGCCGTTTTCACGATCGTCTCGACCACGGCGGGGTGAGCGTGTCCGAGGATCAGAGGTCCCCAAGACCCCACCAGATCGATATACTCGTTTCCGTCGACATCGAAGACGCGCGAACCTTCTCCGCGATCGATGAACGGAGGAGAGCCGCCCACTGAGCGGAAGGCGCGCACGGGGCTATTGACGCCACCGACCAGACACTTCTCGGCTTCGGCGAGCAGCCCGCGCGATGAATCGTGGATCATGGGATCGTAGGATGTCATGAAATCGTCTCAGCGATCGTCCGAATAGTTCGGAGCTTCTCGGGTGATGGCGACATCGTGGGGATGGCTTTCCACGAGCCCAGCGGATGTCATGCGCATGAAGCGAGTCTCGCGCTGGAAAGTCGCGATGTCGCGACAACCGGTGTAGCCCATCGAGGCGCGCAGCCCACCCAAGAGCTGCAAAAGCGTATCCGCCGCATGCCCCTTGTAAGGAACGCGCCCTTCGATCCCCTCGGGCACCAGCTTCTTGGCCGCGCCCTCCTGGAAGTAACGATCGCTGGAACCACGCTTCATCGCCGCCACCGAGCCCATCCCGCGGTATTCCTTGTAGGTGCGTCCGCGATAGAGAATCGTCTCGCCCGGACTCTCCTCGCAGCCGGCCAGGAGCGACCCGATCATCACCGAGTCGGCACCCGCCGCGATCGCCTTGGCCACATCACCTGAGTATTTGATGCCACCGTCGGCGATCAAGGGGATGTCGGCGTCGTGACAAACCGCGGCCGCATCGAGAATGGCGGTGATCTGCGGCACGCCGACCCCGGCGACCACCCGTGTCGTGCAGATCGATCCGGGACCGATCCCCACCTTCAGCGCGTCCACACCGAGCGCGACAAGATCTCGGGCTCCCTCCGCCGTGGCGACATTCCCCGCGACGAGCTGAATCCCGGGGTAGTCGGCGCGGATCCGCTCCGCGGCCTTCATCACGCCGGCGGAATGACCATGGGCCGAATCGAGAACGAGAGCATCCACACCGTGTTCGATCAGAGTAGCCGCACGCTCGTTCAGATCCCCCCCGATCCCGATCGCCGCACCGACGACGAGCCTGCCGAGTTCGTCCTTGCAGGCGTTTGGGTAGCGACGCTTTTTTTCGATATCCTTGACCGTGATCAATCCTTCGAGGCGTCGCCCATCGCCAACCACCAACAACTTCTCGATCTTGTTTCGGTGGAGAAGCGCACGCGCCTCGTCAAGTGTCGTGCCGACAGGCACCGTGATCAGATTATCCGAGGTCATCACGGCTGAGATCGGGCGATCGAGATCGGTCTCGAAGCGCAGATCGCGGTTGGTCAGAATGCCGACGAGCTCGCCGTCCTTGGTGATCGGCACACCGGAAATATGGAACCTGCTCATCACGTCGACCGCTCTCCTCAGCGATTCGTCGGGGGGAAGGGTCACCGGATCGACGATCATGCCGCTCTCGGAGCGCTTCACGCGGTCGATCGCCTGCGCCTGCTCTTCGACTCCGAGGTTCTTGTGAACGATGCCGATCCCCCCCGCGCGGGCCAGCGCGATCGCCATCCTTGACTCGGTCACGGTATCCATGGCGGAGCTGCAGAGCGGCACATTCAGGCGGATCGAGCGCGAAAAGCGCGTCGCGGTCGCCACTTCGCCCGGCAGAACCGCCGAGCGCGCCGGCTGGAGCAGCACGTCGTCGAAAGTGAGGCCGAGTCCTATGATCTTGTTGGTCGCCACGGGGCGTCCTCGTCGTGGGGAAGGGTGGATGGGGATGTTTGGGGCGACACTAGATTGGGGAAGTGTGTGCGTCAATCCCGGCCCCCACCCTCATACCGATAATGCCCCGTGATCGGGTATTCGAAGAGCATGTCTTCGGCCACCGGCCCCGCGCCGATGTTGTGGACCACGAGCGGACGCGTGCCGTCCTCTGAGCGGCGGCCGACGATGATCCCGATATGCGGCAGCTTGCCCCCGACGGTCCAGGTGACCAGATCGCCCGTCTCGTAGTCCCCCGGTCTGTCCGTTACCTCGAGCGTGGAGCCGCGTCGCTCGAAGAAGACCCGCAGATTCGGCACCCGCCGGTGATCGATGTTCGGGTCCGGCCGATCCAGATTCCAGCGCTTCGGGAAGGCGTCGAAATGCGCCCGCATCTCTTCGTGCACCTCTCTCTGCAGGTCGATTCCGAGCGCTCGGTAGGCCCGGATCACAAGGTCGGTGCAGACCCCGACGCCAGCGGGTACGTCACCATTCGGATAGCCGATCCTGCGATAGCTGCCCTCGTAGACCACTCGATGGTTCGTGCGCTCCAGCGCGGCGTCCGAGAGCCGATGGGCGAAGTCGGTCGTACCATCGCCTTGGGCGCCCGCCTTCGATAGAGCGGAGATCAGGATGCCGAGCGAAAGTGCAATGCGAGATCGATTCATGTCACCTCCGAAATCTTCTTGCGTACGCCCGCAAGGGCCGGCGGTTCCAGATCACTGCCGTCGCCGCGACCGTGCTCGAGCCGCGCGCGTCCTCCGCGCCCAGAGTTTTCGCCGTGCGCGTGTGGCGAGGGCATCCTGCTTGGTCGCCTGGCGTTTGATCTCCCTTTCCAGCTTGCGGCGATTGTTGTAGGAGTCGGCGTCGAGCTCTCCATTGTCGATCGCCGCCAGAACGGCGCAACCGGGCTCGTGCTCGTGGCGGCAGTTTCGGTAGCGACACTGTTCCGCGAGTGCGTCGATGTCATCCATCTCCACGGTGGTCTCCTCGCCGGAGACCCACAGCTGAAGCTCTCGCATGCCGGGCGTGTCGATCACGGCTCCACCTTCCGGCAGCAGGATCAGCTCACGCCGCGTCGTCGTGTGGCGCCCCCGAGCATCATCAGCCCGGATCTTGCGCACCAACTGTCGCTCCTCTCCGAGAAGAGCGTTGATGATCGTCGACTTGCCCACCCCGGAGGAGCCAACGAAGGCGACGCTCACCCCGAAGGGGACGAGCGCGCGTACGGCATCCAATCCGATACTCTGATGCGAGCTCACGATGCACACTTCGTTCCGCGGGAGCCGCTCGATCACCAGGGCGACGAGGCCTTGCGGATCGGCGCAGAGGTCGGCCTTGCTGAGCACGACGACACATTCCGCACCGCTGCTCTCGATGGCGACGGCGTAGCGCTCCAGGCGGCGCGGATTGAACTCCTCGTTCAGCGATGTAACGACAAAAACACGATCGAGGTTGGCCGCCAATACCTGCGCCTCGGTCTTGATTCCGGCGGCCTGGCGCACAAGGCAGGAAGAGCGATCGAGGCAGTGTTCGATGCGAGAGACGCCGGAGCTGGGATGCACGGCAACCCAGTCCCCGACGGCCGGCAGATCCGACGCATTCGGAGTCAGGTGTCGCAGCCGCCCAGAGAGAGCTGCGTCGAGCTCACCCGCGGCTCCGGCGACACAATAACGATCGCGGTGCTGAACGACGACTCGCGCCGGGATCAGCTTCGGGTTGTGGAGTCTGTGGAAGGATGAATCGAAGAAGGGGTTGTACCCCAGTTTCCGCAGAGGGGAATTGGACATTTGAATCGGATCCGGTCGGAGCGCGTCACCAGTACTGAGGGCGAGCGCTGGGGACTTTATGCGTGAAGAGCGCGGTCGGGCTATGCCGACTCGGACCTTTCAGCAAAGGAGGCAGCGTCGTGCGCGTGGTCGCTCAGAACTTTCATCGAATGCCTCCTTTCCGGTCGCGGATATCCGATTTCAAATGCTCCCATTACCTGCATGATGCCCCCGAGCCGAGTCGTTGTCAATGACCAGGATCCGCCACCCAAGACGCGTTTCGCCATGCGCCTCTTGGCCCTGTCCTTCGTCACTCGCACCGATTTGATGCTCTACGTAGCTCCACTACGCCTGCGCTCAAATCGGTGCGGTTCCTCGACTAAGACCAAGATTCGCACGGCTCGGGCAAGCATTAGGTGGCGGATCCTGGATGATGGCTCGCGCCGCCCGCTCCCCCGAAACAACCGCCCCCTCCATGGTCGAGGGCCACCCCCCGGTGTCGGTCCAGGCTCCCGCGAGCGTTAGTCCGGGGATCTCCGTCGCTTGCGGCGGCCGTAGTTTTTCGGTCCTGGGGCTGGGGACGATCGTCGCGTGGGGCTCTCTGTGGACTTTCGCATCGACGAGCCGGGCGGAGCCGGCCTCGGGCAGGACGAGAGGGAGCGCTTCGCGCATGCAGGCGATGATCCTATCGGCCGTGAGAGGAAGCCACCGGCCGGCATCGGAGAGCACGATCGAAAGCTCCTGCTCCGCTTCGGTCTCCGCTTCGGCGCCGCGAATGCGGGTCGTGTTGAAGATCCACTCCAGCGGAGAGTCGGGGGTGGCGAGGATCTCGGGAGCGCCGATCGGGCGGTCGAAGCGCAGATGTACTCCGACGATCGCGCTCGATTCGATCCGTCCCGCGGACGAGAATGGCGGACGCTTCGCCAATCGATCGGGCAGGATCGAGCGCAGGCGGTGGGGGGGAAGCGCCAGAACGATCCGTCCGGTCTCGATCGTTCCCTGTGGGCATTCGACACCGATCACGTGCTCGCCACCGAAGACGATCCGGTGGACCTTGTGCCGCAGCCGCACCTCGAGCCCGAGTGAGCTCAAGCTGCGAAGCGCGGCGCCGTGAATCCAGGCGCTCAGCGCCGATCGGGCCCATCCCACGCGGAGGGTATCCGGTCCTCCGAAGAGGGCCTTCCGCAACACGAAGGCAGCCGCCGCTGTCGACACCCGCTCCGGAGCTGCGTTCAGCGTCGGCGTCGTGAGGAGATCCCAAAAGTAGCGCCGCGCGCGAGGGCCCTGGCGGTGCTCTCGGAGCCAGTCGGAGAAGAGGCCGGTCCGAAAGGCACCGCCGCGCCCCTCGGTCTCGGCGGCGCGGGCCTCTCCGTCGAGCCGCGCCGCCGCCCAGAGAGCCGATGCCCGCTCCCAAGCGTTCAGATGCCGATACGAGGCCAGGGCGGCCAGCGGTCCGACCGCGTCCAGTGGCCCCCGAGATCCAAGCAGCCCGATCCGCCCGTGAATATCGACGACCGGCACCCGCGCCCTTTCCTGCAAGGTGGTCTCCGCGCCGAGTCCCAAGGTGTCGAGCAGGCGAATGAGCCGTTCGCAGCACCCCAAGAAGACGTGTTGCCCATTGTCGCGCTCCGGATCACCGAAGGAGCGGACGCGACCACCGAGCACCTGCCTCGAATCGAGGAGCAGTGTCGGCACCCCAGCCCGGCCGAGGGTAAGAGCGGCCGCGATCCCCGCCAATCCTCCACCCACCACGACGACGGGCCGAGCCGTTCGCATGCGCACCGGCTACCAAGACGGAGCCGCGCCCAGCCACGCTCCGAGGGCGAGGCGAAGTTTGGCGGGGCTGGAGATCCGGACCCTCGACGAGAGAACGTCGTATTCGCGGGCCTCGATCAGATCGAGCAGGCGGATGTAGACGGCGCCGAGGGTTTGGACGCAGAGGCGCCCCGCCGGATCGACCAGAGGGAGCAGCTCGCGGCCCCGCCGGAAGTAGGTGCGGGCTCGCCCCACCTGGAAGGCCATCAGCCTGCGGAACTCCGGCGACGAGCGGCCGCCTCGCAGCTCCTCTTCGCTGACGCCGAAGCGGGCGAGATCCTCCGAGGGCAGGTAGATGCGACCGCGGGAAGCGTCTTCGGACACGTCGCGCAGAATATTTGTGAGCTGCATCGCGATGCCGAGATCGATCGCGTGCCGTCGCGCCTCTTCCGCCCCGCGGTAGCCGAAGATCTCGATGCAGATCAGGCCGACCAGCGAGGCGGCGCGGTAGCAGTATTGGAAAAGATCGTCGAAGCGGCTGTAGCGATTGACGCGCAAGTCCATCTCCATGCCGTCGATCAGACCGAGCAGGTACTCCGCCGGAATGCGGTGCCGGACCATCGCGTCGGCCAGTGCGACCGAGACCGGATCCCAGCGGCGGGCGCTCCCCTTCGCCGCCCTGTGCACGTCTTGACGGCAACGGTCCAGCAGAACCTGTTTGCGCGGAGGCGCGGCGGCACCGTCGGCGATGTCGTCGACCCGCCGGCTGAAGGCGTAGGCCGCATAGATCGATCGCCGCATTTCGGCGGGCAGCAGGAGGAAGGCGAGGTAGAAGTTGCGCGCCGCTTTTCGGGTCAGGCCCCCACAGACCGAGTAGGCCGTCGAGATCGTGTGTCGTCGGATCGCCGGTGTCATTGCGTCATCCCCCTCTTCGCGCGAGCCACCAGATCGCGCGGGTCAGCAGCCGCGCCTTGTCGATCGAGCTCGGAGCCGGGCGGTTCCGCCAGACATCGCCATCGACCGCTTCGAGCAGGTCGAGCGTCAGGAGCCCCGCCTGGGTGAATGTCCAGACCGATGCCGCGAGCCGACCCCGCAGCGAGTCGGTCAATGCGAGCCCCTCTTCGAGGAAGCCGCGGGCGCGGGCGCGCTCGAAGTCGAGCAGGGCGCGGAGTTGGGGCCAGCGTGGGCCCGAGGGGCCTTCATCCAGGTCCCCTTCGCGCACGCCGAAACGGTTCATCGCTTCGGCCGTCAAGTAGATGCGGTCGCGCTTGCTCCAGTCCTCGGCCACATCCTGAAGGAAGTTGACGAGCTGCAGTCCGGTGCAGATCCGGTCGGAGAGTCGATCGAGCGCCTCATCGCGAATCCCGTGCAGGGCGAGGTAGAGACGCCCCACGGGGTCGGCGCTCTTTCGGCAGTAGGCCTGAAGCGCGTCGAAATCGCTGAAGCGAACCCGCGCCTGATCGAGCCGATTCGCGTCGATCAGATCGAGATAGGGTCGCAGCGGCAGCGCCAGCACCGACGCGGATGCGGCCGTGGCGCGCAAGATCGGGTCGGTGGCCGGCAACCCCGACCACGCGCCGACCAGCTCGTTCCGCCGGCGCTCGAGCGCGGCGCTCCTGTCCCCCTCCGCCTCGTCCCCCAGGTCGTCCACCGATCTGCAGTAGGCATAGAGGACGACCACGTGTGACGCGAGTCGTCGAGGCACCAAGAAGGAGAGCACCGGGAAGTTCTCTCCGTGCCCCAGAACACGCCGGCAGGCGGCCGTCGCTACGCCATCAGGGGGCCATTCAGCACCTGCGTCATGACGCGTCATGGCTGCGTCATGGAGTTGCCCGGCTCTGTGCCGCGGGTGCGTCATGATCATGGCGGTTCCGGTCCTCGTGAAAGGGGAGCGCGGAAGCTATCACAGAGAGATCGGCGAGTGGTTATCATCTCGCTTCTCTCGAATCCCACATCTCGACCTGCTCTGGAGGTTCCTCTTGGCCCTGCTTCGTGGCGGCGCGTCGTTCCGCCGTTTCTCCGTTCCCACCCAGCTTCCCGACGGGCTCGAGGGCTCGTTGTCGAAGCGGATTCAAAGGCACGCGTTTCGTGAGCTCACCCCGGAAGACGAGGACCGTCCCTCCGCCGGCTGGGCGGTTCTCGACAACCCGCTCGAAACCGATTTCACCGAGGCGAATTGCATCTTCGACAACCATATCGGGCTCGCCTACCGGGTCGAGAAGAGGACCGTTCAGCCACTGCGCCTGCAGGGGCGGATGCGCAGCGAGGAGGCGCGAATCCTCGATGAGGAGGGGCTCGAGGTCGTGCCGCGGGGACGCCTTCGCGAAATCAAGGAGAACGTGATGCTGGCGTTGCTGGCCGAGACGACGCCACGCATCGCCGTTCATGAGCTGATCTGGGCCAAGCGGAACGGGCTGCTTGTCGTGGGATCGACCTCGACCAATCTGGTGGCGGAGATTCGAGATCTCTTCGAGCGCACCTTCGAAGTGCAGGCGACGCCGCTCTTTCCCTACGCACTGGCCGGCCATCTCGGTGTGACGGCGGGCAGCGGAGCGAGCCTCGATGCGATCGATCAGGCGATCCTGGTGCCCGATATGGCGAGGCGGATTCGGGCGGCGGAAGAGGCCCGAATCGCGGCGGCCTTCGAGGGAGGGGAAGAGTGATGGATCTGCTCAAGGTCAAGACAGCCAAGAGCTTTGTCGGGGCCGACTTTCTCACCTGGCTCTGGTTCGCCTCGGAAGAGGGCGATGGACGCTTCGAGGTCGAGGATGTCGGAGAGGTGACGGTGATCGTGGACGATCAGATCGTACTCTCGGCCGAGCACTCCGACGCGCGGGAAAATGTGCTGCGCAAGGGGAATCCCGCTCTTTGCGCCGAGGCGGGCGCGGCGCTCGCCGTGGGGAAGAAGGTGGCGCGGATGAAGATCCGGATCGAGACCGACGAGGCCGATCTGCTGCTCACCCTCGATTCCGACGATCTCGATGTGCGGGGGTTGCGGATTCCGAATTCGGCGGGGCCGACGACGGTCGAGAAGGTGATCGAACGAAGCGAATGGCTGCTCCTGGTGAGCGCGATCGTGGACGGGCTCTTCTCTCGATTCCTGGCCGTCCGGTTGGGGGGGGACTGGGAGAAAGGGACCCTGGCAAGAATGCGAGACTGGGTTCGCGTCAAAGATGGAGAGGCGGTTGCGTCTGGCGTGGAAGACCGATCGATGCGGATCCGGCCGTAGGGATGGAATGCGATCGCGTCGCCGCCGAGCGATTTGATCTCGTCGATCGCCGTGGCCATGCCGGGGGCAGCCCACTCGGCGCCCCAGCCCCAGCGACTGAAAGTGATTCCGTGGAGCGGCGCGGCGTTCGCGCTTGTCTCGAGCGCCGCGACGAGAACGAGGGGGGCTGAGAGGGCCCGGTAGATGCGGCGGTCGATGGCCGCATGGTAGGTCTAGTGTGACGGCAGCGGGGCCGCCGCACCGAGATAGCGACCGGGGGGCAGGTCGAGGATTCCCGCTCGGCGTAGGCTCGATTTGAGGGTGGCGCGGCCGCGGGATCCGAGGGCGCGGAAGGGGAGGAGGGACTCCCAGCGGCGTGGGGGCTCGGGGCGGTGGATGGCCATGCGGCGCGGTGGGAGTCCGTGCGTGGATAGAAGGTCGCGGAGGGTCGCCTCGGAGAAGGAGTGCAGGTGGCCGTCGATCGGGAAGTTACCGAGACAGTGTGGACAGATCACTTGCGGGATTTTCTGCTCGAAGGGGACCGTCACGATCAGCTCGCCGCCGCGGCCGATTCGCCGGATCCCTCGGAGGACCGTGGCGATGTCGGGCAGGTGCTCGAGGACTTCGACGAGGGTGATGAGATCGAAGCTGCCGGAGCGGAAGGGAAGATGCGAGGCGAAGGCGGAGAGGGCGGGGGCGCCGGAGAGGCGGCTGGAGCGCGCGGCACGGTCGGGAACGAGATCGAGGCAGACGACCCGGGTGCCGGGGCGTCGAGCGAGACGGCTCGCCAGGTGTCCGTCGCCCGAACCCAGCTCGAGCACGCGGCCGAGCGGACCGGCCGGCAGCAGCGATTCGGCGAAGGCGCAGCGCTCCGCTTCGGCCGGATCGAGCTCCGGGAGAAAGCGGCGCGTGCGGGCTTCGACGTCGTAGTAGCGGTTCCAGTCGAGCTCAGGGCTCGCGCAAGAATAACTTGTCATCTTGGCGCCCATCTGCACCACATCTCCGGCCGATCGCCGACCTCCGACATCCTCGAAATAGCCCTGCTATTCCTGCGGTTTCGAAGGTCGGCGATCGCCCAGATCTGCCGCACATCTGGGCGCCAAGATGACAGGCTATTCTTGCGCGAACCCTCAGGGGGTTCGGTGAGGACGTGCGTGGGCATGTGTGCTGGATCGACCCGCCGGCCGCGCCCTTGAACTTCCCCGGGGCTCCTCGTGCGGTAGACTCCGGCGCTCTTCGGTCTTCTTCCCACCCCAACCGATCGACCCGATCATGATCCGCACACGATTTGCTCCGAGCCCCACCGGCTTTCTCCACATCGGCGGTGTTCGCACCGCTCTCTTCAACTGGCTCTTTGCTCGACATCACGGAGGGCGTTTCGTTCTGCGCATCGACGATACCGATCAGGAGAGGAACGTTGCCGAGGCGCTCAGGCCGATTCTCGACGGTTTCCGGTGGCTCGGCATCGACTGGGACGAAGGGGAGGAGGTCGGCGGTGAGTACGGACCTTACCGCCAATCGGAACGGCTCGACCGTTACCGGTCCGCCGTGGGGAGGCTGCTCGAGAGCGGAGCGGCGTATCGCGACTACGCCAGGCCGGAGGAGATCGGGGCCGAAAGAGATGCCGCCCGGGCGGAGAAGCGCCACTTTATCTACTCGCGCGCCTGGATGGCCGAGACCGAGGAGGAGTGCGCCCAATACGAGGCCCAAGAGCGCAGCAACGTGGTTCGGCTCAAGATGCCCAGAGATGGTGTTTGTGAGCTCAACGACCTCGTTCGCGGCGAGCTCGCTTTCTCGTGGGCGCAAGAGATGGACCATGTGATTCAGCGCTCCGATGGAACCTGTCTCTACCACCTCGCGAATGTGGTGGACGACCACGATATGAAGATCAGCCATGTGATACGAGCCGAGGAGCATCTCTCGAATACGCCGCGGCAGATCTTCATCGCGAGGAGCCTCGGCTATGAGCTTCCGGAGTATGCTCATCTGCCTTATGTCGCGGAGCCGGGAAGCAAGAATAAGCTGAGCAAGCGGAAGCTCGTGAAGTATCTCAAGAACCGGGATTTCTCGACGCTCAACGGTCACGGAGCCCGCGTCGCGGCCAGGATCGGGCTCAAGACGAGCGACGATACATTCAATCCGGTGCTCGTCGAATTCTATGAGCGGATCGGGTTTCTTCCCGACGCGATCATCAACTATCTGTTGCTTCTTGGTTGGTCTTTGGACGACCGTACCGAGTATCTAGGCAGAGACGATATGGTGACACTGTTCTCATTGGAGAGAGTCAACAAGGCTCCGGCCAGTTTCGATCCGATGAAGTTGATGGCGTTTCAGGAACGCTACATGAAGGAGCTGTCCGCGGAGGCCATGGCGAAATTGGTGCTGCCCTATGTGCGATCCGCGGGATTGGCGAGTGACTTGGGCGATGATGCCTTGCTTTCGTTCCTGGCGCGCATCGTCGAAGCAGCCGGCGATCGCATCAAGATAGCGGGGGATATTCTGGACTACGACGATTTCTTCGTCGCTGACGATGCCTTGGCCTACGATGAGAAGGCGTTTCGCAAGCGCTTGCGCAAGCCGAATGGGATGATCGATCTGCTGGGTGGACTGGCGGAGCGGTTGGAAACGCTGGAGGGCTTCGGCGTCGCGGCGCTCGAAGCGCTGATCCATCGGTTCACCGAAGACGAGGAGATCAAGATCGGGCAGATCGTTCATGCGCTTCGCGTGGCCCTGACGGGAAAGGCGGTGGGGTTCGGGCTTTTTGAGACGATGGAGATCCTGGGCAAAGATCGATGTCTAGCTAGGATCGAGCGGGCCGTGCGGCAGATCGAAGGTTGAGGACGCGCTAATCGGCCCTTTTGTCGAGCTCTCGCCGAATCGTCCGAAGCAGCTCCATATTCGCGTACGGTTTCGAGAGGAAGGGGTACCCTTTCTCCTCGATAAGGCGTAGCTGAAGCTTGTCGTCCATGTAGCCGCTGGTCAGGAGCACGTAGAGCTCCGGATTGATCGCGCGGAGTCGCTCCGCCAGATCGAGACCGGTCGTATCGGCTAGAATCATGTCGCTAAATAGAAGATCGAAGGCATCGGCTTCTTTTTCGAAGAGCTCGACCGCATCGGCCGCATTCGCCGCCGATTCGACATGGTAGTTGTTCTCGGTCAAAATGCGCTCGCTTATCTCGCGGATCTCGGAGTGATCTTCGACGAGCAAGATCCGCTCGCCTTTGCCACGGGGCTTCTCCAAGTTCAACTGCTCCTTCGACGGTTGCCGAGGCGCGGATTCGACGCTCGGAAGGTAGACGCGGAATAACGAGCCCCTTCCCGGTGTGCTGGAGATCGATATCGAGCCCTCATGCTTCTTTACGATTCCATAGACGACCGAGAGCCCGAGGCCGGTCCCTTTCCCCAACTCCTTCGTGGTGAAATAGGGCTCGAGGACTCGATCGAGTGTCTCTTCGTCCATGCCCACTCCGGTGTCCTCGGTCGAAAGGCAGACGAAATTGCCGGGCTGGGCGTCGGGATCGAGGCGGCATTCCGCCTCGGTCAGAACTACGTTGCTGGTTATGATCGTAAGGCGACCGCCTCGAGGCATTGCGTCTCTCGCGTTGATCGCCAAGTTCATTACGACCTGTTCGATCTGGCCTCGGTCGACCCGCACCGATCGCAGGTCCGGATCGTGGTTGTGAACGACCTCGATGTCTTCGCCGATGAGGCGGAGCAGGAGGCTCTCCATCTCGGCCAGAAGGGAGTTCAGATCGAGCAAGACGGGACTTACGATCTGTTTGCGACTGAACATCAGGAGCTGGCGGGTGAGATCGGCCGCGCTGTTGCTGGCCTTTCGGATCTCTTGCGTATCTTGGTGGAGGCGCGTGTTCTCTTCGAGCCCGTGCAGCAGAAGATCGCTGTAGCAAGAGATGACGGTCATCAAGTTGTTGAAATCGTGAGCCAACCCGCTCGCGAGCGTGCCCACGGCTTCGAGCCGCTGGGCATGTCGGAGCTGCTCTTCGCTCCGGTGCAGCGCCTCTTCAGCCTGCCTTCTCTTGGAGATATCGCGCACGTGCAGCAGGATCGCGGCCTTGCCGGCGTATTCGATCGGGCGGGTTCTGAGCTCGACGGGGATCGGCCCCCGGTCCGCCGCGAAACTGAATCCCTCGACTCCGTCCAGCTCACCCTTCGCGAGTCGGGGAAATTCACGGGAGACCTCGTCGCGGGCCTCTGGCGGCACCAGATCGAGCACATGCTTGCCCACGAGCTGATCCCGCGTCATGCCATGGAGCCGGCACGCTTCGGTGTTGACATCGAGAACGTAGCCATCGGTGTCTTCGACGAAGATCGCGTCGGGAGAGCTGTCGAAGAGAAGACGAAAGCGTTGCTCGAGGGCGTCGATCTCGCTCCTCTTTTTGGGCGCTTCATTCGGGACATTCTCGATCGGCATGATCGAGAACATCATGACACAGCGTTCTACTCTCGGGCTAGTCAAGCTCCGTGAGGAGCTTGCGGGCGCGCGGCTCGAGATCGCCCCTGATCGCGCCCAGCAGCTCGCGAGCCCGCTCGTTTTCGTCGCGTCCCAACTCGGCATGGGCCAAGAGCCAGAGGTAGAGCTCCTGTTCGCCGTGCTCGGCGATCAGAGCGTCGAGCCTCTCCTTCGCCTCATCGTAGACGCCGTTTCCGAGGAGCGCGACGGCTTCTTCGAGGCGCGAATCGGCCTGTTGCGCCTGCCCCGATGCCCCACCGCGCAACACCGCGGCGGCTGGGACGGGCATGAGCCGGTCCCCGATTCCGTCGATCAGATCGTCGATCCAACCCTGGAGGCGGGCGCGGATCTCGGCGTTGCGGGCGCTCCTCTTCGCCCGGATGGCCACCCTTTTCATCCGCTCCGCGACCTCGTCCGGATCGAGTCCCACCGATCGCAGCTCCGCCGCGGCATCGAGCTCCTCATCCGGTTCAGTCTCGGCAAAAGCGCGTCCGAGTCGTTTCGCCAGCTCGAGGTCGTTCATCGAGGATCGGTTCTCGCTCATGATGCGCTCACTCCCGTTCCGACTCGCAGCGCGACCCTTCTCAGGCGTTTCAGGCGGTTGTTGATCTCCGATACGCTCACGCTCAGCTCGGCCGCCAGATGGCGGGGCCGTTCACCACAACCTCGGCCGATTGCGTCGATGATCATCGCGAGCTCCGGCTTGTCGTGCACAGCGTCGCGCAGCTCTTGAATCCGTCGTGTCTCGTGGGCTCGCTCTTCGTTTCGAATGAGCTCGACCTCGGGGTCGGCGGATTCCGTCGTGTCCGCAGAGCGGATCGCCAGCCTCTCCTCCGACTCGGCGCCATCTGGCCCGGTTGGAGGCCGGATCTCGTGTTGAGCCGCTGAGCGCCGGTAGAGGTGGCCCATCTCACTTCTTACGACCCCTTTCAAAAAGAGGAGCAGGTCCGGCTGTCGTTCCGGAGCCCAGCATCGCTCTCCCGTCCAAACTTTGCGGATCGCGAGAGATGCTACGTCTTCGGCAGCCATACCGAGAGCGATCGTGTCGGTCGGACTCGCTCCCCAGCGATAACTTCTGGCGAGGTAGGCGGCGTAGCCCACGAGCTGCACGCCGACCCGAGCCCAGTCGGTTTTCTCAAGCCTCTCGGCCACTTCCATGCGGACCGCGGTTTCTAGTTCGGGTTGTTGAAGGAGATAGCCGGGAGCGGTTCTTTTCTTGCCGCCGATTCGGTGCCGACCTCGGGAGCGGCCGCGGTGCCGCAGGGGGGAAGGTGGAAGGCGGGAGTGCCGACCATCCACCAGTCACCGTCTTGACCACCGTATGCCCCCATGTCGGGCAGGCAGGTGTTGGTATCGGAAGGGGTGCACCAGAAGTCGATTCCGAGATTGGCCAGGCCGCACCAGTTGATGGCGTCTTCGGGATCGGTCGGGTCGGCCGAGTCGATGGTAGGCGAGAGTACGTCCGGAACGTACTCGTAATCGGGCAGGGCCGGGCTTTGCCAAACCGGAACGATATCGATATTTCCGGTGCCTGGGAATCCGCCCTCGATGTCGCTGTAGTCGGCGAGCGCTACTCCGGCCGCTACATCGATCTCGTTGCCGGTGTTGCTGTAGAGGATGCTGTTGTTGATCGTCGCGACCGACAACGTTCCATCGACGTAGAGAGCGCCGCCGGCGAATTGCGCCTGGTTCTCGACGATCGTGCAGTGTTGAATGGTCGGGGAAGAATTCTCGGCAAGTATGCCGCCGCCGGCACCCGCGGACTCGTCGAGAAAAGCGACCGAGTTCGAGTCGATGATGCAGCTCACCAGGGTGGGCGACGAGGAGGCCAAGGCCGCGATGCCACCGCCCGATTGGGCGGTGTTGTGCGCGATTCGTGTTGCGATCACCACGGGGTTTCCGCCGGAGCACTGGATCCCGCCACCATTCGCGACGAGATCCGACGTGACGTCGTTTCGCTCGACTTCGCAACGGAGGATAGTGGCGTCGGAAAGGCCGAGGTGGATCCCACCGCCCCCTTTTTCCGCTTCGTTGTTGACAACGGTCGAGAACCGCACCGTTCCGGGGGTGTTGAAGAAGTTGATTCCGCCGCCGGTATTACCCGCTTCGTTGCTGAAGATGTCGCACGCGGTGATGATGGTGTTCGGCGTGGAATGCACCCGAACGCCTCCCCCGAATCGATCCGCGACATTGTTCTTGATCTCCGTTCTCGTGACTCGGAGCTTCGTCAGATCGATGCCGATGATGCCGCCGCCGTCCTTGTCGGCATGGTTTCCGAGGATTCGCGATCTTGAGATGACCAGCGAGCTCGCGCTGTCGCCGTATGCCGCTCCCCCGCTCAGCTCGGCCGAGTTCCCCGCGAGGGTGCAATTGCGTAGAGTCAGCGAGGACGATTGAGAGACGTGGACCGCCCCTCCTCTACCGGTTCCGGAGGCTTCCGCCGTCGCCGAGTTTCCCGTCAGAAGACAGTCGACGAGGGTGGGGGCCGCGCCACCCCGGCTGGCGACCGCTCCACCGTCTTGGGTGTTGCTTGCCCCAATCCGGCAATTCTCGAGAACCGGCGCGGTGCCGACGCAGACCACCGCGCCTCCGAATGGGGCCCCTCCTGTTTGTCCCGGGCCTCCACCCCGTCTTAGCGAGAGACCTCGCATTTTCGCTCCCGGCCCCTCCCCCTCGTCGATGGCGGCGATCCGGGTGGTATCCGCGGCATCGATCACCGTCGCATTGCGCACGACCGGATTCAGAGGCTCGATGCTCTGAACCACCACCTCCTTGCCGCGAAACGACAGATTCACGTTGCCCGGACCCATATAGGGTGAGGCCACGCTGTCGACCACCACGGTGTCGCCGACGATCGCGGCGGCGTCGATGGCTGCCTGAATGGTGTTATAGGGCGAGGGGACATTGAGCACGGCGGCGGGTGCGGAGGTGGCCGCCGTGAGGATCGAGATCGCCAGGGTCAGGCGTGTGCTGAACATCGACAAAGGGTTTCTCCAGCTATGGGACTGAACCCACCACTATAACGGATAGTCATGGCAGCTGACCCCTGGACCATCGACCGGAATGATGAGGGATGTAGCGACCCTCCTCGGCTGCGGCGTCGCGGCGCGGGGGAACGAGACGGAGATGGGGTATCGTTGACCATGCGATTCGAGCAGCTGCTGGAACACGACGCCGCGGGAACGCTGGCGGACCGTGTGGGGCGAGAATGGACCGAAGCAGAGCCCGCTTTCTACGCCGAAGTCGCCGAGGCCTCCCTCCTGGCAGCGGAGAGTGTGCAACAGCTAGCGAGAGGGATCGGCGGGTGCTGGCCCGGCGTGCCCGAGCCGATTCGTGCGGTGATCGATTCCGATCCCGATCTGTCGTTTCCGGAGAACGATTCGCCGGCCGAGGGGGCGGAGCTGTACGACGCGATGATGCACTGGGAAGCATTGCAGCGGATCGAAGAGCTCCTCTTCGCCCATCTCGCGCGCTCGATCGCTCGAGCCTCGGACTGGCGATCGGAGCTGCTGGCTCGTGCCCTTCCCTCATTCGGAGGAGCGGACCCTCCCACCGCCGAGCTGGTCGCCGCGTTGGCGCTCGCCGATCCACTCGCGCGGCAGCACAGCGAGCGTCCTCTTGAGCTGGTCGAGTGGGTTCTTCGTTGCAAACCCAAGCCCTTCATTGCGCACAACGCCCGCTTGTTGTTCGCATATATCGGGCTGTTGCAGGGCCTTCCGGGTGATCTCGAGGAGATCCGTGCCTCGGTCGTGCGCCGTGCCCACCGCGGAAGGGAGCGAGCGCGGGCATACCTCGCATTCGGCCAACGGGTGATGTCGACGCGCGGCCCGGTCTACGCAATGCGCTTCGTTCGCCGGGCGATTGTTGAAGCCTCGACCGTCAGGGACAGACGAACGGTCGGTCACGCCGCCCAGCTCCTGGCCCACCTGAGCGGCATCGCGGGGAACTACCCAGACGCGATCGAGCTTTTCTCGGTCGCGCTCGCCCTTCATCGCGAGATCGGAGACCGTCGCATGGAGGGGATGACCCTCGGCGGGTTGGCGACCTTCACGGACGAGCAAGGCGATCCGAAAGGTACCCGAGAGAAGCTGGAGAGGGCACTCGCCATTCACCGCGAAGTCTTTAATCGGCGAAGCGAAGCCACCGCCTTGTGCAATCTGGCCATCATGAATCAGAGGATGGGCGACTCGACGCGAACTAGGGAGCTTCTCGAAGATGCCGTCGAAATATGTCGCGAGATCGGCGACAGGTGGACCGAGGGAACGACTCTGCTGAACCTGGCCGTGAATCTGCATCACGCCGGACGCTTTTCGCGGGCGCGAGAGCTCTTCGATTCGGCCCTGGCGATTCAACGAGAAGTGGGGCATCGCAGATTCGAAGGGGTCACGCTCCAGAACCTGGCGAAGCTACACCACCAGACCGGTGCTCCCGAGCGCGCAAGTTCCCTATTCGAAGATGCGCTCGCGATCTTCAGGGAGGTGGGCGATCGAACCAGTGAAGCCAAGACTCTGCACGAGCTTGCGGATCTGTTGCGTGACGAAGGCAAGAACGGACTTGCGCTCGAGCTGCTCGAACAAGCGCACGATATCCATCGTAGCGTGGGCAATGCCGTGGGAGAGGCACGCTCGCTGACATCTCTGGCGAAACTGAGGCAGGGGCTCGGAGATACCAGACGTGCCAGAGCGCTCTTTCGCCGGGCGCTTGGGATCTATAGGAAGATCGGCAATCCGAGAGGGGAGGGTACGGTTCTCGGAGACTGGTCGTCACTCGAGTTGGCGCTGGGGCGATCTCGGCGCGCGGCCGTGATGGCGCGCCGCGCCTGCGCGTGTCTGGAGCAGGTCGGCGACGCCGTGGCACTCGTCGATTCGCAACATATTTATGCTCGAGCGTCGCAAGAGATCGGCGATCTGGACGAGGCGGAGAGGCAGTACCGCCGAGCCGTGGACGGAGTCGAGGATTGGTTGCGGGATATCGGTGCCGATGCGCGCCGTTCTCGCGTTTTGGACCGATCCTTGCCGCTCTTTCGGGATGCCGTCACCTTTCTATTTGGGCACGCCGGCGACCCTAGAGCAGCGTTCGAGATGGCGGAGCGGGCAAAGGCGCGATCGCTCCTCGAGTTGGTGCGCAACAAACAGAGGATCGAAGCCGTTCCAATCTCGGTTGCCGAGAAACGAACCGGGCTGGAGCTCCATCTGCGCACACTGCAAGATGCGTTGATCGAGGAGAGATCGTCTCCATCTCCTCGCGCGGGCATGGTCGTCTACCTGGAGGCGGAGCTGGAGAGGGTGCGTCGCGAACACGGCCGCCTTCTCGATGATTTGGCGCATTCCGATCCCGGATATGCGGTCGAAGAAGGCTTGGTGAAGCCGCTCGATCTGCCGCGAGTGCAGGAACGCGTCGTTGCCGCGGAGGACGTGGCCCTGCTGGAGTACTTCGTGGCCGGCGACGCGGTCCATCTCTGGATCGTGTTGAGGCGAGAGATGCATACGATAACACTCGATTGTGGCATCGACGAATTGCGGGAGCTACTTCAAAAGACGATAGATCCGATGGGCAACGATCCGCCTCGGCTTCTGCGTCTCCTTCCCCGCGACCTGCGCCGCCTCGGCCGGTGGGTACTCGACCCCGCGCTCCCACATCTCCGAGCCGTGCGTCGACTTCTGATCGTCCCCTCGGGCCCTCTCCATAGGCTCCCTTTCGAAATGCTCGTGCTTCGTATGCCGGGCGAGGAGAACTGGAGCGAGGGCGCTGGGATCGACCGCTTCGCGGCGCCGGAGTACGCGGCCGACCGATTCGAGATCGCCTACGGTCCTTCGGCCACGCTGCTGGATCCCGCTCTGGGATCGGCGCCGAAAGAGGAGCGTAGAACTCCTGCCGTGCTGGCATTGGGAGACCCGCTGTACGAGCAGTTCGCCGGCACCGGATCGGAGGATTCGATGGTGCGTCTTCCAAGGCTGCCGGGAACAGCCGACGAGCTGCGCCATATACAGAAGAGCTTCCCCCAGAGCCGCGTCTTCCTTCGGGAGCAGGCCCGCGAATCGGTCTACCGGTGCCATGCGCCCGAGGCCGACATCATCCACCTGGGTTGTCACGGACTGGTCGACGGGGACGATCCCTCGTACGCGGGAGTCGTGCTTTCGGCAGGCGAAGGCAGTGCGGAAGACGCATGGCTACAGTCGTACGAAATCGCGGAGATCGGCTTGACGCGCGGCCCTCTGGTCGTGATCTCCGCGTGCCATGTCGCCGCCGGTCGCCTCTCGGGTGCCGAGGGACTTCTCGGCCTGAGCCGCGCCTTCATACAGGCCGGCGCGCGAATCGTCGTGGCATCGATTTGGTCGGTCGAAGATCGCGTGACCGTCCACCTGATCGATCGTTTCTATCGTGCCCTCGCGACTGAGGGATGCGATGCCACCCGCGCCCTCGCCACCGCACGACGGGAGCATCTGGAAGCAGAGCGCCGCAATCCTCGCCTCGATCGAGCGGCACCCGGCTCGCATCCCTACTTCTGGGCGGGGTTTCGAGTGTTCGGGAGATAACGCGCCCTAAGGGTTCGCGCAAGAATAGAATGCTATTCTGGCGCGAACCCTAAGTCCGTTACCATGGCGCGTTCGTCCTCCCGATCATCTCAACCCGAATTATTCACCGAAACGCTACTACGCCGACGCATATCCGCACGTGGCCGGCACTTCCCACCCTCGCCGCTTGTGCGACGTGGGTGCTACCACGCCTCCGCGCGGCAAGGGCACGAAGCACCTGCCACGTACGGATCTGCGCCGGCTCGCTACGCGTTTCGGTGAACAACGCGGGCTCAATCCTCATCCTCCGAGAGGAGCCAGGACATGAGCACAGAAAAAGATCCGAGCCAGGAGTTCCCCGAGGTCCACTGGAACGAGCTGCGCACGCGCATGGAGGGGTTCGGTGCCGGCGCGGTGATCGAGTTCATAAACGGCATGGATACGCTGGGGCAGCGGTTGAACCTCTACGGTTTCGCGCAGAGGGCGTTTGGAGGGCGCGACTGCCAGGGGAAGAACCTCGACGCGATCGCCGAAGTGGTACAGGCCGGAATCGCCGTGACGCTCGAAGCCGCCGCCGATGGGGACGACGCCGAGCGCGGGTCCCAGATCACCGATTTCGCGAATGTGCTTTCCTACAACCTCTCAGCGGACCTGGCGGAGTGCTGGCCCGGTGATCCTCTGCCGCATGAGCCGAGGCATTTCGAGGCGGGTCTACGGGCGGCCGAAGACTGTCTGCGTTGGCGGGAGGAGCTCGGAAAAGGGGACTACCCCTTTGCGAGCGCGCACTGGGCTCGCGGCATGCACCTGCTCTCGCTCGGGAGAGCCGACGAAGCGGTGACGAGTATGGAGGCGGCCGTGGAGAGGGCGGCCTCGCTCGCGAAATCGGAGGGCGCTCCGCCGGAGGTGGAGCCGGAAGGCAACTTCATGGTCAACCTGAACAGCGGTTACCTCGGCATCGCTCGGGCGAGTGCCGGAGACGAGGCCGGTAGAGATCTCTTCCAGCGCGCCTGCGATGCATTCGAGAAGACGACCGGTGAGGGCGCCGAGGACGCGAAGTTCGGACTGGAGCAGCTTCGATACGTCGGAGGCAGATTCCTGGAGCAGTAGTGCCGGCGGTGTCGGCGCGCAACCAGGACGGCGAGCAGGAACCGGTTGAGAGATGAAATCGATTCTCAAGTTGGCCCGTTGGGCATCGGAAGAGCTGGAGCAACTCCCGATCAGTGTCGGTGCGTGGTGTGCCCTCTTCGTCGGAATCGTGCTCGTGCGCGACCTCATCGAGGGCTTTTCCGGCGCTCTTCCCCTCGTGCACCCCGTCGACTTCTTCCTTCACTACCCCCTCGCGTTCATCAATCCGCTGCTGACCCTGGCGATCCTGCTCAGCCTCGGTTCCGGTGTAGCGCTCGCCCGAGTCACCCGAATCATGCTCGTCATGTGGAGTCTGGTGCTGATCCCGCCGGTCGCCGATCTGGCCCTCGGAGCGGTGGGCGCGGTCGCCGACAAGGCACACATCGGCTTCGCCCCGGTGTTTCGCGGTGAATACCTCGACCGTTTCGTACATTTTTTCAATCCCGGGCGCGAGTTTCAGGGAACAACGGCAGGTATCCGAATCGAGTGCTTCGTCGAAGTGTTGCTGGCATTTGCCTATGTGTTGCTCAAACGCGACCGTCTCTGGCGCGGAATCGTCTTCGGTATTCCCACCGCTCTCATTGTCTACATTGTTTCTCTGGCGTACTTCACCTGGCCCTTCCATCCCTACAACCTGATCACACCCGCGGCCGACGCTTCGCTCCACGATTTCCGCCTGTTCATCGTAGAATACGGTACGGTCGCGCGCGAACATTTCGACCGTTTTTCACACGCATCGGGCGGCATGCACGCACTTCTGTTCGCTCTGCTCTGCGTTGTCTGGCTCGGCCTTCACCGCGTGGCGGCACTTGGCGCTCTTCTGCGTGTCGCGGGTCCTCCGGCTGCTCTCGGAGGAACACTCGCAGCCGGGGGGCTGCTTTTCGGCATTGGACGTTTCGTGATGACGCCGCTCGACGCGTTCGAGCCGACCTTCATCGATGGCGTTTTCATGGCCTGTGGGGTGGTCGCGGCCATGGCAGCCATGGTCCCCGCAGCGATTTTTTCGGGGGAAGCGGCCAATGCGGGGCTTCGGCGGACGGAGCAGAGCGGTGTCTTGATCGCCTCGCTCGCGATCGCGATGATCAACGCCTGGCTGGTGTCGTACGCCGTCTTCACAGTGATGATGGTCGCGCTGGCGATCTCGGTTTTGCGTACAGTTCCGCCATTCGTGACCGACCGACTTCCGGGTGTCGCACAGTGCTTGCGCGGGCTGCAATCGGTCTGCCTCGGTCTTGTCGGGCTCGCCGTCTTCGCGCGCGCGGACACCGTTCGGATCGTTCCGAGTCGCCTGATGCTCTGGACCCTCGCGGCGGCCACTCTCGCGGCTTGCCATCGCGCGGGAAGCGGGGCGGTGGCCCGTGGAATCGCCGAAGGGCGCTGGATCGATCATTGGGTCTCTGCTCTACCTGTGTGGCGGCGTGCTGCGCAGATTGTCCTGTGGAGCATCACATCTACCACCCGCGCGATCACGCCCGCGCTCCGCTGGCTGCCGCTCGCCGCCCCGTGGGTGCTCTGGTCGGCCTATCCCTCGTGGAACGCGATGCTCACGATCTCAATCGCGTCGACACTTCTCTACGCCGCATTCACCCTCGTGCCCATCACACGCGGGCTGCCCGCGGCGACCGTTCTCGCCATATCCGGCTCTTTGCTTTTCGCCTTGCTGGGAAGCGATGCGCGGGTCGCCGCGGAGGTCGCCACCGAGTCGCCTCGAACTCGGGCCGAGCTCGCATTGGGCCACCGATTGCTCTGGAGCGATCATGTCGATCTCGCCATGAGCCAATACGAAAGGGTCATGGCGATGGCGCCGCGCACCTACGACGCCTATCGAAACGCCATCGGTGCCCGTTCTCAGAGCAAAGATTTCGACGGGGCGGTCGCCTACGCCGAACGAGCGGTGGAGAGTCTGCCCGGCAGTGCCACGGCATGGAAGAGCCTGGGCGATGTGCGGACGCAGGCTGGGGAGTTTAGGGAGGCGTTGAATGCGTATCACCGCGCCATCGATATCGAGGGTGCGGGCGACCTCGATTTCCTTCGCCGTGCCGCGGTCACCGCGGGGTTGGCGAAGGACGGGCGAGAGGCGCTTTTTTTCGCCCGCCAAGGGCTCGCCAAGGCGCCGGACGATCCATTCTTTGGAACGAGCGAGCTCTCAGCCGGTCTATCGCTCTGGGCGACGGCCGCGGCCGAGAGCCTCGAGACATATCGGAATAGAGCGGCCGATGCAAACGCTTCTACTCTGCGAGAGCTTCGATACCTGGAGGCGGCGGCACTTGTGGCGAGTGGAGACGCCCAGGCCGCGGCCGGTCTCTATGCCAACCTCGCATCCGCGGATCCTTCCGATCCACTCTGTTGCTACCTCGGCGGCCTCGCGGAGCTTCGGGCGGAGAACCCTGACAGGGCACTCGACCTACTCGATCGCGTCGTCGAAATGCGCCCCTCATTCGCGGCTGCATACTCCGTTCGCGCCCAAGCCCACGCCGCCCGACAGGACCGCAGCGAATACCGGCGTGATCTCGCCCGCTCGATCGAGCTGGCCCCACGCAACGCCGATGTGCATCTCGATTTAGCACTCAGCTATTTGCGCGCGGGTGAAGGAGACGATGCATTCCGGGTCTTATCCGGCTTGCCGCGGGCCTGGGCGACGCGCCACCGTCATGCGGCTCTGGCTGGAGCGATCCGTGCCTTTGTCGATTCCACCGCGAACGCGAAAAGCGGAGCCGGACTCGACGAGATCCCTTCAAGCCTCCGTAGCGCGACTATCACAGATCCCCTGGTGCTTTTGGCGTTCACCCGCCCCTTGATCGAAGCCCGAGCAGTCGACGCCGCCGCCGCGGTTTTCGAGTTCGCGCAAGAGGTCGCCCCCGACGATCCGCGGCCATCGATGAAATACGGGGCTTTGCTGCTCCGAGCCGGACGGCACGAAGAGGCCGCGACAGCTTTGCGAAAGGCGATCGATGTCGGTGCGGGGGATCAGCCTCGGGTCTACCAGCTCCTGGCTTCGGCATATGAAGGCATGGGACGCGACGACCTGGCCGACGCAGCGCGAGGCATGCAGGCGGAGCTGGAGCGTCAGGACATGGGCTCCGCGACGCCGCGCGGCCGATTGGAGAGTGGCGGAGGATGAGCAACGATCCACGCGCAGCCGTGCCCTCGATCGCCCTGCTCCTCGGAGACCTTGAGGTAAGCGATGCCACCCGTGGGATCGGTCGAGAGGAATCGGCCGAGCTCCTGCGCGAGGTCGTCGAGGATCTTCGTGCTGCCATCCTCACCAGAGCCAATATCGATACGAGCGATATTGGACGACTGCGAGAGCAGTTGCTCGACGAGGCCCGCGGCCGCATCGTCCTGGCCGCCGCCATCGCTCGTGGCGGAGTGTCGCGACGTGTGATCAACGCCACCGGTGTCGTTTTGCACACCAACCTGGGGCGCTCACCTCTGGGCGAAGACGCCCGCGGAGCGATCGCCGACGTGGCGGCGGGTTACTCGGCAACGGAGATCGATCTCGAGAGCGGACGCCGCGGACGGCGCGGAGAAGGTCTCGAGCGTTTGCTCCGTTTGGCGACCGGTGCCGAGGCCGCCCTGGTTGTCAATAACAATGCCGCGGCGGTCCTCCTGGTCGTCTCCGCATTCGCCAGAGGGGGCGAAGTGATCGTCAACAGAGGCGAACTGGTGGAAATCGGAGGCAGCTTCCGCATCCCCGACGTCATGGGTTGGGGGGGGGCGCGCCTGCGCGAAGTCGGCACCACGAACCGTACCCATCTCTCCGACTACGAGGCGACCATCGGACCCGAGACCGCCGCCATCATGGTCGTTCACCCCTCGAACTATCGAATCTCCGGCTTCACTCGCTGCCCGGAGCTGCCCGAGCTCGCGGCCCTCGCTCGAAAGAACGACATTCTACTGATCGAGGACCAGGGTTCCGGCTATATCGTAGATCCGCGTGAGATTGGACTTCCCGAACGCCGTAGCGTACGCCAATCTCTCGAAGCCGGCGCTCATCTCGTCACATTTAGTGGCGACAAGATTCTCGGTGGACCCCAGGCCGGCGTTCTCGTGGGAGACACGAAACGGATCGATGCTCTCCGCGGCGATCCTCTCGCCCGCGCAATCCGCATCGACCGCTTCACCATCGCCGCTCTCGAGGCAACCCTGCGCAGCTACGTCGAAGAAAGATGGCGCGACCTGCCCGTCCCCCGCATGCTCGCGAGCACTCCGATCGAGCTGGCCTCTCGCGCGCACGCACTGAGCGCTCGCATCGTCGATCGCCTCGGTGGCGATACACGCGAGCAGGTAGATACGATCGAAGGAGATTCACGCGTTGGCGGCGGCGCCTTCCCCGAAGCTCCGCTGCCCACGACCCTAGTGCGCATCCGCCCCGTCGGAATCGCCACGCACAAGCTGGCCCAATCGATGCGCTTGCGCCCCCTGCCGATCATCGCGCGAGTCTCCGATGACGCGGTCTTGCTGGATCCACGTACGATCGCTCGGAGTGAAGAAGGTGCGATTGTCGACGGGGTAGGAGAATGTGTGGATCGATCCCGTTGACATCGGTTTGCCTCCGATCCTCCACTAGGAGCCTGTTGCGCATAGTCTTCGCTTCGCCCAGCATCCGTCTTCGTTCCGATCTCTGCGTCGCTAAGTCCTTGAA
>NYZA01000009.1 GCA_002686955.1 Gemmatimonadota bacterium
CGATTGGTCTGGGCCACGGGGCTTGCGGATCTCCTCTTTGGCGTTCCTGAAGAGCTCTACAATGTTCCAGGGAAAGAGGCCGCGCAGAAAGGGCTCGTTGAAGACCATCCACCTCTTGAAATTGGAGCGCAGCTCGTTGGCGGTTGTGTCGGCGAAGGCCGGATCGTAGGTGGAGGCGGTCAGGTCGACCCAGGTGCGCCAGACGGGGAGGATGTCGTAGTTCGGATCGAGACCGACCGTCTGCGCCGTCGTCACATCGTCATCGAAAACACCGTCAAAGTAGAAGTAGTCGCCGGTCCAGGAGTTGGACAGATCATCCCACTCGTTGTCGATGTCATCCCAGTCGGCTTTCCAGCCCGCCCCATGCGGCCCGAACACATCGATCCGCCCGATCTGGTCCATGTAGAAGGCCGCGTCGTATGTGCCCCCGTACTTCTGTGTCCACCAGACAAAGTCGTTCGTGATCGGTTCGGGGCAAGACAGCTTGTCCCACATCTCTGGCGGCCACTGCAAGTCGTTGCCGCTGTTCGGGTCGGTGATCAGCCCCGCCCAGCCCATCCCCTCGTTGGCATGGCGAACGCTGCGGAATCCGCACTCCCACTTCGCCTGGGTCATGCGCGTTCGAGTCGAGATGGTGTCTTCGCAGGTCGACGACATATTCGTCAGGATCGTCCCCAGCAACTGCTCCGGCGTCTTGTAGTCGGCCTGCCCATCCCTGGGCGGCATCACCGGAACGATGTCAGCTATAGCGTCAATGGGGGGGGCAAGAAGTAGGCCAAGAAGGCCGACTGCGCATTGGGTTCTCACACTCTTCATTGCGTTTGCTCCGTTTCCTGCTCGGGGAGCCGAAGCTCGGAGCGGGTGCGCCGGGCGGTGCCATTACGTCGAGTCGCGTTTCTCGCTCACGCGGCGTCCGGGCGCCGGCTCCCTGATGCTGTGTGCGAGCGTACCGGACGGTTCGAGGGGCCGCAAGGGGGGGCGCTTCCCACGATCCACCACCTACGCCCCAAGTCGGCCGGCTGACCGGCCCCGGCGGGCGCCCGAACGGGAGAAATCATCCACTTGGGCACAGCGCGGAAGGCTATCCCAGCGCGCAGGGCGGACGCTGCGCCGGCTCCAGGATCTTCATGTGGGCGCGGAGCAGTAGATCGGTGACCGAGCTCGCCGCTTGGAGCCGCACTCGCGAGCGCCGCCCTCTCTCCTGGATGCGCCCGGCCACGTTGATGAATCCGAAAGCGGTCCACCCGATCAAGGCGTCGAGTACAGATCCACCTCGTCTCGAAGTCCCGCCAAGGAGATCGAGTCGGGCTCGCCGGTCACGGGGAGGTTCGCGACGGCCTGAAACGCCTCCATCGCGGACCGGGACCGCGGCCCCCAGATCCCGTCGAAAGGGGCGTCGTAAAAGCCCATCACACCCAACAGACGCTGGGCCTCCCGCACCTGATGAGGGAGCGCTCCGCGCCGGGCGCGCAATCCGCGCGTCCGACTCGCTTTCCGTGGAGATGCCGAGCCGACGATCCCCTGGAGCTGGTTGGCGAGCTCGTTCGTGGCGTTCGCGTACAGGTAGCCGGCGGTGGTGAGCACCAAGACCTGCTCACCAATTCGAAGCGCTTCCAAATGAACGGGGGACCAAGCGGTGATCCCCTCGATGAACTTCTGAAATGCCTGCTCGGTGTCCTTTGCGTCGTAACGCTGGGGAGAGCCCGGCCTGACGCCTGGAATCTCGCTGCCATGCGCGAACGAGAGAAGGAGTAGCGCGGCGTGCGGGTAGAGCTCGACTCCAGGTTTGAGCTGCTCCGCCCTTTCCAGCTCGATCGCCTCGATCATGCCTGCTTCGAAGGAGCGTGCCTGGTGCCTCAAGCTCTCATTCCATCCCAGCGACTGCACGAACTTGGAGACTTCGTCGGCGGTCAGGACGGGCGTTGCCGAGGGGACGGCGCTCTCGAACACCTGGATCGTCTCGGCGGGGTCGGGGCTCGGCATCAAGACCGGCCTTGAGAACTGGGACGACGACGCGGACGCGAACAGGAGAGTCAGGAGCAACCCGTGGTGGCCCCGCAAGTCTCGCATTTTAGGCACGAGCCGTTTCGCACCAGAGTGAAATGGCCGCATTCGGAGCATGGATCACCTTCAAAGCCGGCCAACCTGGCGGTCGACCTTCCCGGCATCGGACCCGAGGCCGTCGCCGCGAGCGATCGAGCTCGATCGAAGGTGAAGGCCGGGGATCGCTGCGTGAACGGCACCGATCCGCTCAGGTTGTTCGGCGTGTCTACCGTATCGGCAGGCCGGTGGATTTCGTCGCCCCCCGCTGGCGCGCCGGTTCCATGAGTGTCCTGAGGAGGCACCTGAACCATATCCGATCTTCCCAAATAGGAGAGGGCCAGCTCGCGGAAAATGAAGTCGACGACCGAGGCCGCCATCTTGATGTGGTCGTGCCCCTGCACGATCCCGTTCGGCTCGAAACGCACATAGGCGAACTTGTCGACGAACTCCGCAAGGGGAACCCCGTGCTGTAGGCCGAGCGAGACCGCGATTGCGAAGCAGTTAGTGAGAGAGCGGTAGGCGGCACCCTCCTTGTGCATGTCGAGGAAGATCTCTCCCAGCGTGCCGTCTTCGTACTCGCCCGTGCGGAGGAATACCGTCTGGCCTCCGATCTTCGCCTTTTGGGTGAATCCGGTGCGTCGGTTCGGGAGGCGACGTTTGTTGGTCGCCGAAGCGATCATCGCTTCGACGGTCCTTGAGACCGGTTCCTCGTCCTCATCGATGAGATCGGCGGCATCCGCTTCGTCGAATGTGCTGGCGGTCGAGCTCATCGGCTGCGAGAGCTTCGAACCGTCGCGATAGAGCGCGTTCGCTTTGAGCATGTGGCGCCATGATTCGAGATAGGCGTCTTTGACCTCTTCGATCGTGGCTTCGTTCGGCATATTGATCGTTTTGCTGATTGCGCCGGAGATGAAGGGTTGGGCCGCGCCCATCATGCCGATATGCGCCCGCACCGAGATGCTCCGCGTGCTGTAGCGGCCGCAACGAGACGCACAGTCGAAGATGGCGTAGTGCGCCGGCTTCACATGGGGTGCTCCCTCGATGGTCATCCGGCCGAGGATATGGTCGTTCGCCTCTCGAATCTCGGCATGGGTGAAGCCGAGCGCGCGCAGAAGGGAGAACTCGGGATGTTCCAGGTCGGCCTGGGGGATCTGAAGCGTTTCCTTGCAGAAAGTGTCTCCAACGGTCCAGCGATTGAAGGCGAACTCGAGCTCGAAGGCACCCGGCAGGCTTGCTTCGAGCCGGTCGAGGATCGCGTCGCTGAAGCCGAGCGTCCGCAGAGCGGCGAGATCGATGTGGGGAGGACCGTCGAGACTCTGCGTGCCGACGATGTACTGCTCGACCTCTCGGATCTGTTGCTTGGTGTATTCGAGGCGGCGCAGGGCGGAAGGGAGCCCCTGGTTTACGATCTTCAGATAGCCTCCGCCCGCGAGCTTCTTGAATTTGACAAGGGCGAAGTCCGGCTCGATGCCGGTCGTGTCACAGTCCATGACGAGACCGATGGTGCCGGTCGGTGCAACGACGCTCACCTGCGCGTTTCGGAACCCGTGCGTTTCGCCGAGCTCCAGTGCACGATCCCAGGCAAGGCGGGCGGCCTCCCGCAGATCGCTCGGACAAACGTCGGAGTGAATCGTGTGGGGCAGAATCGACAGACCTTCGTACTCCGATCCGGCCGTATCATGCGCGGCGCGCCGGTGATTCCGGATCACTCGGAGCATCGCGTCGGAATTCGCGTGGTAGCGGGCGAAAGGACCGATCTCACCGGCCATCTCAGCGCTCGTGGCGTAGGCTTCACCCGAGAGAATCGCGGAGAGTGCCGCGCAGATCGAGCGGCCCCGCTCGGAATCGTAAGGGATGCCCATCCGCATCAGCAGCGAGCCGAGGTTGGCGTAGCCGAGGCCCAGGGTCCGATAGAGCCAGGAGCGCCTGGCGATCTCCTTGCTGGGGAACTGCGCCATTACGACCGAGATCTCGAGGGTGAGCGTCCAAAGACGTACGGCGTGACGGAAAGAGTCCAGATCGAACACGCTGGCATCGGAGTCGTAGAAGCGAACCAGATTGAGGCTGGCGAGATTGCAGGCCGTGTCGTCGAGGAACATGTACTCCGAGCAGGGATTCGACGCGTTGATTCGACCGTCCCCGGGACAGGTATTCCACTCGTTGATCGTTGTGTCGAACTGAACCCCCGGATCCGCGCAGGCCCAAGCGGCCTGAGCGATATCGTCCCAGAGGTTCCTGGCAGGAAGGGTCTTTACGCACCGGCCGTCGGTGCGCCCGGTCAGCTCCCAGTCGCCATCGTCGAGCACGGCATCGATGAGAGCGTTCGGCACTCGCACCGAATTGTTGGAGTTTTGCCCGCTGACTGTTCGATACGCCTCGCCCTGCCATTCGGTGTCGTACTGGGCAATGCGGATCTCCCGGTGGCCCTGTGAAGCGAGGTCGATCGCCCTTTGCACATAGTTCTCGGGGATCTCCGCGCAGCGGGCCGCGCGCACCGCCCGGCCCAACGCGCTGTTCGCCTTCATGTCTCGGGGATCGCCCGGATCGCCTTCGAACTCCGGCCGATGAAATGCGGAGATGATCGACTGCAGATGCTTCTCCAGATGCCGGGATCCTGTGTAAAGAGCCGCGACCTTCTGCTCCTCGACCATCTTCCAATTGACGAACTCTTCGATATCGGGGTGGTCCGCGTCGAGACAGACCATCTTGGCGGCTCTGCGAGTGGTTCCTCCGCTCTTGATTGCGCCGGCGGCCCGGTCGCCGATCTTCAGAAAGCTCATCAACCCCGATGAAATCCCTCCGCCCGAGAGCTTCTCACCCGCCGCGCGGATGCGGCTGAAATTGGTGCCGGTACCGGAGCCGTACTTGAAAAGGCGGGCCTCTCTGGTCCAAAGCTCCATGATCCCCCCGCTGCCCACCAGATCGTCGTCGACCGCCTGGATGAAACAGGCGTGCGGCTGGGGGCGTTCGTATGCGTTCGGCGATTGCGCGAGCTCCCCGCTTTCGTGGTCGGCGTAGAAATGCCCCTGGGGCGGTCCTTCGAGGCCGTATGAGCTGTGGAGCCCGGTGTTGAACCACTGGGGACTGTTCGGGGCCCCCATCTGCGTGGCGAGCATGCCGCGCATCTCGTCTTCGTAGGCGCTTGCATCGTCGGGAGAGTCGAAGTAGCCGTGCTCTTCGCCCCAGTGCCGCCAGCATCCGGCAAGTCGATCGAACACCTGCCGGGCATCGTTTTCTCGGCCGAGGAGGGGGCGGCCATCGTCGTCGAGCCGCACTTCGCCATTCGCGTCGAGCTGTGGTACCCCCGCTTTGCGGAAGTACTTCTGCGCCAAAACATCGGTCGCCACCTGCGACCAGCCCGAAGGCACTCTCACGTCATCGGCTCTGAAGACGATGGTGCCGTCGGGGTTGCGGATCTCAGAGCTTCGGGGCTCGAAGCTGAGATCGTGGTAGGGAGACTGTCCGGCTCGCGTGAATCGACGATTGATCTTCAAGGGCTTGTCCTGGCAGACGTGAACCGCGGCCGCGGCTTCGAAGCGATGCGAATCGGCCCTTCCTCTCCAGGCTCTCTCCCCCGGGCTGCTGGGACCGACACGCTGTATCTAGTGTGCGCCAGGATGAATAGACCTTCCATATTGGGATGTCAACGAAAAGGGGGAAGGGGTTTTCTCGACGCGCGAGAGGGCGACGCGCCGCAAGATTGGAGCCAAGTGTCGCAAGCACCAGCGGCGCTTGGAGATCACCGAAATGACGCAAGTGGGACTTTCATCGAGCTCCGCCGCACGCCGCTCGCGAAACCCCTACAATGCGCGTTCGAATCGCTTCCGGGCGATTCGATGGACAGCGTCGACCGGCGCCCTTCGCCCGCTTCGATCCGCGAATTCGGGGCCCTGATGATAGTTCGATTCGCCACCTTCAACTGCGGCAGCCTCCTCGCGAGGGGAGAGGACAATTCGACGCTGACTCTCGGGCCGGAGCGCTACGAGGCGAAGTGCCGGTGCGTCGCCGAGACGATGGAACGGATCGGGGCCGATGTGGCCACCCTGCAGGAGGTGGTGGAGCGCGACTCGATCGAGCGTGTGATCGAGGCATGCGGGAGCCGGATGCGGATCGTGGCGGCCACCTCGCCCGCGAGCCGGTCGATCCGGACCTGGTTGCTTTCTCGCTTTCCCGTCAGCGATCTGCACGTGCACGACGACGAGCTCGGTCTGCTCGAATGGAAAGGGGAGCGGATCCCGCACGGCCCTTCGATCATCGATGCCGCGATCGATTTCGGCGACAAGGCTCCGGTTCGTGTCTTCGTCTCCCACTTGAAGTCGAAACGCTCCGTCGATCCGGTCTTCGGCGACGATTTCGCTCCAAAGACGCTGGCGGAATGGGCGAGCGGAACGCTCTTCTCGACGGCGAAACGGATGACCCAGGCGGTCCGGATCCGGCGCCTCGTGGATGACGCGTTTTCCAGGGACTCGGACGCCCGGATCTTGCTGATGGGCGACCTCAACGACACACTCGGCTCAACCACCCTCGATGCGTTGGTGGGAGACCACGAGGCGGCCCGACGCATCTCCCTTCGAAAACAGGAGCTCATCCCGGTGAGCTCCGCCCTTTCCCGAGACCGGCGCTTCTCACATATCTATCGCGGGCGGCGCTTGCTCCTCGATCACATCCTGGTCTCGCGGCGCCTTTGGAGAGGCTTCGTGCGGGCGGAGATCCACAACGAGGGATTGGAGGATCGTTCCGGTTCGATCGAGGCGATTCTGGGCGAATCGGATCATGCGCCGGTCGTCGCCGATTTCCGGCTCTGATCCGATCCCACTTCGCTCCTTTGAAACACGATGTACTCGATCTCCTCCCCGTACGGAAACCTGACTCTCTCGACGTAGAGCGATCGAAAACCCTTCGATCCGATGATCCGGGAGTAGAGGGGGCCATAGGTTCCGATCACGACCCACTCAGGGCGGAGCTGGGTGTAAACCCCGACGTAGTCCCCTTCCCGGTTGAAGGGAACGACCTCGGGGGAGACCAATCCGACCGTATCGAGAATCGTGGCGCCACAGCCGATTCCGATCAGGCCGATGTCGCCGCATGCGACCCGATCACCTGGGCGCGTGCGTTCGGCGAGCCAGTGCGCGACCGCGCCGTGTCCCCCCAGCCATTGCTCGGTCGCTTCACGCCACAGAGACCAGGTCGGCGGCAATCTCAGTGCCGACACGACGAGGAACGCCCCCGCGAAGGCGATGCGCGCCGCCGATGCCCACCGCCGGTGCGCGATCCGTTCGATCAAGACGACCGCGCCCGCCGCGGAAAAGAGAAAAAAGACCGGATAGGGGGGAGTTCGGTACCACTCGTGAACGTGAGTGCCCGCGAGATCGAGCGACGCGAAATGTACCAATGGCCAGAGGGCGATCAGCCATCGCCCCCGCGAAAAGGGGGCCGTCGACCAGATCCCGACGATCGCCAGGAGGCTGAGAACCACACGAATCGGGTCGCCGGCGAACCAATCGAGGGTGGCGCCCGCACGGGGCCAGTCCCCCCCTCCGTAGAACGCGAGCTTGGCCTCGATGGAGTGGGGGAGGAGCGCTCCGAAGCTGTGTTGCGCGTAGATCCCCCATGGAGCCATGACCACCAGAGCGGCCGCAACGGAACGCCAGGGGAAGCGACCATGCTCGAAACGGAACCAGAGGAAGAGGAGAGCGGCGAAGAGGGCGAGATCGATCCTGAGCAAGAGCAGAAGGCCGGTCAGGACTCCGGCGCGCAGCCGGCGTCCCCCGAGCGCCGCATCGAGACATGCCAAGAGCAGAAGTGTTGCCGCGGGGGCCTCCATGCCGGAGCCGGCGATCGCCACCGAGGGCGGAAAGAGCGCCAGCATCGCGGCGGCGATCCAGCCGACCCGACGCCCGGCCAGGATTGCCCCAACGCGGGCCGTGAGCGGTATCGTGGCCGCGTGGCACCCGGCACCCAGAATGGGTGCGAAGAGGGCGGGATCGACCCCGATTCGAGCTCCGGCGGCCAGGATCAACGTCCACAGGGGTGTGGATGTTCCACATACCGATGGTCCGTCCTGATAGCTGAAGCCGAGACCTCCCGCCAGGCGAAGGGCGTACTGATAGGTGATCAGTGCATCGTCTCGAGGAAACCCGGCGAAGGCGAGGGCGGCAAAGCCACCGGCAAGACCGAGGGTCAGAGGAAGAGCCCTCTCCAATGGGACTCGAGGTGGACGCATCGTCCGATCTTGATCGAAAGCCGGTCCCTGTTCCACCGTGGCGAACTTCCGATGCACGATTTCCTCAATGCGGTCGAATACGAAGTAGAAGGCACCTGGATGCCGGTTCCGCTTCAGATCCGAGACGCAGTCGGCCGATGCCGGATCTGATCGCTTGAACGACGGAGAGATGGATGATGAGAGGCTCGATACTGATCGTGGACGATGACGAGGGCGTGCGCGACGTGTTGGAGCAGCTGCTCGAGATCCTGGGGCACGAGCCGAGGCTTTGCGGTGACAAGGAGTCCGCCTTGGAGGCGCTGGAGGAGCGCGGCTGGGACGCGGCCTTTTTCGACATCCTCCTGGGGGATGGGAATGGACTGGAGCTGCTCGAACACGCGCTCTCGGTGCAGCCCGATCTGCCGGTAATAATCATCAGTGGAGTCGCGACTAGCGAAAGGGTTGACCAGGCGAAAGAGCTGGGGGCATCGGGATTCCTGCTCAAGCCCTTCCGCGCCGACGAGGTGACCCAGGAGCTCAATCGTGCACTCGTCCGCGGCACTTTGTCCAAGCAACGCCGGCGGCTCTCCGACGCGCTCGAGAGAGCGGAGTCGCAGGAGTAGGGGCTCTGGCGGGTCGCCCCATTGCTGGCGAAGCGCTCCGAACATGCTCTATTATCCGCCGATTCTCGATCCGAACCCTGTAGTAGCGGCATCGGACCGAAGGCCGGAGGACCCATGAAACGCCCCCGACTCGAACCGATCTTCGACGATCTGCCCGACCGGATTTCCGGACTCGGCCGCCTTGCGACCAACCTCTGGTGGAGCTGGTCCCCTTCTGTCTCCGCGCTCTTCGAAACGATCGATCCCGAAGCGTGGGCGCGCCACGGGAATCCAGTACGCTTGCTGCTCGAGCTGGATCGATCGCGTCTCGACGAGCTCGGCACGCACGGACCCTTCCTGCTCCGCCTCGACCGCGCGGAGGAGGCGCTCGACGCGTATCTACGCGAGAGCGGCACTTGGTTCGACCGGACCCACCCCGGGCGATCCGGCGATCTGATCGCCTACCTTTCGGCCGAGTTCGGGTTGCACGAATCGCTGCCGATCTACTGCGGGGGACTAGGGGTACTGGCCGGGGATCATATGAAGTCGGCTTCCGACCTCGGTGTGCCGCTGATCGGTGTCGGACTTCTTTATCGGCACGGCTACTTCGACCAGCGGATCGATGGGAAGGGCCGACAGACCGAGATCTTTCCGGATCACGACCCCGGCTTCATGCCGATCCGCCGCGTGCGGGATGAAGAGGGCGGAGCTCTGGTGATTACGCTCCCGGTGAGCGGTCGTAAGGTCGAGACGGCTATCTGGGCGGTGGAGGTCGGACGGAACTGGGTCTATCTGCTGAGCAGCGATGTCGAGGGGGCGCCGAAAGAGGACCGGGATATCTGCTCGCAACTCTACGGAACCGAGCGAGCCAATCGACTCGAGCAGGAGCAGATTCTCGGTCTGGGAGCGATCCATCTGACGCATCGTCTGGGGCTCAGGCCGGCCGTTTGGCACATGAACGAGGGGCACTCGGTGCTTCAGGCGCTTGCACGCCTTCGCCGCCGGGTGAGCATCGAGGACCACGACTACGAGGCGGCGAAGCGCATCATAGCCTCCCGGAGCATCTTCACGACCCACACCCCCGTGGCGGCCGGCAACGAGGCATTCGACGTGGAGCTTGTCGAAGAACAGCTCGGCGCCTATTGCGAATCCTCGGGAATCGATCTGGAACGGTTCATCGATCTCGGGCGGCAGCCGAAGCAGGGCGGCGAGAACGGGACGGAGGAGCTTTCCCTCACCGTGCTCGCTCTCCGGCTCTCCTCGGCGGCCAATGGCGTAAGCCGCATGCACGCCCAGGTCTCGCGCGATATGTGGCGACACGTCTTTCCCGTCGAGAGTGGCGACGATGTCCCGATCGGATCGGTCACCAACGGCGTCCACACCCAGACCTGGATGGCGCCCGAAATGATGGCTCTGCTCGACGAGCACCTCGGAGCGGATTGGATCGCCCGACTCACCGAGCCCGAATGGTGGAATGCGGCGAGAGAGATCCCCGGCGAAGCGCTCTGGGCGGTCCACCAGATCCTGAAGCGGCGCCTGCTTCGTTTCGTCGCCGAGCGGGAGAACGCGCGCAGGGCCCGAGAATCGGTGAGCTTCGCCCCGGCGCTCGATCCCTCGGTGCTCACGATCGGGTTCGCCCGCCGATTCGCGCCGTACAAGCGGGCCAATCTCCTCGCCGGCGATCCGGATCGCCTGCGGAGGATTCTCTGTCATCCGGAGCGCCCGGTTCAGCTCCTCTTCGCAGGCAAAGCCTACCCGACCGACACCGAGGGGAAGGCGCTCGTGGCCGAGATCGGTCGACTGGCCTCCGATCCCGATCTGGCGGGGAGGATCGTCCTGATCGAGGACTACGATATGAATGTCGGGCGCCACCTCGTGCAGGGCGTTGATGTTTGGTTGAACAACCCCCGGCGTCCGCAGGAGGCCAGTGGCACGAGCGGCCAGAAGGTCCCTCTGAACGGCGGGATCAACCTGTCGATCCTCGATGGATGGTGGCCCGAGGCGTACGACGGTGACAACGGCTGGGCGATATCGGACGACCGGCCCCTCGCCGATGCCGGACGGCAGGACGAGGCGGATGCCCAGTCTCTTTATCGACTGCTCGAAGAAGAGGTCGTACCACTATACTATACAAAGGAAAACGGCCTGCCACTCGGTTGGATTCAGCGCATGGTCGCGTCGCTGGCAACGGTGACTGGGAGGTTTTCGGCGGCGCGAATGGTGGCCGAGTACACCTCCCGCTACTACATGCCCACAGCCACGAGAGGCGAGGCCGAGATCAAAGCTCATCGAGCGATCGGGGCCAGTCCTTCTTGAGCAGGCGAGAGAGCGCTCGGTCGGCGAAGATCTTGCCGCCGGTCTGACATTTGGGACAGTAATTCGTCTCGCGGCGTCCGTACACGATCCGCTGAATCGGCGCGCCGCAGACCGGACATGGCTCTCCGAAGCGGCCGTGTGCGGCCATCCCCTCGCGAAAAGCGGTGACCTTCTCCGGAAAGTTCCCGCCGGCAATGCGCCGGAGCTCGGCGATCCATTGATCGATAGTCCAGCCGATCGCTTCGTGCAGGCGCTCCAGTTCGTTCCGACTCAGTTCCCGCGTGAGCTTGAAGGGCGACAAACGAGCGCGATGCAGTATCTCGTCGGAGTAGGCGTTGCCGAGTCCATCGGTGATGCGGGGATCGGTCAAGGCGCGCTTGAGCGTGTGGTTCGCCGAGCACAAACGGTCCCCCAGCTCCCCGACGCTAGCCGCACGGAGGTCGATCCCGCCGCGATCGAAGGCCCGGAGCGCGTCTAGACCCCGTACGACGTGAAGCGAGGCCCGTTGACGACTCCCTTCTTCGGTGATCGCCAGGGTCCCGTTCTCGAAGTCGAGATGGGCCAACCCTCTCTTGCCCTTGATTCGCTGTCCGCTCTCCCGCCACCGCAAGCGGCCCGCGACCATGAGGTGAACGACGAAGCAGATCTCGTTCGCGAAGTGCAGGACGATCTGTTTTCCGATTCGATGCACGGTGCGGAGCTCGAACCCCACGGCATCGCCGGGAGCCGGCTCGACCGTCCTCAGCAGAAAGGGGCTGGAGAGATCGATCCATTGGAGCCGCTGTCCTCCGATCCGAGCCCGTAGCGCTTCTAGATAGACCGAGATATCGGGCAGCTCAGGCACCGCTCGAGCCGGAGTCGAGCAGCAGGGCCCGCAGTGCGCGCGCGGCGGCCGCCTCGGCCTGGTGGTGGAAGCGGAGCCACTGTTCGTGTCCGGAAGGGCCGACCTCGTTCGATATTCCCAAGAGCGCCCCGAACTCGATGCCTGCGCGCTCCGCCCAGCGCGCGGCGGCGAAGAGCTCGAGGTGCTCGACTTGCGCGAGTCGACCGAGAAAGGCGGCGTTCCGCGGCGCGAGGGTGAGCGACGGCGTGGTCAGGGTCGCGACCCGGGGATAGTCGGGGGGCGCGGTGTGCGCCGGAGCCGGAGGAGACGCCACGGTCGGTTGAGCATCGGGCAGGTGGGCGCGGCCTTGGACGGCGGCGGCGGACGCGAAGCGGTAGGAGTCGGCCATTACCACCTGACCGATCTCCAAGCCGGAGCCGGGGTAGGCGCCGGCCGTGCCGATCAGCCATGCTTGCGTGGGAAGGCTATCGGCGGCATCCGCGAGCGCGAGGGCGGCTTCGACGAGACCGACGCCCAAAGTCAGAACCGACCAGGGCCCGCTGCCCAGCTCTCGGAGCTCCGAGGGGGTTGCCGCGATGACGAGAACAGATCGGACCGACATCGCCATCAATCCGCGAATCGCGGAGCCCGCTTTTCGCGAACCGCCGCGATCCCTTCCGCCACCTGCCCCTGGGCATAGTCGATCGACTGGGCCTGTGCTTCCGCCTCGAGTCGCTCATGCAGCGGCTCTTCCAGAGCGGTGGCGAGGCTCCTCTTCACCTGGCGGACCGCCATCGGACAGGCGACCGAGATCTGATCGGCCAGGGCGAGCGCCGCCTCAAACAGCTCATCCGATGAGTGAGCGCTCGATGCGAGACCGTACTCGACCGCCTCGGCGCCGCCGATCTCTCGCCCGGTCGCGAAGAGCATGAACGCCTTCTCGGGCCCCACCAATCTCGGCAGGTAGTAGGTGGCGCCCAGCCCGGGATGCAAACCGAGCCGGGTGAAGGTAAACCCCAGGCGGGCTTCGCGTGCCACCAGGCGCATGTCGCAGGCCAGCGCCAAGCAGAGTCCGGCACCGACGGCGGAGCCATTGATCGCCGCGATTACGGGCACCGCGATGTCGCGCACGCAGAGGAAACGGCCGTAGTAGTGCCGCATCCGCCCGACATTCTCGATGCGACGGCTCTCGTCGTGCACACCCTCGGTGAGCGCGGTGAGCATCTCCAGGTCTCCGCCCGCGCTGAAATGTCTGCCGGCGCCGGTGATCACGACGGCTCGCAGACTGCGATCGTCCGCGACCTCCGATACGACCTCCGCGAACCTCTCCGCCATCGCGGGAGACATCGCGTTGGCGCGAGACGGATCGTTGAAAGTGATGATAGCGGTCTTCTCGCGGCGCTCGGCGAGAACCAGGTTGTCCGGCATCGGAGTTCCTCTGGGGGGATGGCCCGATCTTTCCGCGCGGGGCAAGAACAGGTTGCATTATACTCAAGGTTTGCCGATTTTCCCATCTGACCACGTTTGCATTCACGATGACCCATCGGCGGGTCGGTCGACCCGCGCGGAGACAGCCTTGAGCCTGCCCACCCCAAAAAGCGACAATCTCACCTGGCAAGACACGTCGGTAGACCGACACATGCGCGAAGAGCTCAATCGACACAGGGGCGCCGTGCTCTGGTTCACCGGGCTCTCGGGATCGGGCAAGTCGACCCTGGCAAACGCCGTATCGGCGCGCCTTCACCGCAACGGGGTTCATACCTATGTGCTCGACGGCGACAATGTGCGGCACGGATTGAACCGTGATCTCGGGTTCTCCCCCGAGGATCGCGTGGAGAACATCCGTCGGATCGGAGAGGTGGCCAATCTCTTCGCGGACTCCGGCTGCATAGTGACCACGGCTTTCATCAGTCCCTATGGACGCGAGCGCCGGCTGGCCCGTGACATCGCGGGCGGTTGCTTTATCGAGGTCTACACTTGTCCCTCGCTGGAGGTTTGCGAAAAGCGCGATCCGAAGGGTCTTTACAAGAAGGCCCGCGCGGGTGAGATCCCCGAGTTCACCGGGATCAGTGCGCCGTACGAAGAGCCGGAAGCAGCGGAGATCTCGATCGATACGGGCGAGCTCGACGTCGACCAATCGGTCGACAAAGTCATCGCCTACCTCCAAGAACAGGGCTTCCTCTCGCCCTGATCGGTTCGCGATGCAAGGCGAGCAGGGAATCAGGGCGCGATTGGTAGAGACCTGCCGCGCGATGTACGAGCAGGGGTACATCGTGGCCGCCGACGGTAACGCCTCCGTGCGCCTGGGGAACGACCGCATAGCGGTGACGCCCTCGGGAGTACACAAGGGCTTCTTGAAGCCCGTGGACCTGGTGATTGCCGATCTGGACGGGAATGCCCTCCATGGAGGGCGCCCGACGAGTGAGATCCGCATGCATATCGAGGTCTATCGCCGGAGGCCCGATGTGGGAGCAGTGCTCCACGCCCATCCCCCTCACGTCTTGGCGCTCAGTGTGGCCGGCGTTTCCCTCGGCAAGTGCATTCTTCCCGAGACGGTATTCAGCTTGGGCCAGATCGAGCATGCCGGTTACGCCACGCCGACCACCGACGATGTCCCGCGGGCGATCGCCCTTCGCATCGCCGAACACGACGCACTGATCCTCGACAGACATGGCACGCTGACCGTCGGGAGCGATCTCCAGGGCGCGTTCAATCGACTGGAGCAGGTCGAGCACACGGCGAAGGTGAGCCACCTCGCCCATCTGCTCGGTCCAGTCGCGCCTCTGCCCCCCGAAGAGGTGGAACGGATCCGCCGGCTGGCGGAAGGGCTGGGGAGCGGGAGCAGCTTTGAGGGCTGTGGGGATTGCTCGGTCTGTCGGCGTGAGGGTTCAGCCTAACGATCTGAATCGAGGCCGATCGGCTCCGGCGCCGAAGCCGAGCGACTCGATTCGCATGATCAGCTTCGCCAGACTGAAAGGCTTGCGGAGGACCGCCACGGGATGCTCGCCGCTTTCGAAGGGGCTCAGCTCCGGCGTCGCGAAAGCGGTGACGACCACGATTGGGAAGCAGGAATCCCGCTGCCGCACCTCTTTCACTAGCGAGATGCCGTCCATCCTCGGCATCTTCACATCGGTGATCAGGAGATCGGGCTTGCGCGCGGTCCACAGTGTCGCCTCCCACGCTATTCCGCCCCACCTTTCCCGCACTGATCCGTCGTGATTCTCGGCAGAACGGGTAGAGCCCCCGGATTCGACCGTCATCGGATC
>NYZA01000010.1 GCA_002686955.1 Gemmatimonadota bacterium
CGGTGGCCTACGAACCGGTGTGGGCGATCGGAACCGGACTCACCGCGTCGCCGGAGCAGGCGCAAGAGGTACACGCCCACATCCGTGGCCTTCTGGCCGAGTTGCTGGGCTCGAAGCTCGCCGCCGACACGCCTATACAGTACGGAGGCAGCGTAAAGCCGGCCAACGTGTCGGATCTGATGGCCTGCGCCGACATCGACGGCGCTCTGGTGGGAGGCGCGGCGCTCGACCCTGACTCCTTCTCGGCTATCGTTCACTTTTGACCGGGGTTTCTCGGAGAGTTCAAGATGATTCTAGGTTTCCTGATCTTCGTTCATGTCGTGGTCTGCGTCGCACTCGTCGGAGTCGTGCTCCTTCAATCCGGCAAGGGGGGTGGGCTGGCCGGTCTGGGTGGTGGAGGCGCAACCGCGGTTTTCGGTGGGCGCGGGGCCACCGATGTGTTGTCCAAGCTGACGCAGGGTCTGGCAATCGGCTACATGGTCCTTTCGATGACGATTGCGCTGGTCGGCAGCGGCGTTGGGGACCAGGAGGGCTCGGTCATCGAACGCCGAAGGGCCGACTTGGCCGTGCCGGCGACCGAGGTACTCCAGCAGCTCCAAGCCGACCAGATCGTCGAAGATGTCCCTGCAGGGGAAGCGCTTGAGGAAGCAGCTCCCGCGGAGAGCGAAAAGGAGTAGCCCGTCAGGCGAGCAGCTTCCCCGGGTTCAGGATCCCGGTTGGATCGGCTTCTTGCGCCGCGGCCCGCAACAGGTCGGCCCCTGCTGCGCCAACCTCTTCTTCGAACCAGGGGCGGTGTTCGTAACCCACTGCGTGGTGGTGGGTGATGGTGCCCCCTGCTCGTAGAATCGCTTCCGAGGCGGCGTCCTTTATCCGCTGCCATTGCGTCAGAGGATCGATCTGATCGGCCCGGCCGATGAATGTGAAGTACAAAGAAGCGCCGTCGGCGTAGAGATGGCTGATGTGGCAGAGGACGAGGGCGGCCGAGCCGCTTTCCTCGATGGCGCGACGGAGCGCCTGCCTCACCGCGGCATAGAGCCCGGGCAGCCGGGACCAGCTCGTGCAGGTCTCGAGGGTATCGGCCAGAGCGCCGAGATCGAGCAACTCGTCTCTGAGATAGGGGTGAGCGAAGCGCTCTGAGCGCCACTTGAGAGCCGGCGACGCTCCGAGATCGACTCCGCCCAAGCCGCGGAGCGCGCGTCGCGTGTCTCGGGCCGCCGAGTCGGTGCTTCCTTCCTCGCCTTCGAAGCTGAAGAGCACGAGGCAAGATCCCGGCAGCGGAACACCTCTGCGCGAGAGCAGCGCCGTCCCGACACGGTGCACCAGTTTTTTCACCGTTGTCCCCGGGGGGGAAAGGCGCAAAAAGAGCTCGGTCTCAGTCTCGTCGGAGAGGCGGATCACCGTTGGGCGGTGCGGACGGGCGGCGATCTCCCGCAGAGCGGCGCAACCCTCGGCGAAAGACCGAAAGAGGAACGCGCGCACGGGGCAAGACCGTGGCAGCGGACGAAGGCGCAGGGTCACCTCTCGGATCACGCCGAGCCTTCCCTCCGAACCTAGGTACAGAGAGACGAGATCGGGACCGGCGGCGGAGGCGGGGAAACCCCCGACCCGGGTGGTGTGCTGGGGTGTGTCGACCTGGAGCCCGACGACGAGGTCGTCGATTCGCCCGTTGCCCGTCGAACCCTGGCCCGCCGACCGGGTCGCGACCCATCCACCAAGGGTCGAGAACTCGAACGATTGTGGAAAGTGTCCGAGCGTCAATGCGTGCCTGGCGAGCGCCGATTCGAGCTCGGGACCGAAAATGCCAGCCTCGAGCGTAGCAGTGCGAGAAGTTGGATCGATATCGAGCACCCGGCGGAGTTGGGCCATGCTGAGAGTCAGGACCGGTCGATCGCCGGCCCCGTTGAGCGCTTCGACGCCGCCGACGACGGAGGTTCCCCCCCCGAAGGGCACACACACCCAGTCGCGTTCCGCGGCTGTCGCCAAGAGGCGGCGAAGCGATTCTCCAGATCCCGGAAAGGCCACGCAGTCGGGCGCCACCGGAAGCCGACCCGAGCGCAGCCGTACCAGATCTCTAAAGGAGCGCCCCATCGCATGCCGCACCCGGGTGGCGGTGTCGGAGAGGAGCGTGCACGACGCCGCAACGCTCGCGAGATCGTTGCGTCCGAATCGAACCGGGGGGAGCTCCACCGTCTCGATGTTCTCATGTCGGGGCCATCTACCCGGCAGATCGAGCGCCCGCACTAGATAGTCGCGCGCGCTCTCTGGGAGCGGATAGGCGCGCCCAGGAGAGCCCCACCCCCACCATCTCGATTCAGGTGTATCTGGTTTCATTGGGCCGGCTACCGTTCGTGACGTCTCATTCCGAATCCTACGAGCAACCCGACCATTCCCATCGTCAGGAGCAACGACGACCCTCCGTAAGAGACGAGGGGCAGGGTCAAACCTGTCACGGGCATCAGGCCTGTGGCCATACCCACATTGACCACGACGTGATAGGTTAGCACGGTCGCGATTCCGAAGGCCGAGAGCGATGAGAAGCGATGCCGCGATTCCTGCGCGAAACGGATCGCCTTGTGGATCACAAAGAAGAAGAGTCCTAGTACCACGGCTGTCCCGACCAATCCCCATTCCTCTCCCAAGACCGAAACAATGAAATCGGTGTGTCGCTCAGGAATGAAATCGAGCGTCGACTGCGTGCCCTCGCGAAAGCCCTTGCCAAATAGGCCGCCCGAGCCGATCGCGACCTTACTCTGGATGATCTGATATCCGGCACCGCGCGGATCGGTTTCCGGCTGCAAGAAGGAAACGATCCGTTGTCGCTGGTAGTCGTGCAGTTGCGCCCAGAGGGATGGCGTCACCAGACCGGCTACGATATTGGAAGCGATCGCGAGGCCGCCGCGAATCCATCCCATTCCCGATAGAATCACGGTGGTCGTGACCACAACCATGAGCATGCCCCACGGCACCAGGTGGATCCATCCCGCCGCCTTGCCGAGCAGAGGCGGGTACATAAACGCGATCATCGCACTGAGCGCGGGCGCGACGATTAGAAAGAGGCGCACCGGTGAGAGCCCGCGCCAGTAGAGCATGGCCAACACAATTGGAGGGAAGGCCAGTGAGGTGCCGAGATCCGGCTGCTTTAGAATCAAAAACATCGGAACCAATCCGACGGCTGCTGTCCAGGATAGGATGCTCAGGCGATTCGGATCGACTCGATGATCGGCGAGAAGACGAGCCAACGCCAGAATCGTCGCGATCTTCGCCAGCTCTGATGGCTGAAAGGCCAGGGGACCAACATCGAGCCACCGTTTCGTGCCCGCAGTTTCGCCTGGAAGGAGCAACACCGCGCACAAGAACAGAATCGTCGCACCAAACAACAAGTACGCAACGCCTTCGAGGCTCCGAGGATTCATGATCATCGTGACGATGGAGATAACGATACCGACTCCCAACCACCTCAGCTGCGCCATATGAAGTTTGCCGAAAGAGCCCGCCTCCGCACCACCGACGGCACTGAAGATCAGTGCGGCGCCGATGAACCCGAGAAACACGAAGGCCACGATCGGCGATAGATCGAGGTTGTGACGGCGACGATCGGATAGAAGGCTCATGACTTCTCGAAATACTGCCTGAGAATCCGGCCGACAATTGGGGCCGCGGTCGCCCCTCCATGTCCCCCTTCCTCAACGATGCAGGCCGCCACTATCTCCGGCGCGCCGATCGGTGCCACACCCACGAACCAGGCATGGGTTTCGCCGTGGGGATTCTCGGCGGTGCCCGTCTTCCCGCCGACCTCGATCCCGGGTACTGCCGCCTTCTCTCCGGTTCCTTTCCTCCCTTCTACCGCCCGCAGGAGCGCCTCTTCCAGGATTGCGAGTGTCTCCTGCGCGAGATCCAGTCGCCGGGTGGAAATTGTAGGCACCTTTTCTACTCCTCGGTTGTCCGCCGACGCGGCCCGCTTCAGAAGATGAGGCATTGCTAGCTCGCCTCCGGCCGCGACTGCTCCGAAAAACGATGCTATCTGCAAAGGAGTCACGAGAATCTCGCCTTGACCGATCGACAAGTTGAGGAGGATTCCTCGCGACCAGCCCTTTGGGCCGAAATGCTCGTCATACCATTCGGTCGATGGGAGTTCCCCCGATTTCTCGCCTGGAATGTCGATTCCTGTTTTCGAAGCGAACCCCAGATCGCGGGCGCCCGACATAAGAGGATCGAGTTGAAAGCGCTGCACGAGCTGATAGTAGAAGACATCGCAGGACCTCTCGAATGCCTCGAGCGGGTCGGTCTGCCCATGGCCGCCCCAAAACCAACAACGAAAAAAGCGACGCCCGAATTGATAGCCTCCCGTGCACGCGGCGGGGAACTCCGTCGATCGGTCGATAATCCCGCTCTCGAACGCCAAAGCCGACATCACCAGCTTCCAGGTCGAAGCGGGGGGATAGAGCCCCGCGATCGCGCGATGGAGCATCGGTGTCTTCGGATCGTCTCTGATAGTGGCCCAATCGCTGCTCGATATCTCTCCTCGGCCGAAGAGATTCAAGTCGTAGTCAGGCTTCGAAACGAGCACCAGAACATCTCCGTCTCGCGGATTCAACGCTACGATCGCGCCGGCTCGATCCGCCAGCAGAGAATCGGCGAGAAGCTGAAGATCGAGATCAAGCGTCAGAAACACATCCATTCCGGGGACTGGATCGCGATGTTCTTCGTTGGGCAAAAGCCGAACTTCTCGGCCATGGGAATCCACCTCGACAACGCGAACTCCATCTCGACCCCGGAGCAGCATCTCGTACCGCCGTTCGGCACCACTTCTGCCGACGAGCTCGCCCGGTCCGTATCGACCGACTGCCCATGGAAGATGGAGCTCGTCTCTTCGTATCTCTCCCAGATAGCCGATGGCGTGGCCGGCGAGTGAACCGTATCGATAGTACCTCTTCGCCTTGATCCGAACATCGATCTCAGGCAGTTTCGTAGCGTGCTCTTCCACCAGGGCCACCAGTGGAAGCTTCGCATCGCCCACGATACGGACCGGTCGAGGCAATCTACGTCCTAACGGATTTGGATCCTGGACGACCGCCTCTTGAAGTCGACGACGGAGAAACTCGCGGTCGACGCCGGCCGAAACCGCAATCAGCTCCGCGAGGGTATCGGCGCGATTCGATGTCATTCCCAGTGTCGCCTCGACCGCGTAGATCGCTCGATTCTCGGCAACAATGCGCCCTTCTCGATCTCGTATTATCCCGCGCGGCGCCGGTCGAACCAGAGCGCGAATACGGTTCTCATCGGCCGCCTCGAGATAAAGACGGTGCTGGAGGATCTGTAGATATACGAGCCTCGACACTAGCGCTGCGAATAGGAGGACGAGGGCGATCCTCGCCCAGGTCGCCCGCTCATCGATGCCGGGAGAGGTGTCAGCGACCATGCATCCGCCTCTTTCGCTCGAGCGCTAGGATACCGAGCCGAAAGACCGGCGGCGCCAGAACCGCCGTGTACGCGGCCTTCATGCCCACCGCGAGTGGTGCGCTACGCACGACTTGGCCGAGATTCCCGCCGGTGTCGAGCACAAGAGCGAGCATATGGACAACGACCGCGATCGTGACCGTGAAGAGAACTTGAGTAGAAATCTGTCGCTTGTAAATCCTCCGGCCGAGCTTCCCCGCCAAATAGCCACCGATCGTGCCGACGAGGGCGAAAACGCCGAGCGTTCCTCCGGCGACCGCATCGCGTACCAGACCCGTCGCGAATCCCAGGGCCGAAGCCCGGGCCGCCCCACGTTCCACTCCGTACACACAGAGCACGATCAATGCCAAATCGGGTGTGGCACCCAAGACGGCAATAGAGTGAAACTGGGGCTGTGTCTCCACCATCAGCACGAGGTAGAGCAATAGAGCGAAGAGCGCCGAGCGGATCAGGGTCACGGTTGCCTCGATGGCAGAAGGGTCTGACCGGTCTCGTCGAACACAAGGCTTTCGACCTCCGGATCGATTGAGAGCACAACGAGCACTTCTTCAATTCGGTTGAATTCCACCGAAGGCGTGACGTCGATCTTCCGAAAGAGCTCGTAGTCGTGAGCTTGCACCCGATCGACGACGCCAATCCGCACACCTCGCGGATAGCGCGCGCCTAGCCCGCTCGTGGCGATCGTGTCTCCCACCGCCACCTCACAGTGAAGGGGAACGTTGTCGAGCGAGATTCGTGCACCATCGAACCACCGGGCGATCCCCACGACCCGCGTTTGCAGATCGTACGCGCTCACGGCCAGCTGCCGCGAAAAGAGCGGCTCGACGGCGGAGGAGAAGTCGTTTGCGATGGCGATGCGGCCGACGAAGCCATCTGGCGTGATCACCGCCATACCGACCCGGATGCCCACCCGGGCGCCTTTGTTGATGATCATGGTCAAGTCGCCCGATCGCGGAGCTCCCTGCAATGCGATGACTCGAGCCGCAACCAACGCCGAGGGCTTACGATCGCAGAAATCCAGCACTCTCCGCAGCCGTCGATTCTCCGCCCTGAGCTCTTGGTGCCGTGTGAGCTGCTGCTCCGCGTTCGCCAATCTCCCGGCAATCCGGCTGTACTCCCGCCTGAGTGCCCGTCCTTCGTCGATCCAACCGACCGTCGCGCGGGGCGGATGAAAGGCGAGCGCAACGACCCTTAAGGTTGCGTGAGAAAGAGGCCCGTCTCCGATTCCGATTAGCACCAGAGACAGTGCGACGGCGAGGATCAATACGGCCTCGTCTCTGAAGCCGTTCATCCCCTCGGGTCCTAGCCTCGCCGCGCGGGAATGAGGACCTTCTCGTACGCCTCCATGTCGTCGAGGATCTTACCGGTTCCTCGGACCACGCAGGTGAGAGGATCGTCGACCACTGAGACCGGCAGATTCGTTTCCTCCCGGACCAGGGCATCGAGGCCCCGCAGAAGTGCGCCTCCCCCGGTCATCACAATTCCTCGGTCGACGATGTCCGCCGCCAGCTCGGGAGGAGTTCCCTCCAGCGTCAGCCGAACGGAGTTGACGATCTGGCTGATAGGCTCACGCAGTGCGTCACGAATCTCGACCGAATTGATGACCATGGTCTTCGGAATGCCGGTAACCAGGTCGCGACCCTTTACCTCCATCTCGAGCTCTTCGTCGAGCGGAAACGCGGATCCGACATTGATCTTGATGCTCTCGGCGGTCTGATCCCCGATCAGCAAATTGTAGGCGTTCTTCAGATACTGAACGATTGACTCATCGAAACGGTCGCCACCGACGCGAATCGATTCGTCCGATACGATGCCGGAAAGCGCGATGACCGCGATCTCCGTAGTACCGCCGCCGATATCGATGATCATGTTGCCGCTGGCCTCATCGACCGGCAGCCCCACTCCGATCGCCGCTGCGATCGGTTCCGGAACCAGATAGACCTCACGGGCACCAGCATGCTCGCAGGAGTCGCGAACAGCCCGTTTCTCCACTTCGGTGATCCCACTCGGAACGCATACGATGATCCGAGGCCGAAAGAGGAATCGTCTTTTCAATACCCTCGTAATGAAGAGGCGCAGCATCTCTTCGGTGATCTCGTAATCGGCAATCACGCCGTCTTTCATTGGGCGAATAGCGTCGACATCATCGTGTGTCTTGCCGATCATCTTCTTCGCGTCGGACCCAATCGCCACGACCCGACGATCTCGCATATTGACGGCGACCACCGATGGGTCGTTCAGAACGATCCCGCGGCCGCGTACATAGATCAGAGTATTGGCGGTGCCGAGATCGATCCCCACATCGTTTGAGACGAATCCCATCAGCGCGGCCAACCCCTTGCCCGACGTTTCCATGGTTGATCGTTCGGTTGGCACGCTTGCGCCTTTCATCTCTCGGGCCGCCCGAGTCAGATTCCTCTGAGCAATGTCGCCAGAATGCCTATTACACCTGTCGTCGTCAGCACAACGACGCGCGTATCGATGAGGGAAAACTTCGTCGGCACGTAGACCACATCTCCCTCTCGTAGAATGAAGTCGGTCGAAGGATCGCCCTCTTTGAAAAGCTCTTCGGCGTCAACCTCGATGTTCAGTGCACCCCCCGTGGTCTGCCTCGTGATCGTAAGGGCCGAGAGCTTGGCGTCGTCGGTGGGCCCTCCGGCGGCCGCCAGGTAGTCGCTAAGATGCGCTCCCTCCTGAAACTCCAAGCGCCCTTTCACGCTCACCTCGCCGATGACGGCCACCGTCGGCTTGTCGAATGCGCGCGGGATCACCGTGACCTTGGGATCGACGATATAGTCGCGCAGCCCCTTCGTAATAACACCCGCGATCTCGTCGGGCGTACGGCCGACCACCGGCAGATCGCCGATAAGCGGATATCGAACCATGCCGTCGCCGGTGACATCCAGCGTCAGAGAGAGCTCGGTGTGTTTCCAGACGAATACATCGAAGCGATCGTTTGCTCCCACGACATATGGCACATCCACGACGGGGTTGGCCGCGGCCGGAATCGCGGATACGGCCGCGGCGAACAGGAGCGGAAGGGCCGGTGAGATCCACCGGCGCATCGGAAGGAAGATGGGCGACGACAAGACCGTACCTCCCAGTGCTCGGGGAGTGAAAACGCAGCGCAACACGTAATGGAACTTCAACTTTCGAGATTCTAGGGGATGCAGGCGAACGAGACCATAGCTACTTCCGCACCTTCCAGAAATCGGCGATATGCCCGCCAACCGCGACCGCTCCCCTGGCCAGGTAGGAGATGTCCTCCCAGGAGCGGATCTTCTTGATGTTCCTTACGACGAATCGAGGCGAGAGAAAGTTCTTGTAGATCTGCGCCGACATGTTCTGCACTTCGTCGGGGGTCATATCGGGCGTGGTGAGAACCGGTTCGGTCATATCGAAGCGCTCGTACTCGGCGGGATCGAATCGAAACCAGCCGTTTGCCTGCGCCATTTCGTAGATCGGAGTGCCCGGGTAGGGAATCACGACGGTCGCCTGGAGCATCTCGGCATACCCTTGATCGAACAGCTCCCGGGCAAGATCGACGGTGCGCTGAGCGTCGCTCTTCGTCTCCCAGGGGTAGCCGACCATGATGGTGAGCTGCACGTCGAGGCCCGCTCGAGAGGCCATCTTGCAGCCCTCCACTATGTCTTCGACCTTGATGTTCTTGTCGAGCATATCGAGGGTGGCCTGCGAAGCGGATTCCAGCCCTGACTTCACCTTGCGAAACCCCGCCTCGACCATTAGATCGATCAGATCGGGGTGCTTCACGAGCAGATCGAACTTCATATTACAGGTGAAGAGGATCTCGTCCGAATAGCCCCTTTCGATCATGCCCCTACAGAAATCGTAGGTCCACTTGCCGGTCGGGAAGTTGCCGGAATCGTCGAATACCTCTTTGACTCCGTAGTTCTCGATCAAATGCCCGACTTCATCGAGTAGCTTCGTGTGTTTCTGCGTGCGGAAGTTGTTGTAAGTGGTGGTCCATGAGCAGAAGGTGCAGCGTCCCCATTGGCAGTCGCGGGCGACCATCGTGTAGCGGAATGGCTCTCTTTTCTTCCATTTCTCGTAGTAGTGATGCGCCTTGGTGAGGTCACGATCGATGAAGGGCAGGGAATTCAGGTCGGAATCGAGGCGAAATGGACCGCTTGAACGAATCTCGCCCCGATCGTCCCGCCACCAAGCGCCACCGGGCGGCGAATCGGAGGAATCGCGCAGCCATCGGACGAGTCCTCTCAGAGAAAAGTCGTAGTCCCCCCCGGTCAGTACGAAGTCGGTCTTCGACCGCAGCAGAGTCTCTTCCGGCAGGGCCGTGACGTGATCGCCGTAGAGCACGGTCTTGATCTCGGGAATCCGCTCCTTGATATCGTCGATGATATTCCAATGGTATTTCACCACGGGGGTCTTCGTTTCGAAGGCCACGATGTCGACCTTCTCGCTCTCCAATTCGCGCAGGAAATCTTCGTAGGTGCGCTGCTCGGCGATGCCGTCGTGCCAGAGCACGTTGTTCCCATCCTCGGCGAGAAGCGTGGCCGCGTAAGCCGGAACCAGGGGATAGATATATGATCCGATGCTCATCCACTGGAACTGGCGGTTCTGGGTGAGCATCGGGCTGGCCTTGCCGTTCAGAGCGGGGTAGGCGATGCAGACTTTCATGTTGGAGTCTCTCCGTGGCTGATCGCACACCGACGAGCCAGAATGCCAATCGTATACTCATCGACACGAACGCGATGCTTGATTCAGCTTCCAAAAGCCTCCCGGCCCGGGCGCAACAGGACATCATCCTCGAGGCGAGCGGGTTAGCATGAGCACACGGACCCAATCCGGGTAACACCAAAAGGAGACTCTTCAGCATGCCGGTGCCAGCGGCCGCACTCGTAGTCCAGACTTGGACACTCGCACTCGTCCTCCAAGCTTCACCGCTTTTTCACCACCATGCGGCTGCCCCCCTGCCGGATCCGCGATGGATCGATCGAGCGGCCTGTCCCAAGACTGGTGCCTTCGGCGAAGCCCTTGCCTCGACCGGAGACGCATTGTGGATCGTCCGAGATGCCACGGCGACATCCACGCCGGATTTCTGGCGATACGATCCGATCTCCGATCTCTGGGAATCCCGGGATACCTCCACTCTGCCCGACGGCGTGTTTCGCAACGGCACCGCCCTGGCCTGGGATGGCGACCGGACGATCTACGCGCTCGCTGGAGCGCGCTACAACGATCTCGACCGGACCGAGTTCTGGCGATACGACATGGTCGGTGACTTCTGGCTGCAGATCGAATCCACGCTCGGCCCGCAAGGCGCGGGGAACGCCCTCAACTACTGCGCATGGGACGGGAAGCTTTACGCGATTCTGGGAAGCAGACAGCACGGCACCACCTTCGTCCGGTACGACCCCGCCCAGGGTTCTTGGTACGAGTTGACACCGCCGCCGCAAAAGGCGGACGACGGATCGAGCCTGGCGTGGGCGGGAGCGGGCTCTCTTTATGCTTTTGTGGGGGAGTACAGCGAGACGGTTCCGCATTTCGACTTCTTCGAATACGACCTGGCGAGCGACGAATGGAGCTCACTGGCCAGCGTGCCCGATCCGGGAGGTGTGGGGGACGGGGCATCGCTTCTGTGGGCAGGGGCCTTCGATTCCCGCTACACCGGCAGCATCCATGCACTGAGCGGAGGGGCGGTTGACGAAACCCCTTCGGTTTTGGTCCATCGTTACTCGATCGCCCAGGACTCCTGGTCCGCGATGGCCGACCTCACCTGCGAGATCGGCTACTACAACGGCAACCGGCTGGGCTTCGCCGACGGCTTCATCTACTGCTGGCAGGGGAGCCGAAGCACCTATCTCGGCAGTGGCAAGAAACTCGTTCGTCTGGAGTAGCCCAGAGGATGGCGCTCTCCGTTGCGACTCTCGTACGAGAGCTGGCAGAGGACCGATGTTCCCCTTCGGAAGAAAAGCGTCGCGCTGAGCTCTTCGGTGTCGGCCCAGTGCACTATGTCGTACAGGATCTCGCTGATCGGGTGCGTGACCCGGCCGAATCTCCATCTGCCTCGGCTCACGGGGATCTCGGTTCCTCGCACCCCCTCCACCGTTCTATATCGAAGAAGGGGATCCCATAGCATGCTGCGAGCGACAGCGAAGCGGTTAGAGCGCATTCGGTTCGGCTCTTCGTTCACCAGAACCGCGCTCTCTTCGTCCGAGAGCCAAGGCAGCGAATCCGGCTCGAGCCCGAATTCGATCCATAGAGAGGTTTCGGGGGTGAGCTCGCCGCCGCAGGGAGGAATCCGAATTCCGGCGGCGGGGAGAGGGAAGAGGAGCGACAGAATGAGGAGAAGAGTGGGCGAGCGCACCGCGAATCCTGGCGAAAATGGAGAAGGGATCGAATTGGGGACATGTTGGTGTCGGTGCCTTGCATGAGCGGTGCCAGGCAGGAACCGTTGTACCGCAACACCCTTCCCTCAGCGCGGTAGCCCGCGAAGGGTCAAGAAGAGGCCAGCAAGCTCAGAATCGGACCCTCTCGTCGCGCCATCGTTGCCGCAAAACCCGCGCAAGGAAGAGGGGATTGCCCACGAGGTACCGGCGCCAGAGACGCCCCGGCTCGACGAAGAGCCTGGCGGCCCATTCCATGTGGTGATCGAGCATCCACCGCGGTCCGCGGCGCACATCACCGGTCACGAAATCGAAGAGCGCCCCGACACCCCACACCACTGCTGCGTCGATCCGGTCTAGGTTGTCGCGAATCCAACGCTCCTGCACCGGTGTTCCCATCCCCACCAGTACGATTTCCGGCTGAGCGCGCTCTATATCGTCCAGCGCCGACTCGTTCGCGGCCGGATCGTCCGACAAGTAGCCATGGTATGTTCCCACGACTCGAAGTCCCGGATGATCCCCTTCGAGAATCGACTTGGCGCGCTCCGCAACGCCCGGCCGGCCCGCCGCGAAGTAAAGGCGGGTCCCCTCCGAGGCCGCCCGCGCGCAAAGGTCGTGGATCCAATCGGCTCCGGTCATCCGCCGCGGGAGCCATCGCCCCAGGAGCGCGGCCGCCAGGCGCACGCCCGCTCCGTCGACATAGACCAGGTCGGCCCGGTTGATGATCCCTCGAAGTTCGGCGTCGCCGTACGCCTGATCGAGCACATGCACGTTGGCGTAGAGGACGACCCGCCGGGGCTCTCCCTCGCCGACGAGAGTCCGCACGCGATCGAGCAGTTCGGGCAACGGGAAGGGATCGACGCCGATTCCCAACACATCGACCCGCTCGTCATGGTGGGGCGGCGGCGTTTCCGAGGGACGGCCCAATTCCTCGCGATAGAATTGCGCGTAGTTGTCGACCATCGCTTCGGTGGTGAAACGCTCCAGGACCCGCGCGCGACCCTCCGCGCCATATTTCCGAGCTCGCTCGGGCTCGGCGAGCAGATCGGCGACACGTTCGGCCAGCGCCTCCACATCGCGCACGCCGACAAGATGCCCGGTCACTCCCTCCTCGACAATCTCCGATACACCGCTCACATCGGTGGCCACCACCGCCTTGCCGAGACACATCGCCTCCAGCAGCGAGAGTGGGAAAGTCTCGACGACCGGATCGGAACAGAGAACCGCAACATCGAAAAGAGGCACGATTCGCTCAACATCGGTTCGAAAACCGGTGAAGTGGATCTTCGAGTCGAGCCCCATCTCCGAGATCCTGGAATCGAGGCGCTCACGCTCTGGCCCGTCTCCGACGATCAGTATGTGGGCATTCGGTATTCGCTCGAAAATGCGCGGTGCCGCGTCTAGCAACACTACGTGGGCCTTCTCCGGTCGCAGCACTGCTGTAATGCCAACCACTGGTGCCCCTTCCGGAATCCCCCATTCGCTCGCGGGGATCGCATCGATCGTCTCAGGGTCGAATCGATCCGGATCGATCCCGTTGTAGATCACGCAAGATCGCTTGGCATTAATCCCCCGCTTCTCCTCGTAAAAGCGTCGCTGCGCATCCGCCACATAGATAAAGCGATGACAGAGCCGCTGTAGCAACACCATTGCCTGGTTCTTGAGAGGAGTATCGCCCACCTCTCCGGTAGCATGCTCTGCGCTCACGACCACCGGCGTGCGTGCGATTCTCGCCGCCAGCCACCCGATGACCTTTGTATTGAATTCGTAGGTTTGGAGGATGTCGACCTTCTCGCGCCGCAAGATGCGCGCGACGGCCCAGATCGCCTTGATCGCCCGCAAGTCATAGTACGGACGCATATTGAAGAAACGAGCGGGGATGCCGGCCTCGAGCAGTTCGTCGTAAAAGGGCCCGACCTCGCGGAAGCAACAAACCAGAGTGCGGAACAGTTTACGATCGAGGCGCGTCGCCAGATCGGCAAGTTGGCGCTCAGCACCGCCTATTCGCATGTTGCAGGGCAAGAAAAGAATCGTCAACCGATCGGGATCGGCCCGGCCCCACCGATCGCGAGCAGGGTCGAAGTGACGGGGCTCCATCTCGTGCGCAGCCGCTTCGAGCTCGATCGCGTCAGCAGAACCCGCCGGCTGTCGGCCCCCGTTCGCCAGCAAGGTGGCGACTTTGTCATCGGCACGACGAAAGCGCTCCTCCCAAACGTTTGCCTTCGCCTCGGCGACTCGTCGGTCCCGAAGCTCTTCGGCGTCCGACCCCGACTCATCCAGCGACACTTCCAGTGCCTCGATGAAGCTCGAATGATCGCGCGCAACCCGCACGAGGGGCTCCAGATCTCTCAACGCCGGAATCTCGGTAGAGACCGATGGAATCCCCGCGGCGAAGTACTCGTAGGTCTTCGTCGGGAACATATAGTGCACGAACTCCGCACGAAGAAAGGGAATCAACCCGACATCGAATCCGGCGAGATAGCTCGCCAGTTCATGGGTCTCGCGCCCTCCGAGAAGATGGATGTTCGATCGAAGCCTCGACGAATCCGGCACCGGCTCCCGCTCCGGCCCGATCAGGACCAGGCTCCAGTCGGGATGCGCGTCGCTGATCGCCTCGAGCAATTCGTAGTCGATCCGCGAGTCGATCGCGCCGATGTAGCCGATCCGCGGGCGAGGAATGTCGGAGAGGTCTCCGGCGATTCTTGGGCTCTCATCTCCGGTCATTCTATCGACCACCGCTGAATCGACCGCGCTCGGCAAGTAGACGAGATCGGAGCGAATCGAGATCAGATCCTCTTCGAGCGTTCGCGCCGTCACGAAAACCAGGTCCGATCGCCGGATCATCGACGATTCCATAGGGTCGAGCAGCCTTCGTTTCTCACGTCGCGGTTCGAAAACGGCGATGCGATCGTTGCAATCGAAGATCACCGCTCGCGGTGATAGGAAGTCCTCGTCGCGAAGGTAGAAGGGGTGGTAGGACCAGACGATCGGGCGCCGAAATCCCAGTCGACGCACAACCCTCGCCATGCTGCTTCGCAACAAGTAGTGGTTCCAGGCGTCGTTGGCTGTATGAATGCCGGTCTGAAACAGGAGCGGCGGCGGAGTCCACACATAGAGATCGGGAGCCACTCTGCGCACGCCGGCTCTCCAGCGGCGAAGATCGTCGCGGATCTGATCTGCCCGCTCAGGGTGAAACTTGATCGTCGAGAGCGCATAGGGGCGTTCGCAGAAAAGCACGCGGTTGCCGGTTGCGGCCAAATGGTGCGCGGTCTTGTGCATGATGAGCTGCACGCCGTCCCACCAGAGCCAGCTCGGTATGACGACATCGAAACCGCTGAGCGTGTGGGTGTTCGAAGGCGACGCCGTTTCGTTTGGCGCAGAACACACGCGGCTACCATTCATAAACGCTTTCTTTCTTGGCTTCCAAGATTCGGTCGACCGCCTCTTTTCCCATCTGGACGGAATGATCCATATTGCCGACCTCGTACTTCCATCCTCCGAATCGACCTCTCGACAGTATATCTTTCGATTCCAGCCAGGCCTGAACCACTCGCAGTCGATCATCCCTGCCGAGAAATGGGACTGGATAGGTGTGATCTCGCCGAATCACGTGGGTGGAGACGATCGCATCTCGATCCGATTCCGAGATCAAGCGGGTGTTGATGAGTCCTTGAAGAGTCTGCTCTAGCGCTTCGTCGTGGGTCACCGGTTTGTATTTCGATTCGCTGATTTCGCAAAGAAGGGAATAGTGGTCCTTGTCCGGCGCGATCAGAGGCGAGTAGTTCGACAAATAGGTGACTCTATAGAAGGGGCAATTGCTCTCCGGGAAATACATCCAGTTCTTATCCGATGGACAGGGCTGACGGAAGCCGACACCGACGATCCAGCCACCGGCAAAGACCATCTCTCTCGCGGCCTCTCGAACCGCATTCGGCACACCCTCGATCATCGGCACGAAGAGATCGAGCGGGGCCCCATTCACCAACATATCGTATGAATCCTCCTCGCCGGTATCGAACCGGAGTCGCTTCGCTTCGGGATCGATCGAAATCAGATTCCGTTCCAGCTTCAAGTGGCGGCCCAAACGCCCCCTCATCGGAGAGAAAAGGCCCCCGGTTCCGCCGCGAAGAGGGAAATCGAAGGTTGAATTCGGCCCCCAGCTCGCGTCCTTCTTGGCGCCGACGATATTGGCCAAGACCATCTTCATATCGACGACACTAACGCGCTCGGCGATCCAACCGGAATCCATGAGCTCGGCGGGAGTTGCCCACACTTTGAAGTTGTATGGAATCATGAAGTACGTGGCGATCCCCTCGCCGAAGCAGTGCAGAATCCACTCGTGGAAGTTGGTGTACGATGGGAACTTCAGCTGGGCCTCGTGAAGCCCCAGCACGCACTCGAGAACGACGTCCTTTTCAAGGAAATGGAAGTTGTTCTGGAAGGGGTAGGCGATGAATCGATCCTGGACCCAGACCCAGGATTCTCGACCGTGGGAAACCGTCTCCGGCACCATCTCGGCCATAAAGGCGTCGAAAAACTCGTAGTGACTGAAGATCACATGACCGCCGATATCCCAGGTGAAGCCTTCGTCATCGGTGAAGCTGGCGGCGAGTCCACCGACATAGTCGTTCTTGTCGTATACGGTGAAATCCCGATAGCCGAGCTGCTGAAGTCGGTGGGCAGCTCCGAGCCCCAAGGGTCCGGCGCCGAGAATCACGATGCGCTTCATTCCATCTCCGGTGTCGGCGCGGGTTTTCGCCACTGCCCGCTCAGCTCTGGCTGCCGATGGCGGCTCGGACTTGTCCGCCGAGCTTGCCCAAAAGGGCTCGATCGTCGGCGGCGATCACGCCGAATCGGAAGAGGCCGTAGTAGTACGTGGCTCCGCCGGCCACAACCGCCAAAGCAGGAGCGTGAAGACCGTGGAATACGGCAAGGGCGACCGCAAGCGTGATCAATGCCGGTAGAGCGACCGATCGCGGAATCGAAAAGAGCGCGGAGCGGCCGAACTCCTGCGACAGTATGCGGAATTTGATGAGCACCATCACGATCGTCGAGACCAGAGTCGCCGCGGCCGCTCCATAGAGCGACCATTGCGGGATCAATAGCCAGTTCAGGCCGATGTTGATCGCCACGACGAGGAAGCCGTAGAAGGTGAAGCTCAAGAGACGTTTCGAGTTGATGAGTATCGGGAGCATGATTGCGTTGTATGCGTACAGGGCGTAAGCAAAGGAAAGGATCATAACCGGAACCGTGGCCAGGTCGAACTCGGCCCCGAAGAGCAAGTGCACCACCCAACGAGCACCGAAGGGCGTCAAGAGCACGAGAGGGAGGCCGTACACGAGGGTCAGCAGGCGGCAGCCGCGCGAGTACGCGATGCGCACCCTTTCTCTCCCTTCGACCATCGCGGCCGATACCGTGGGCAAAAGCGCCCCACGAACAGCCATGATCACGATCGCCGCTGCTTCGAAGACCTTGTAGGCGGCTCCATAGCAGCCTGTCGCCACAAGCTCGCCGACTCCATCGGGGGCCAGGCGCGCTCCTCCAGCGATTTTCGAGAGCATCAAGATATCGATCTTGCCGTGCGCGATCATCAAAACGATGAGCAGCCCGAGGGGAACCGTGTCCCGCATGAGGCTCTTGGCCAGCACGGGATCCAGAGCGAAGCGGTGCCCTACATACTCTCGGCGAACCAACCATATGTTTAGGATCGCTACTAAGATATGCGCGAAGGCGATCACCACGAAGACGGAGAGCAGCCCCCCGCCGAGAAGGAGGGCGATTCCCCCCCCTATCGCGCTGATGCCGCTGAAGATGCTCCCGACGATCGAGGGTACCTTCAGGCGCTCGTGAGCGACGAAGAGCGATTGAGCGCTGTCGCTGATGACGACCGTGAAGATGCTGATCGCCATCACTCCCATATAGAGACGGATCTCGACACCGAAGGGGGAGGCGATGAGGAAGAGGACGAGCAGCCCGGC
>NYZA01000011.1 GCA_002686955.1 Gemmatimonadota bacterium
AGGTGGATGCGACCCTCGCCGAACGCCCGCAACACGGCGGGGAATCGACGGCCGAGCCGCGCCGCCTGAATCCGCTTGTAGGCCACATCCTCCGAGAAACCGAGGCGGGTCGTACAGAACGCGAACATCGAAGGGCAGGCTTCTTCGAGAAATAGCCTGCGCGCATCGACCTCGCCCAGCTCCACCAACAGCTCTCGCGTCACACCGCGCACCTGAGCCACCAGATTCCGTAGCGCATTCAGTAGCTCCTCTTTCGATCGAGTTTTCATGGCGTTCAATCCTGTTCCTTTCTTGAGTTGGACCCGATTCTACCATCGAATTTCGCGGCCTCCCGCAGCCGCCCCAGACGCCACTTCTCCATGTGCGGGGCATGAAATCGTTGCTGCCGCCGCGATCGCCAGGCAGAGAGGGCCCGTGCGTGCTCTCGATGCCGCTGAAACCATGACGCTCAGTCCGCCCCCTCTCGGCCGCGAAATCGCTGTCAAGTGTTTTCTGGTCCTCCGGGGTTGCGACATAAAGAATTCTCGGGATGCCCGAGCACTGATTGGCCCTTCGCCGTCCTACCGGACCTAGCATGCCGAGGGTGGCCCGCCGCGAAGCGTGTCCCACACACTCGGAGTCGTGGGCATTGAAGGCATCGCCTTCGAGACATTCGCAAGCCCGCGCGAGAAAACGCCCAGAAGCTGATCGTGTTCATCGACGATCGCTTCGGCATCCACTTCACCACCGAATTCGCTCTGCTGCTCGGCCAGCGAGTCAAGCGTCCCAATGCGAGAGCCGCGAAGAACATCGAAGAGCTGATGGCGCACCTCGAATAAGACGCTGCCAAGGGCTGATCTCAGCCGACGCGGCCTCTCACGCCCGTCACGCCAACGGAAAGCCGGCCGGAACGCGATGGTGGCAGCCCCCAACGTGCGGATGTCGCGCCCTGCCCAATGCCCGGCGAGCGTCCCCGACCTCGAGTCATCCGCGATCTCTCGTCGGGGTACTCGCGAGCTTGCGGCTATATCGAAACGTCAGCCCAGACGATGTCCCGCTTGCGTTTGGTAGCACTGTGCGCAATAGGGATTGCATAGGGCAAGCAGGCGTTCTTGGCTCAGACGCATCGACCTCGCGTGGCGCGAGAAGACGGTCATCTGGCTGTCCGGCGTTCGACGCGTGGGAAAGACCGTCCTCAGCAGCTCGCTGCCCGACGTCGAGTGCTTCGCGGGAATGGATGGACGCCTATTGGGCCAAGGACATCCAAGAGCTGTTCCGGCTGCAGCGCCGGAGCTCGTTTCAACGTTTCGTTGAACTGATCCTGGCGCAGAGCGGCGGCATCTTCGAGGCAACGCGATTTGCCCGCCCCTGCGAGGTGAGCCGCACAACGATCTCCAACTACCTAAACGTGTTGCAGTCGACGTACGTTGCGCACGTGATCAGACCCTTCAGCGGCCGCCGTGGAACGGAAATAGTGGCCGCTCCGAAGGTGTACGCGTTCGACACTGGGCTTGCCTGCTACCACAAGGGGTGGCACGAACTGAGGCCGGGCGATTTCGGGTACCTGTGGAAGCACTTCGTTCTCAACGATGTCCACGCAGTGCTCCAGACGTGAGACGTCCGCTACTGGAGGGACAGACGAGGTCATGAGATCGATTTCGTCTATCTGAGACGCTGCAGCGAACCGATCGCGATCGAATGCAAGTGGTTCTCCGGTGACTTCGACCCGCGAAACCTCCTGGCGTTCAGGCGCCATCATCCCGAGGGTGAGAACTACGTCGTGTCGGCCGACATCGAGCGGAGCTTCATCCGAAAACGGAGAGATCTGGTCGTCCGTTTTGTGAAGCTGGAAGCCTTGATGAAGAAGCTCGCGGCCTGAGACAGCGGCTCCAGAGCGCGGAGAAGCGGTTCCTACGTGCCGCCGCGCTGTCCTCCTGGAGGATTTCAGGGCCATATCGAAACCTCAGCCGGGCCCCCTTCCGATTGCACGATCCAGAGTCCCGGGCGTAGGCTGGCGTCATCGCTTTTCGCCGCCCTCGGCCAGTCCTCCCCCCCACCCCGGGACCCAAGAAAATGCCCCCATGGCACGAAAACGAATCGTTCTGGTGCACGATGGAACCCTTCATCTTTCCTCGGGCGCGATTCGAGGCGGCGGAGGATGAGATCGAGCGAGTGCTGGCCTTGACCGGTATAGAGGGGGGGGCGGTGCTCGATATCGGATGTGGACCCGGGCGGCATTCGGTGGCATTGGCGAAACGGGGCTTCGAGGTCACGGGGGTCGACGTGACGCCCTGCTTGTTGCGACGGGCGAAGGAGCTCGCGCGCTCCGAGGGGCTGGAGGTCGAGTGGATTCTCGCCGATATGCGCGAATTCGTCCGTCCGGCGGGCTTCGACCTGGTGATCAGCATGTTTACGTCGTTTGGGTACTTCGATACGGCCGAGGAGAACGAGCGGGTCCTTGGCAACTTCCGCGAGAGCCTGCGACCTGGCGGGGCGTGTGTTGTCGATGTGATCGGCAAGGAGGTGCTGGCGCGGGTCTTCGAGCCCACGGCGGCAACCACGCTCGAAGGGAGCGCGGTGGTGTTCGAGCGGCGCGAGGTGGCGCGCGATTGGTCCCGCATGCATGTCGTCTGGACCCTCGTCGATGGGGATCGCGCGACCCATTTCGAGCTGGATCATGCGATCTACTCCGCGCAGGAGCTGAAAGACCGGCTGCGCCACGCCGGCTTCTCGTCGGTCGCCTGCCACGGCAACTTCGACGGGGATCGATATGGGCCCGACGCGCAAAGGCTCGTGGCGTTGGCTCGGTAGATGATAGGAGGGAGCAACGAGGCAGACACGAGTTCTGGCCCGCGCCAGCCTGGTAGCTCTCTGGTTATAGACAGACCGATTGCGGCGGTGGAGGTTGGGGTCGGTGAGGGGATGCTGGAGCCTGAACGGGCATATCGCCTCCCGATCCTTCTTCTTCTGACTTGCGCATGCCTGTGCTGGAGCGCGTGCACCCGGACGAACACGCCGCCGCCCAGTGGTCCGAATATCTTGATCGTCTTGATCGATACGCTGCGCTACGACGCCATCGGCGCGGACGGAGGTCCTCAGGGTTACTCGCCGACTTTCGACTCTCTCGCGGCGGAGGGGTTGCTCTTCACCGAAATGCGGAGCCAATCGCCGTGGACCCGCCCCTCCGTGGGGACACTCCTGACCTCCCGCTACCCTTCCGAGCTGGGCATCGATCATGGTGGACACCACGGTGTCATGCAGGCTCTGCCCTCGACCGTCGACTACCTTCCGGAGCTGCTGCGGAACCAGGGGTATTCCGTCGCGGCACTCTTCTCGAATCCCCACCTGAAGGTCTGGACTCGATTCGATCGCGGCTTCGAGCTCTACGAATATGTGGACCACCGCCTCGAAGGGGAGTTTCGCGCTCGAACGGAATCGGTTCTCGATTCGCTGGCGCGGGGGGATCGCCCTTTCTTCTTCTATGTGCACACTATGGAGCCGCACCTCCCTTACCGGGCCCATCCCGAGCTGAATCCGCCGGCGCCGCGGGCGAGCGGGGTTTACCGCCCCCCGCGGATCGATCGCAAGCTGCTGACCTCGATCGATCTGCCGCCGGATCTGCGCAAGCATATTCGCGATCTCTACCATGAAGAGGTGCTTGCCGCCGATCGATGGGCGGGGGAGCTGCTTGAGCGTCTGAGGAGGGCGGGTGCTGCCGAGAACACCATCGTCTTGATGACATCGGACCATGGAGAAGAACATTGGGAACACGGCTCCGCGGAACACGGGCACACGCTCTACGAGGAGCTGTTGCGGGTTCCGGCGGTGCTTTCGGCGCCTGGGGAGTTGCGAGAGTATCTGGGGACTGGGGCGATCACCCGGCCGGCCCGCATTCTCGACTTGGCTCCGACGCTTCTCGATCTGGCGGGGCTACCGCGATTGCCTGGGGCGAGGGGGACGAGCCTCTTGGGCGCACCGGTCGGGGGGGGGCGGGCGGACGAGCCGTGGCTCGCCGAGGCGACCCTCTATGGAGATCAGCTCCGCGCCGTGCGGGCAGGCGACTGGAAGCTGATCCGCAACCTGGCGACCGATGACGAAGAGCTCTACGAGCTCGTTCGCGACCCCGGCGAACGGAACGACCTGCTCGCGGCCGGCGTGCGCCCGCCGGAATACGCCCGGGTCGCGTTCGCTCTCGATTCTCTGAGCGGAACATGCGAGCCGCCCGAGGAGGAGGCGACGCGGATCTCCGTGGATTCGGTCACTCGTGGTCAGCTCGAGAGTTTGGGATATTTGGGGGACTAGTGCGCATAGGCCTTCGAGCCCGGTCAATTCCTGACAAAACATCGACCAATTGTGGCTTATGGTGGATGTCATGCTTGATCGAAAGACGCCGCGAGGCCGCCCCCTGGATTGGATCACTGCCGTGATGATGGCCGCGTCGCCGAGCCTGGGTGAAGGTGAGCTGATCGTCGGCATCGGGCCGGACCAGAGGAATTGGGACGGCATGGGGAAGGTGGTGTTCTTCCTGGAATCGATCAATGGCGACGCTACGCCCGAGATCGTCGCGACGGCGCACTGCGCGGATTGCCACGGGACCAATTCCGGAACGATACAGGTTTTTGACGGTGTGGCAGACACGCTCTCGGGGAAACACGAACTGCTTTGGCAGCGATACGGCGATTCGGCGGGGGACCGGCTGGGGGAGGCCGCGGCGCCTTGTGGGGATATCGATGCCGACGGCATAGGCGACATCATCGTTGGAGCTCCAGGAGACGCTTTGGATCAAGTCACCGTGGGAAGTGTGTATCTTCTTTCCGGGATCGATGGAACGGAAATCTATCGCTTCTGGGGATCGAGCGCCGGCGGGCGGTTTGGGGCGAGGGTTGCGAGTCTGGGCGATATGGATGGTGACGGGGTGCCGGAGATCGGGATCGGCGCGCCGAACGATTCCGGGATGGGCTCGCTCATCGTCATCTCAGGGGGGAACGGAGAAACGCTGACGCGGCTCTGGGGAAGGGCGGCCAGCCTTTTCGGAATGGGGATCACGGCGACGGACGATTTCACCGACGACGAAGTTCCCGACATCTTGGTGGGAGCGCCCGGGTGGTCCGGTGGACGCGGAAGAGCTCTGTTGTTGGACGGCTCGGCCGTTGCCCGGGGAGAGAGCGATCTCGCCGTGGTCGCGGTGAAGACGATCGACGGTCCCAATCCGATTTCTCGCATGGGCTTCTCGGCTGCCGTAATTGGGGATCTCGATGGTGGCGGCGCGCGAGAGATCGCTGTCGGCGCGATCGGTGACGACGCTATCTACCTTTTCGAGGGCGAGAAGGGCGAGTTCATCGATGCGATCAGGGGGCGAGGGGGGGGCGGCGACGCTCTCGACGGATTCGGATATGCCCCCGCCGCGCCGACAGGGGACATCGACCTGGACGGGATAGAGGATTTCGTTGTCGGCGCACCCGGATACAGCACGGCGGAGTTGGCGAATGTTGGAATCGCCCATGTGTATTCCGGCGCGGACCTCAGCATTCTGCGATCCAGCCAGGTTTTCATCGCGCGGGAGGACTATTTCGGCGCGTCGGTCGGTGCGGGAGACGTCGATCTAAACGGCGATGGTCTGCCGGACGTGTTGATCGGCATTCCGGGTTACGGCGATAGGCAGGGGCGGACCGCCTTCGGGGCGATCTATATCGACCTGTCTTGATGGTTGCGGCTCAATGACGAGGACGATAAGGCCGCTCTGTCCGGTTTCGCGAAGGTCTCGAGAACCCGCGGGCGGCTGTGATGGAGTCGAGCGTGGTGGAGATCGAAGGTGTGCGCGAAGCCTGGGCCGCGCGCGGCAGTCAGTCGGTATGCCGAGCCCGAGGCGACCTGGATCGTAGCGTCGGCCTCTACTCCGCCGGTGCGAGGCCGGCCAAAGACATCACGTAGGCCGCCAGTGCCCAGCGCCGGTGCGCTGCGGCAGAGGCGACTTCTTCTGCCGGCATCCGGTCGATCTGTCTCCATACCGGAAGTGTCGCGATGTGGTCGCGGAGCTGGGCGATCTCGGTTTCGGAGTACGAATCCTGCATCGGATAGGCCTCCGCATCGATATGCTCGCGGTGGGCCATGAGGCGATCTTCGAGGCTGTCGCGAATGAAGGTCAGGTCCGCGTTCTCGACAGGCTGCATGAAACGGGACGATGTCCCCGTGATCAGGGTGCGGTGGAGGATTCTCAGAGTCGTGCCGCAGCGTAGCTGGTCTCTTTTCAACGGCCGGATCGGCTCGTCGATTAGATGAGCCATCGGGCCTTCACCATCGCCTCTCGGCCCGTGGCACTGCCAGCAACCCAGGACCATGTAGGTATAACGGCCCTCGTCGAACAGCTCCGGGGCGATCTCCGGTGGGTCGGTGATCGGCACGACCGGCCCTGGAACCTCGTCGAGCCAGCGGCGGGAGAACTGTTTGATATGCGCCACCAAGGACTGGAGCTCCCCCGGTGTCATCGAGACATTGCCCGGCATCTCAGCGGCCAGAAGCCCCTCGGTAATAGTACCGATCAAGTCGGCATCTTCGGGTAGGGTGCGGTAGGCGGTGGATCGGCAATTGAAATCGGCCACAACAAAGTTGGCCGGCGGGAAGGGGAGGGCGTCCGCCGAGGGGCCGTCACCAAAGCCATCGTCTCCGTGGCAGGTGGCGCAGAGCTCGGCATAGACCGCCTCTCCGCTTCGTTCGCCGATCGCGCCTGGCGGCTCGAAGTCGACGACCCGCCAATAGACCGATTGAACCCCTTTCTCCGCCGCCGCGATGCCGCCGGCCTTTCTGAACATGGTCTCCGCCCGCTCGGTGAGCTCTTCCGCGTTGGTCAGATCGAGAGGAAGGTCGGCGATCGCGCGCAGCAGATCGGGGTCGGGAGCGCTCTCCGGGTAGGGCCGCCCGAGCGTGATGTAGCCCCGGTCGGCCGCGAAGACCGGGATCTCGAATCCTGTCCGGTTTTCGAACGCCGCAATGTCCGGATCGGCGAGAAGGGCCTCGCGGATGCTCTCTCGGCTCGGACCGGAGCAGCCGCAGACGACGATCAGTAAGGTGATCCAAGTTCGAGTCGAGTTCACGATTGAGACCTGTCAGGGCTTGTGGTGCCTGGGGAACGATCGATGATCGCACCGATCGTGTCCGGGATAGTCCCAAAATCGGAGAAACGTGTGCGAGAATCGACCCGCGCTACGACACGATCATTCTTTTCTCGTATCGGCACTCGCGCGTTCGACCTGACAGGAGGAGTTCGTTGAGATCAGGACAGATTCGCCGCATCGCGATCAACACCGCGGGGGCGGAGATGCCCCGGGCCTCAACGCCGTCATCCGCGCCGCCGTCTTGGCCGCCCTATCGCGAGGCTGGGAAGTTGTCGGAATCAAGAAGGGATACGGCGGCCTCTTCGCACCGGATGGGAGCGGGTTGATCGACATGGACCGCGATGCCGTGCGGGGAATCACTCATACCGGGGGAACGATCCTGGGGACGTCGAATCGCGGCAACCCCTTCTCATGGCCGGTCGAGAACGACGATGGCTCATGGACCGAGCTCGATCGATCGGCCGACGTGACCTCCGCTTTCGACACCGCCGGCATCGACGCCCTGATCGCCATCGGCGGAGACGGCAGCCTGTCGATTGCGCATGAGCTCTCGATGAGAGGCCTGCCTGTCGTGGGTGTGCCGAAGACGATCGATAACGATGTGGGGTCGACCTTCTTCACTTTCGGATTCGTGACCGCTTGCTACATCGCCACCGATGCGATCGACCGCTTGCACTCGACCGCCGAAAGCCACGACCGCGTCATGATCATCGAGGTCATGGGACGCGATGCAGGGTGGATCGCCATGCACAGCGGTGTCGCCGGATCGGCGGACGTCATTCTGATTCCGGAGATCCCCTTCGGCCTGGACTCGGTGGTAGAGAAGATCTGCGACCGCGAGAGACATGGCAGGCATTTCTCCATCGTGGTGGTGGCCGAGGGGGCCGCCCCGGCGGGTGAGGGGCAGCGAACCCTCGAGGATGCGGGCGCCGGCCGCGAAGAGGCCCGACTCGGCGGCGTTGCCGAGTGGCTCGCTGATCGGCTGGAAGCGGAAACCGGGAAGGAATGCCGCCATCTCGTCCTCGGACATCTGCAACGAGGCGGGGTGCCCGCGGCGTACGATCGTTTGCTCGCCCTTCGTTTCGGCGCCGCCGCGGTGCGCAGCATAGAGATGCGAGCTTTCGGAACGATGGTTGCGCTTCAGCCTCCGCGGGTCGTGGCGGTGCCCCTCGCGGAGGCGATCCGCCAGAGGAAGCTCGTGCCGCTCGATGGAGATCTCGTCCAGACTGCGCGCGACCGGGGCATCAGCCTGGGGGATTGAGCAGATGCGCACCCTCCCCACCCACCTGCCCAGCTCTCTCGGATGACGCCGGACTTTCGAAGAGCCGCGGTATTCGACGTGGACCACACCTTGGTCGACGGCTGGACCGGGCAGCTCTTTGCATCGCATCTCGTGCGCAAACAGCCCTTCCGCGTGCGCTCCTGGAGAGCCGTCGGTAGGCGGGGCCTCAATCTCTGGCGGGCGGGGATGCAGAGGCCGGCGGCGGTCGAGACGGGAGTCCGTTTGCTCGCCGGGCTGACCGAGGCCGACGCGGATCAGCTGGCTCGAGAGTGCTTCGATCGCCGGATCAAATCGATCATCTTCGATGAGGGAGTCTCGGAGTTGGTCCGCTACCGATGCGATCCGGCCTGCTACTGCATGCTGGCAAGCGGTTCATCGATCTACATCGTGCGGGCGATCGCGGCCTTCCTCGGTGTCGACGCCGCCGTCGGATCGCGGGGCAGAGTGCAGGATGGCGTGATCACCAAGACTCTCTCGCATCCGCTCTGCTTCGGTGAGGGAAAGCTCGACCGGGTTCGCGCGCACCTTGATGCGGAGGGGATTTCGCTGAAAAACACGACCTTTTACACCGACTCGGAGTCGGATCTTCCCTTGCTGCAAGCGGTGGGGGAGCCAGTGGTCGTGAACCCTTCGCCGATGCTCCGCTTGACCTCCAGGAGCCGTGGGTGGCGTGAAGAGAAATGGCGAAGAGGGTAATCGCCACTACCGTTTGGCCGATATAGCGCCCAGCGGCAACACTATATCAAACGAGTGGTGAGATCCTGTTGCGCCCGGCGGTTTTCTGCCACACGCGGCTCCCGGATCGTTTATCGTTCAATGCTGAGATGGCACCCACGTAGAAGTATCCCATGTGGCTGAGGCCGTCCCGAAACCCACTACCGGAGCAGATCAGCTTTGCGTCTACTCTTGTGCGCTTGGGGGTTGGCGCTATCCAACAATATCGGTTCCGCATCCGCGATGTCCACCGCCGTTGCCCCGGGCCATCAACAGTCCGGGGAGCTGAGCAACAAGTATCGCTTGTTGCGAGGGTTTTATCCCGTCGAGAACCAGGAATCCGTGCATTTCATTGCCTGCGCTCCCGCGAGCAAGGGTTCATACGATGCAGTGCTGATGCTGCATGGCTACCGGAGAAGTGATCGCCACTGGGGCTATCACCAAATCGCCTTGGCGATTGAGGATTGGGTCTCGGTCGCGATCGATTACGACGAAACCGCTCCAGAGCAAGACCAACTGTTGCAGATCCGCACCGCAATCGAGCGGATGCGGGCGCACCCAGAGGTCCAGTCCGTCTCCATCTGTGGAACGAGCTGGGGAGGCAAGATGGCGCTCGAAACGATCGCCAAGATGCCTGAGCTCGATATTGCAACAGCCTTCATCGTCTACCCGACACTTCCCTTTGTCACCGACCAACAGGTCGCGAACATCCGAACCGACATTTTGAACTGTGTAGGAGCGGTCGATCCACTGAGCCCGATCTCGTACATGATCGAAGAGAAAGTGCGCGAATGCAACGATCAGATCGCGTACAAGCTACACGTTTATTCGCGTGATGACTTCCCGCAAGACGCCGACCACGGATTCCTCTTCGCGCGCACCCCAGAGGAATTCAACGACGTTGCGAGAGACAGCTTTGTTCGGTGGTTGAGCTTGGTCGAGTGGAAGCTCGGCAAGACGGGGCCTCCCCCATGGATCAGCGACCCGAAGATCCTGCGCGAAGAGCATCTACTGAAGCTGACCGACCGTTAGGGTCCCGGCTCGCTGGAATCGGTCCCCGCGTTGACCCCTCCGCGGTCCGATGCTAGCCTCAGCGCTTGGTCGGCGGCCTCGAGTCCTCTTGCGTGAAACGTCTGGGTTCGAAGGGGGCGGCCGACAGAACGTTGGCCCGCCGATCGGCGCTATGCCCCGCACCATGAAGAGAATCGAACTCGACGCATCAGGGACGCCGTCCGACATCCTGATCGGTAGGGGCCAGGTCGATCGCGTTGGAATGCTCGCCCGCGAGGCCGGCCACGACGGGCTCACCTCGATGGTGCTGATGGGGAGAACGGCATCTACCCGCTACGGCAGCCGCGTTGAAGCGAGCCTTCGGGCCGCCGGGTATCAGGTGGAGCTCAGGAGAGTGCCACCGGGAGAGCGCGCCAAGGAGCTCGATGTGGCGACTTCGCTCTTTCGGGATCTTGCGGCCGCGAGCATCGACCGCTCGGCGCTGCTCGTCGGCCTGGGTGGCGGTGTCGTCATGGATCTGGCGGGGTATGTCGCCGCCAACTATCTGCGCGGCATCACCTTGGCTCAGATCCCCACGACCCTTCTCTCGCAAGTCGATGCGGCGGTTGGGGGCAAGTGTGCTCTCAATGTTCCTCCAGGCAAGAACAACGTGGGAACGATCCACCACCCCCGGATCGTGGTGGTCGATCCCGACCTGCTCGCATCGCTTCGCCGAGGACAGATCGCATGCGGGCTCTCCGAGGCGATCAAGCTCGCTGCGGTCGGCAACGATCGATACCTCAGGCTTCTGGAGAGCCAGGCCGGGCGTTTGCTCGAAGGGGAGCAGGACGCCATCGACACGGCGGTCGAGTGCGCACTGGAGATCAAGACCGGATTCGTTTCCCGGGACCCCAGAGGAGAGGCAGAGCAAGAGCTGCTCCATTTCGGCCACACACTCGCGGGGGCGCTCGAAGCGCTGCTCTTGCCCCACGGCCCCACGCACGGCCAAGCGGTCGCCCTTGGAATGTCGTTCGCGACCCATCTGGCCGAGATCGAGGGGATTGCCGCAGCCGAAACGGGGGACCGAATTCGAGGCCTGCTCGGCGCAATCGGGCTTCCCACGGTGCTGCCGGGCACTCACTCCGACGAGATCCTCGCCGCGATGCGACACGACAAGAAGGTGCGCAACGGGCGGCAACACTTCGTCCTGGTGCGGCGACCAGGAGAAGCGCTGGTTCACGACAGCGCCACACCCGATGCCCTGAGGGCGGCCCTTCGCCTCACGCAGCATCAAGCGGCGGTGTCGACCGGTCAGCGCCCGACGCGATCTCGGCGCCTCCGAGCAAACGCGGCGGCGGGCTGAGCCGTGCCGAAAGAAATGATGCGATGGGCTTGCGCGAGAGAGGCGGGGGCGCTCTTGGATGAGGGGGCCTGGGCCGAGGCGATCCCGATCCTCGAAGCGCTCATCGAGCGGGCTTCCGACTACTCGACCGCGCGCAAGTTTTTGGGAATGGCCTATGTCGAGGCGGGGCGCTACGACGAGGCCCGATCGTTGCTCGAACGAAGCGTCGAGCTCGCGCCCGATGACGAGGGCGCCGCGCGTGAGCTCTGCGAGCTGTACGTGAAGCTCGGGGAGCAAGAAGGTGCACGTTCGATCGCCACCCACTTGGGCAGACTCCGCCCCCTCGACGACGACTTCGCGGACTTGTTGGACCAGCTCCAGGCCGAGGCACCGACAATCCCCGAGATCGGGACCGAGCTCGCGGAAGATGCGGGCCGCTGGATCGCGGCGGGGGCACGAGCGGTGGAACAGATCCTGGGGCCTGGCCCCGACGTCCAAGCGCTGACGAAAGTGCCGCGCTTGAGGGCGAACGTCGATGATCCGCCGGCGCAAGGAACGAGCGAAGCACCGCCGCCGGCTCGAGCCGACCCCGCCCCCGCCGCGCCGCCCGGGACCGCGGCGAGTCCGCCCGCGGCTCCCCCTCGAAGTCTGGACGCCGAGCTCGCCACCGCCCCGATCGAGACTTTGACCATGGCCGATATCTACGTCGAACAGGGGCTTTACGGACAGGCCATGAGGATCTATCAGAAGCAGGCAGAGCTGCGCCCGCGAGACGACTCCATAGCCGAACGAATTCGGCGTCTGGAGGAGCGCATCCAGAAAGAGGGAACCGATTCGAATTCCCTCTCGTCGTCCCCGAATTCAGGAGCGTAGACAGATGGCATCCACGTCCGATTTTCGCAACGGCTTCGTAATGGAATTCAAGAACGGCTACTACACGGTCGTCGAGTTTCAACATGTGAAGCCCGGGAAGGGGGGGGCTTTCGTCCGCACGAAGCTCAAGAACGTCGAGACGGGCGCGGTGATCGACCACACCTTTCGGGCCGGCGAGTCGGTGACCGAGGTGCGACTCGAGCGCCGCAGATATCAGTACATCTACAGCGAGGGTGACCTCTACTACTGCATGGACGAAGAGACCTATGAGCAGATCCCCGTGAACGGAAGTGCTTTTGGCGGCGCCACCGACCTTCTCAGCGAGAATTTGAGCCTGACCTTGCTTCTGAAAGACGACCGAGTCTTGATCGTGGAGCTGCCGAACTTCATCGAAGCTGAGATCGTCGCCACCGATCCGGGCGTTCGAGGTGATACGGCGACCGGTGGAACGAAACCGGCCAAGATCGCGCCCGGAGCGAGCGTCAACGTGCCGCTTTTCCTCAACATCGGAGATGTCATCAAGGTGGATACCCGCTCCCGCGAGTATATGGAACGGGTCTCATCCTGAAACCCCATGCCGATTCGGAGAACGCATGAAATTCGAGGAGATTCGCCGCCTCATCGACCTGGTCGAGCGGAGCGATGTGGACGAAGTCGAGGTAACCCAGTGGTTCATGAATCGGATCCGGGTGACCCGCCGCGTCCCCCGCGACATCGTCGACCGGCCCGCAGCCTCCCTATCGAATCCTCCGGATCTACCTAGCCTCTCGTCCCCGAATGACAGGAGCCGAACGAAGCCCTCGACCACAGCTCCGCCGCAGTCGGAGCCGGAGCCCGATCCGGAACCGGTGAAGACCGCCGCCGAGCCCGCCCCGGCTCCCTCCAGCGATCGCTTGCACACCGTGACCTCTCCGATCGTGGGCACCTTCTATGCAGCGCAATCGCCCGGCGCCGAGCCCTTCGCGCAGGTCGGCGACCGCGTCGTTCCGAGCACCGTCCTCTGCATTGTCGAGGCGATGAAGATCATGAACGAGATCGAGGCCGAGAGCGCCGGCACGATCGAGGCGCGCCTCGTGGAGAATGGAGAGCCGGTGGAGTTCGGCCAGCCGCTCTTCACCCTCCGCCTTGCCTGACCGGCCATGTTCGACAAGATCCTGATCGCGAATCGAGGCGAGATCGCCCTTCGGGTGATCCGGGCCTGCAAAGAGCTCGGCGTATCGACGGTCGCGGTTCACTCGGAAGCGGATCGAGAGTCGCTGCACGTGCGGATGGCCGATGAGCACGTCTGCATCGGTCCGGCTGCGTCAACCCAGAGCTACCTGAACAAGGAGCGGATCATCGCGGCCGCCGAGATCACCGACGCATCCGCGGTCCACCCCGGCTACGGCTTCATGGCCGAGAGCGCGGAGTTCGCCGAGGCTTGTCGCGCGTCGCATCTGGTATTCATCGGTCCAGAGCCCGAAACGATCGAATCGATGGGGAACAAGGTAAAGGCCCGCGAGCGCATGGTCGATGCGGGCGTTCCCGTCGTACCTGGGAGCGATGGACCGGTGGAGACCGGTCCCTCCGCGCTCGCGGTGGCAAGCGAGATCGGCTACCCGGTGATCGTAAAGGCGGCCGCCGGGGGCGGGGGCCGAGGCATGAGGGTCGCCCGCTCCGACGCCGAGCTGGAAACCGGCATCGCGATGGCTCGGGCCGAGGCCGCGACCGCTTTCGGGTCGGATGTGGTCTACATCGAACGTTTCGTGGAGCGACCACGGCATGTCGAAATCCAAATCCTGGGCGATCGACTGGGGTCGGTGATCCACCTGGGGGAACGGGACTGCTCGATCCAACGGCGGCACCAGAAGCTCCTGGAAGAGGCGCCCTCTCCCGCCGTCGACGACGCACTCAGGGCCAAGATGGGCGACGCGGCCGTCCGAGGAGCGGAAGCGATCGGATACGACTCCGCCGGCACCGTGGAGTTCCTTCTCACGCCCGGCGGCGAGTTCTATTTCATGGAGATGAACACCCGCATTCAGGTCGAGCATCCGGTCACCGAATGCGTCACGGGAATCGACCTCGTCAAAGAGCAGATCCGTGTGGCTGCGGGTGATCGACTCGGTTTCGAGCAGGCGGATGTGAGTGTGCAGGGGCACGCGATCGAATGCCGAATCAACGCGGAATCGCCGCGCCACAACTTCCGGCCCGCCCCCGGTCGAATCGATCTGGTCTACTTCCCCGGCGGACCCGGAATCCGAGTCGATTCGCACATCTACCCGGGCTACGACGTGAGCCCCCACTACGACTCGATGATCGCCAAGCTGGTCGCGCACGGATCGACCAGAGACGAGGCGATCCGGAGAATGCGCCGAGCGCTCGAAGAGCTGATTATCGAGGGGATCCCGACGACCGCCCCCTTCCATCAGGCCGTGCTCGCCAGCGCGGAGTTTTCCGAAGGAAGGGTCGACACCGGATTCATCGAGCGATTCGAATGGTAGAGGACTCCGATCCGAATCGCCTGCGTTGGCGGGACTTCATCACCCTGCCGAATGGGATCTCCATGTTGCGGGTCGTTGCAATGCCCTTTCTGATCTGGGGCCTTGCAAACGACCTGGACGGCTGGGTATTCGGCGCCTATCTGGTCGCCGTCCTCTCGGACGCGATCGATGGCACCGTCGCTCGCCGATTGGGCGCCGCCTCGCTGACCGGCAGAATCGTCGACCCCCTCGCGGACAAGGTCGCCCTCGGGACCACCTACGTCGCGCTCTCGGTGTGGCGAAGCCTGCCCTGGTGGCTAACGGTCCTGGTTCTGGCTCGCGATCTCGTGATCATGGGCATCGGTGCCTTCGTCTACCGCAGGCGGAGAACGATCCCCTCTTCGACCCAGCTCGGACAGATCTCGGTGACCGTGCTCGCGCTGGTCGGGCTCGTCTACGCCGCGCGCTGGAGCGGGGCGGCTCCCACGGCGGCGATCATCGGGGGGATCGCAATCGCCCTTTCGTTCGTGCACTATCTCTACCGAGCCACCGGCATCTTGGCGGGAACGACCGATGGGGTTCGTACCGGCGCGGGAATGAACTGGCTCGACTTCCTGATCGGCTCGGGTGATGAGGATCGATCGAAGTAGGCTGCGGTTGTACCTGGTGACACCGCCGGGTGTGGACGGCAGGCCGGACTACCCCGCGATCGTCGAAGGAGCGTTGCGGGGCGGAACGACAGCCGTGCAGCTCAGAATGAAGGGGGCGCCCGTGGCGGCGGCTCTTGAGCTTGGTGGACAATTGAGAACGATCACCCAGAGAGCAGGCGCCCTCTTCATCGTCAACGACCGCCTCGATATCGCGTTGGCGCTGGGCGCCGATGGCATCCACCTCGGGGAAGACGATCTGCCGGTGGAAATCGCCCGGCGCCTGGCGCCGGATCTGGTGATCGGAGCCACGATCAGAGACGCGAATGAGGCTCGCCGAGCGATCGAGGCTGGAGCGTCGTATCTGGGCTTCGGCGCCGTCTTCCCGAGCCGGACCAAGTCCGATTCCCCGGTCGGCGGAATCGACGAGCTACGTGCTGTCGTCGCGGCCGCGGAGCCTGTTCCCGTGGTGGGAATCGGGGGTATCGGACCGGCAGATTTCGGCAAAGTGATGGCCACGGGGGCCGCGGGCGCGGCGGTGGTCGAATCCCTCGATTTCCGGGACGGGGCGGGAGCGGAACGAGGGGCCGGAGAATTCGGCTCCGGTCGGTGAGCGAGCGATCCGCCGCAACTGCCTACTCCGCGGGCGGCCGCTCCGTCGGGATGGTGCGAACCGCAAGCGCCGACCCGTCCGTGATCACCTCTACGTGACCGGTGATATCTCGACGGAACGAAGCCCCCGGCACGATCGAATCCGAGCGAAAGACCGTAGCTCCTTCGTCCCACAGGATGTTGATCACACCATCGGCCGGCAAAGCGTACTCCACCTGGCTGGCATCGATCGGAACCAGCGCCACTCGGGCCCCGACATCGCTGGCCCAGGAACGCTCGGTCGCGTCACTCGAGCCATGGTGCCCCACCTTTAGCACCAGCGCACCGAGTCCACCCGCGAAACGGCCTCGAACCTGGTCGATCAGAGGGGATTCCGCATCACCGGTATAGATCAGGTCGACATCTCCGTAGCTGAGTCGGAAGACGAGGGAAGAGTTGTTCTCGTTGGTTCCATACTCGCTTGCCGGAGCGAAGGGATTGCCCGCATTGAGCACGAGCACATCGAGCTCGGGGCCGAAGTCGAGAAGGTCGCCGGTTTGCGGTTCGATCACTTCGGCTCCTCCCGATTCGACGCACGAGCGTAGCCAACTGTAGGTGCCGGCCTTCGAGGTGATGAACGGGGTCGAAAAGTAGACCGCCCCGACATCGTAGGCCGGGCTAGAACAGGGTGAAAAAAGTGTCGCCTCGAGGCCGGTGTAGTGATCGGCGTGCAGGTGGGTGATCACGAGATCGTCGATCTGGTTCCCCTCCGGTGTCGACACGCCGAGCTTGTCTCTGAGGAAGCGCTGGAAGCTACCCTGATTGTCCCAGCTCCCGGTGTCGATGAGGACGCGCCGCCCCGAGGGAGTCTCGATCAGGTGGGCATCGCCCCACCCCACGTCGATCATGGTCGCGCGCAGGAAGTTCGGGGTCGAGGGCGGGGGCCAACCCTGGATCGCCGCGCGCATCGCCCCGATCTCATGAATCTGGTCGTCCTCTCCGGTGACGAAGACCTTCACATCGAGGGAATCGCGCGTCTGCTCGGGCCAGGCCAGCAGAGCAAAGCTCCCGGCCGTGTCGGCCGGCGCGTTCTCGGGGGCCCAGGCGAACACGGTGGCGCGCTCGCCCGGCAGAGCGACCTCCGCCTTGGGAACGCCCGGCACTGAAGACATCCACCGTATTCGGTCGCCCTCGAACACGATGGAGGACGATTCCGGGGGCGGGGGCTCGACCGGCGGGTTATCGGGAGGACTGAAGGGGTTCTCTTCGGCCCTTCCGCAAGCGGCCGCGGCAACGAAGAGGAGGATCGCCGATCGATGTGGAAGGGAGCGGCGGCGACCGCTACCATTCGGCGGTCTCGAAGTGTCCTCTATTTCACGTTTTGTCATGAGAAAGGTCCGCCGCGTGTCGCATCAATCCGGGATCCGCGCCCTCGCCGCGAGCTGGGCGGCCGCGACGCTCATCCTCTGCTCTGGCGCACCTGCTCAGGCGGAACGCCCCCACGTCGGAGCACGCGAAGGGGTCCTCCGTGTCCATCTGCTCCACACCAATGATATCCACGGGTACCTCGGAGCGCGAGAAGCGGGTTTCATGAACCCCGAGTTTCCGCCGGCGCTCGGCGGAGCAGCCTCCGCGGCCGCCTATATCAAAAGGGTTCGCTCAGAAGCCGCCGTGGCGGGCGAAGGGGTCCTGCTTCTGGACGGCGGCGACGTCTTCCAGGGCACTCGGCTCGGTGAGAGCACCAAGGGCGGGGCGATCATCGAGTGGATGAACGAGATCGGCTACGACGCGATGGTCCTGGGCAACCACGACTTCGATGTGGGATGGGAGAACGCGCGACGCCTGGCTCGGATGGCCGAGTTTCCGGCGCTGGGTGCGAACGTGGCGATCGCCGAGACGGGGGAGCGCGTAGCCTGGGCGGAACCGTACACGATCGTCGAGACGGCCGGCGTCCGCTTCGGGATCGTCGGCATCGTGACCCGCGACACCAAGAGCCTCGTGCCGGCGGATCAGCTCGGCAATGTCGACTTCCTGCCCGCCGACGAAACCGTTAGACGCTACGCGCCGGAGATGAGAGAGAAGGGTGCCGAGGTCATGGTCGCCCTGGGCCATATCGGCGTGCCCCCCGGCTACGAGACCAGAATGGAGTCGGTCGAGCAGAAGGTCGCGCTCTCGCCGGACGAACGCGAGGGCGGGCTCAACGCCCAAGAGCTCGTCCACGCGGTGACTGAGATCGACATCATGGTCGGAGGCCACATCCATTGGGGTCTGCGCAAGCCGTACGAAGACCCGATCACGCATACGGTCTGCTTCCAGACCTACGGCCGCATGTCGGGCCTGGGGCACATCGTTCTGCTCATCGATGAGCAGACCCACACCTTCGCCGGCTATGAATTCGCGCACGCCGACGGTGCCGAGGTCACGCTCTTCACCGATTACGTATGGCCGAACCCGGAGCACAAGCAGGCAATCGGAGCCGCGGTCGCGGTGGCCGAGGCCGGCATGGACGAGGTCGCGGGCATCGTGGAGGTTCACCTGGGACGCGGCGATGCCGAGCATATCTTGGGGCAGGTCGTGGCCGACGCCTTCCGGGAGGCGGCCGGCGCGGACGTGGCGTTCACCAATCGCGGCGGCATCCGCACCGAGCTCCGTCGCGGACCGGTGACGCCCCGGGACCTCTACGAAGTCCTCCCCTTCAACAACGAGCTGGAGCTCTTCGAAGTCACCGGCGAGACGCTCCGAGAGATCCTGGAGACCGGTGTCTCGGGTGGGCGCAGAGATCTCGAGCTCTCCGGCGCGCAGATCAGGGTCGACCAATCGAAGCCGGACGGCCAGAAGCTCGACCGCATCGAGATCGCCGGCGCCCCCATCGATCCCGCGGGCCACTACACCGTCGTCACGACCTCCTACCTGGCTCAGGGCTCGATCGGCTGGGACATTCTGCCCGAGCTCAGCTCGAAAAGCATCGGCATGAACGATCTGGAGGCCTTTCTGCGCTACATCGAAGCGCACAGCCCGATCGCTCCCCACTTCGTACCCCGAATCGACCGGATCAACCAGTAGAAGCCGCGTCGCAAGAGAAAGCCCCGTCAGGCTCTTCGCCGGACGGGGCTTCGATTCGAGTCGACCGGAGGTCAGTGGGAGTTGTTGGCCTTCATCTTCGACCAGCTGATCTCCTGGACACCGACACAAGGATTCTGGCCCGGAACCATGACGCAGGCCCCGTCGGGCGCCTCGATGTGGAGGTCGTCGATCCAGACGATGTCTCCGGGATTGCTGTAGATGCGGGCTTCGATCCCGAGACCGGTGTGGCCATCCACGACCGTCCAGGTGTACTCGGTGTAATCCCAGCCTTCTCCCGTTCCGTAGTCGCTGTTCCCCCCGGCGGACCCGTTGTATCCGGTCAGATCGGCCGGCAAGTCGTCGTTCCAGTGCCCCCAGATTCTCGTGCTGGGTGCCGCGTCGGGTGACACATCGTATCGCCAATAACCGGCGGTCACGACATCCCCGTCTTGAAGTCCCCAAACGAAGCCGATGTATGCCTGGGGCGTGGAGGCGGCCAAGCGCTCGAGCTCGAGGCTTTGCGTGCCGCCATGAATCGGATCCCCCACGAGAGTCGCCGTCAATCCGGCGTCGGGGAACATCCCCAGGACCGTCTCCGTGCCTTCCCAATCACAATCCAAGGTCTCGATCGCGCCGGCGCCGCCGGCCATCAGCAATGCACCCGAAAGAACCAGAAGTTTCTTCATTACCGTTTTCTCCAGATTGTCGTAGAGCTGGTCTTCGCGTGGCATCTCCCGCTCCCCGGGCAAGCGCAGGCACGAAACCGCTATTCGCCGCAACGCAGGCAAGCGAACGCGATCCTACCGATGATTCGTTTGCTTTGCAACGCCCCGCGGGCGGGGGTTGACCGCAGCCGGCCGCTGGCGCACGATGGCTTGCCATGTACGCCATCGTCATCGGTGCGGGCGAGGTCGGCTTCCAAATCGCGCAGCGTCTTTCGGAAGAAGGTCACGACGTGATCGTGGTTGACTGCGACGAGGCTCGCCTCGAACGCTGCCGCGACCTCCTCGACGTCGCCACGATCTCCGGCTCGGGATCGCACGAACAGCCCTTGCGCGACGCCGAGATCGAACGCGCCGATCTCGTGGTCGCGGTGACCGACGTCGACGAGGTCAACATCGTCGGCTGCCTGATCGCCCGCGCATTCGACGTGAAGAGGCGGCTGGCGCGGATCACCCATGTGGGGCCGGAAGGCGCTCGGTCGCGCCTGTCGGAGAGCGATCTGGGTCTCACACGCGTGATCAACCCCAACGAGGAGGCGGTGAGGGAGATCGACAACCTCTTGCACCACACGTCGGCCACCGAGGTCGTCGAGTACGCGCGCGGCAAGCTGACCATGGTGCGGGTGCCGGTCAACGACGGGGCGCCGATGGCCGGCAAAGAGCTCCGGGAGCTTTCGGCGGATACCGAAAACCGCTCGTTCACGATCGTCTCGATCCAAAGGGGTAGCCAGACGCTGATTCCCCATGGCGACGACCGGGTCGAAAACGGAGATCAGGTCTCGGTGATCTGTCGGACCGATGCGGTCGATGATGTGGCCTTTCTGGCCGGCCAGAGGAACGAGCCGATCAAGAGGGTCATGATCGTCGGAGGGGGCGACCTCGGCCGAAATCTCGCCAGGCGACTCGAGCGCGCCAAGATCTCGCCCATCATCATCGAGCGCGATCGCAACGTCTGTATGCACCTCAACGAAAGCCTCGATTCGACCTTGGTTCTTCAGGGCGATGGAACCGATATTCAGCTCCTCACCAGCGAAGGTGTCGGTGAGATGGACGCCTTCATTGCGCTGACTCCTGATGAAGAGAACAATATTCTCTCCTCGTTGATGGCCCGACATCATGGCTGCAAAAAGGTGATCACACTGATTCGCCGTTCGGATTACGTGGAGCTGATGCCTTCGATCGGTCTCGACGCGGTGATCTCGAAAAGGCTCTCGACGATCAGCGGAATCCTGCGCTCGGTTCGACGAGCATCGATCGTATCGGTCACCCTTTTCAAGGACTCCGACGCCGAAGCGATCGAGGTGAGGGCGGCGAAGGGAGCGACCATGGTCGATCGTCCGCTGAATCGACCCAGCAAATTCCCTCGCAATGCGGTAATCGGGGCCGTGATTCGGGGGGAGGCCGGAAAGGATGAAGTCGAACTGGCGTCCGGCAACACCGTGATCCAACCAGGCGATCGAGTGGTGGTCTTCGGATTGAAGGACGCCGTTCGAAAAGCTGAAAGCCTGATCGGGTGATCTGCGCACAATGCGTCTAGCAACAGTCCTCCACATGATCGGGGCGCTTCTCGTCGCACTCTCGGCGTGCATGTTGCTCACACTGGCCGTCAGTCTGCTTTCCGACGATGGCATCTGGCGACAGTGGATCTCGGCGTTTTCACTCACGCTGCTCTCAGGCATCGGACTCTTCGTGGCCACCGGCTCCGCGGCCAGCCCCTCCGCCAAACGAGAAACCAGCGACGCATTTTCCGCTCTCGCACGAGCTATACGTGAACTTCGATTCCGCGAGAGCCCAGAGGGCTCGGGCATCGGCGGAGCCCTCTTCCAGGTCCTTGGTCTGTTCGCTCAGTTCACGGAACCGGCCGACGACCTCAGGCGAAGCGAAGGCTTCGCGGCCGTATCGATCGGATGGGTCGCAATGGCGGTATTCGGCGCCGTCCCCTTCTTGCTCTCCGGCTCGATCCCATCGATCACCGATGCCTTCTTCGAGACGATGAGCGGTTTCACCACCACGGGAGCCTCGATCCTCACCGACATCGAAGCCCTCAGTCCTTCGATCCTCTTCTGGCGCTCGCTCACGCACTGGATCGGAGGAATGGGGATCATCGTGCTCTCTCTGGCGATCCTCCCTTTTCTCGGTGTCGGCGGAATGCAGCTCTTTCGAGCCGAAGTTCCGGGGCCCGCCCCCGATCGCCTGCAGCCGCGGATCAAGGAGACCGCCAAGCTCCTCTGGGGTGTGTACGTCGCGCTTACCGTTCTCGAAATCGTGTCGCTGACTATCGCGGGCATGCCCTTGCTCGATTCATGTTGTCACGCTTTCGGCACGCTCGGAACCGGCGGATTCAGCACGAAGAACGGATCGATCGGTGCGTACGATAGCGCGGCGATCCACTGGATCATCATCGTATTCATGCTCTTTGCCGGCTCGAACTTTACGCTCCATTTCATGGCCTTGCGCAACAGGAGTATCAAAGGCTATCTAGGCGACGTTGAGTTTCGCATCTACGCACTGGTTACGATCGTTGTGGTCGCAACGATTTTCGGCATCCTGCAAATCGGTCGCTCAGGGACGACCGACACCAACGAGGCATTCCGGTCCGCGGCCTTCACCGTAGTGTCGCTGAGCACATCGACCGGCTACGCGACCGCCGACTACGCGCAATGGGCGGTGCTCACGCATGCCCTGCTGCTGATCCTGATGTTCGTCGGGGGGTGCGCCGGATCGACCGGAGGCGGTTTCAAAATGGTCAGAGCCGTGCTTCTGGTCCGCTTCACCCGGATCGAGCTGCGGCGCCTTCTTCACCCACGCGCGGTGATTTCGGTCAAGTACTCCAACCGGCGGGTGCCGGAGTCGATTATCCAAAACGTCCTCGGCTTCTTCCTACTCTACATGATCTTCCTCGGCCTCGGCGCGGTCTGCCTCACCTTCTTCGGCATCGACCTGATCACCGCGGGAACGGCGTCGTTGGCGTGTCTGAGCAACATCGGCCCCGGCCTGGGCGACGTGGGCCCCACGGCAAGCTACGCCTGGATGCCTGATGCGGCGAAGTGGCTCCTAGCGGCGTGGATGCTGCTCGGGCGCCTCGAGATCTACACGGTGCTGATCTTCTTCGCGCCGGAGCTCTGGCGGCGCTAGCCCGCATTTCTCACGAGATTCCGTAGCGAGACCGTGCAGGTCCTTGTCCTGCCGGTGCTTCGTGCCGATTCGAAGCGGAGGCGTAGTGGTGCTACGTCGCACAAGGCGAAACGGTGGGAAGTGCCGGCAGGACAAGGACCTGTGCGGTCGCAGCAGGAATCTAGTGAGATATCCGGGCTAGGATTCCGTCTCGGAACTCAGCTCGCTCAATCTGGCGCGGGCCTCCGCGGCCGCCTCGGTATCGGGGTACTTCTCGACCACCCGCTGGTAGAGCTTGGTCGCGTTCGGGATATTGCCCTGAGCCTCTTCGAACGCCGCGTGGTCGGCCATCTCGCGAGCCTTCCCCTCGGATCCCGCGCAGGACGAGAGAAGCGCGGCGAAGCCTATCGCCAGCAAGGACCGGTTCATGTCGACTCTCGTGGCCAGGAGGTTATCGTTGCAAGTCGGACTTACGCATCCACCCTACCAGGAGAACCGCCGATGCGCCTCCCTTTCATGCTCATTTGCACCATCGGTCTCGCCGCGGGAAGCGCACCGGCCGATCAGACGCTTCGGGTCGATCTCATCTCCTCGTACGACGGCGAGGAAACCTGGTCGCTGCTTCACATTCCCGACGCGTACACGCCGGGCGTGCCGGCGCCCCTGGTGATCAGCTGTCACGGCATGGGGGGCAGCGCGACCGATGCACTGAACGGAGTCGCTCCCCATTCCGGTCCCCGAGGCTGGATTCTCGCCGCCCCTCATACGCACGGCGAGCGCTCCGGCGGGGAGACATCGCTTGGAGCACGCGCGGCCCAGCACGACCTGCTCGATCTGATTCAGTACTGTCTCGATCACTACGACATCGACACCGATCGGATCTATCTGACGGGGGGATCGATGGGCGGCCTTCAAACGACACTGAGCGCGGCCAAATACCCCGATCTCTTCGCCGCGGCCTGGGAATGGATGGGCCCCGCCGACCTCGAGGTCATCTGGTATGAGCTCGACGGATCCCTGCTCTTCCAACAGTTGGCCGACGACGCGGTCGTCGAATGCGGCGGCGAGCCGACCGAGATGCCCTTCGAATACCGCCGCCGATCATCGGTCGAATACGCCATGAACCTGCGCACCGTCCCCTTCAAGATCGGACACGGACGCACCGACATCCTCGTCTACCCGCACCACGCCCGCGACCTCGACGCAGCCATCCGCTCGTGGGATCCACTGCACTACGATGGCGTGTTCTGGCACTGGGGCAGCCACTGGGTTCTGCCCAGGCAAGCCGAGCGAACCATGGCCTGGTTCGAAGACAAGCGCCTGCTCCCATCCCCCGATTTCCTCCAACTCACGGTCGACGAGGATCTGCGCTACCACTATCTCGACATAGCTCCCCGCGAGCCCGACGCACGTTTCGCGAGGCTGCAGAGCGAGCTCCTGCCCGCGACCAACACCTGGGATCTCAAGATCCGCGGAGCTGCCCGCGCGGGGCTCTACCTGGCGGACTCGAGCCTGAATCCCGGCGCGGATCTCGCCCTCTCGGTTCTCAGACTCGACGCCATCGATCTCGAGCTGATCGGCCTGGAAGGGAATGTCGGCGCGGTGTTGCGAAACGGAAGCCCCTTCTACGACTACGAAATCGACGGCTCGCGGCTCTTGATCCACGCACCCGGCACGGGGCGAGTGGCTGAGACCTACGCAGTAAGTCTCGTCCCCTGATCCATCCCCCCCCAAAAAAAGCCCCGCCCGCCGGAGTTGGAGGCGACTCCGGCGGGCGATGCGGGGCAGGCGATCGGTGACTAATTCTCCCAGTACTTCTCGAGTATCGCTCTCCTGGACTGCATCCGAAGACGCCCCAACGCCTTCTCTTTGATCAGTCGGATGTTCTCTTTGGTGCAGCCGAATTGGTCTCCGATGGCCTGCAGTGTGTGGCGTGATTCGCCGCCCAAGCCGAAGTAAAGCTGAACAACACGCGCCTGACGGGGGGTGAGCGTGCCCATCGCCCGCTGCACGTCGATGCCGAGCGCCTCTTCGGTCAGGCGAGCCTCGACCATGTCTTCGAAGTCGGTCTGGAGGAAATCGATCAGGGCGCAGTCACCGTCGAGGGTGATCGGAGCGTCTAGTGAAAGGTGTGAGCGCCCCAGCACCAGATCTTGCGCCACGATCTCTGGGTCGAGATCCAGACGCCCCGCGATCTCTTCGATCTTCGGCTCTCTGTGCTCCGCACGCTCGATTTCCCGAGCAACCCGCTTCACGCGCTTGATCTCTTGGGACTTGTACTGCGGGTAGCGAACCACCCCTACCGTCTCGCACAAGGCTTTCAGAATCGACTGGCGGATCCACCACACCGCGTAAGAGATGAAACGAACCCCTTTGGCTTCGTCGAAGCGGTGCGCCGCCTTGATCAACCCGTAATTGCCCTCGCTGATCAGATCTTCGAGGGGCAAGCCCCTATTGCGGAACTGGTTGGCGACTTTGACGACAAAACGCAGATTCGCCATGACGAGGCGATCGAGCGCTTCCTTGTCTCCAGCGCGGGCCTCCCGCGCCAGGCTGACCTCAGATTCCCGATCGAGAAGATCTTCTCGCCCGATCTCGTTCAGGTATTGGCTCAGGATGTCGACAGGTTCATAGGGTGATGTGCTCGATTGTAAGGATGCCATGGCACCTGGTTCCTTTCGGTCAGATGTCGTCACGGCGGAGCTCCCCGGAGCACCGTTCGCGCAGTCGGTGTGCGAATCCGCGCGGTCGAGCGCGGGTGCACGCAGATCTATCAATGGCCGAGTTCCGGCGAACCCGGGCATGGGGATCACTTGCAAGTCCCACGCCAATCGTGAAAAGGCCCGGCCCGATCGACCATCGATCTACTATCCATAGGCGCCGTGAACCCTTTTCGTTCCACATCCACCGGGCACTCCGCCAGTGCGTGGCCACTTTGGGCATCCGTAAAGCGTGTCCGAGCGGTCGCTAGCCAGGTTGGCACATCTCGCGTGTGTGTCCCCCCGATACGACACGGCTGCACCCCGAGGACGACGCTGCTTTGAGAAACGCCTGGCGAAACCGTTTTCTCCCCCGGCGCCTCAAGAGGCGGTTGCGCTACCGGGCGGCGATCGGTGCCCGGGCGACTTCGCCGACCTGGAGCGACCCGCCCGAAGGTCCCGTCCTCGTGCTCGCCCCCCATTCCGACGACGAGATCATCGGCGCGGGCGGCACCGCGGCGCTCCACGCGAAGAGGGGAGACAAGATCGAGGCCGCGATCGTCTACGACGGTCGCCTGGGGGGCGAGGAGGGCGTCGATCCGGATGCGCTCGTGGAGACCCGTGAGTCGGAGTCGCGCGAGGCTGCCGCGCGGATCGGGTTTCGTGACATCCACTTCGCGCGTTCTCCGGAGTCCGCCTCCACCGTCCGGGAGCAGGATCTCCGCTGGCTCGGCGCCCTGCTCGAAGCTCTTCGTCCCCGGACGATCTATCTGCCCTCTCCGATCGACTGCCACCCGGACCACGCGATGACCAACGAGTTGTTGGCGCGTACGTTGAAGGAGGGGGGGGGCTGGACACCCACCGAAGTTGCCGCCTACGAAGTCTGGTCGCCGCTCATCCCGAACCGCCTGATCGACATCTCCGGCACCATCGAAATCAAACGGCGCGCCCTGGCGTCGTTTCGATCGCAGACCAGGCGCTCCAATATCGACGGAGCAGCTTTGGGCCTGGCGGCCTATCGGGGCGCTCGCCACGGCAGGTGCGCGGCCGCCGAAGCCTTCTGGGTCTCGCCCCCCGAGCGCTTCATCGAGGTTTGGAGCTCAGTGAAATGGCCCTGATAGAGCACACATGGAACCGCCGAAAGACGCGAATCATCGCCACGGTCGGCCCCGGAATCCGGGCCACGCCTCGGCTGCGGGCCTTGATCGAGGCGGGAGTCGACGTCTTCAGGCTCAACATGAGCCACGGATCGTACGCCTCGCACGGCAGCGCGATTCGCCGGATACGCGGTGAAGCCGATGCAGCGGGCCGACATACGGCGATTCTGCTCGATCTGCCGGGGCCGAAGATCCGGCTGGGAGAGATGCAGGGTGGAAGCGTCCTACTGCGGGTGGGCGCCAAGATCGCGATCGATTCCGACGTGGATCGCCCCGGAACCCGCCGCCGGGTGGCCGTGAACTGGCCCGGACTCTTGGCGGCGCTCGATCCTGGCGCACGCCTCTTGCTCGACGACGGCAATATCGAGCTGATGATCGACTCGGCCACACCCAGCAAGGCGTGGGCGACGGTGGTGCGGGGGGGACCACTCTCGTCGAGGAAGGGGGTGACGCTGCCGGGCGCCACCGCGGGGCTCACCTGCCTGACCGACAAAGACCGGAAGCACCTGGAGTTCGGGATCCGGGCTGGGGTCGATTGGATCGCGATCTCCTTCGTGAACGAGGCGCGCGACGTGCGCGAGGTGCGGCGATTGGTCGATGCTCACGGGGCGAATATCCCCCTGCTCGCAAAAATCGAGACGGCGCTCGCGGTGTCGAATCTCGCCTCGATTCTCGACGCCGCCGACGGCGTGATGGTGGCTCGAGGCGACCTCGGGATCGAGACGCCGATTCAGGAGCTGCCCCTCGTCCAGAAACGGATCATCCGCCTGGCGCGGGCCTCGGCGAAACCGGTGGTCGTCGCAACGCAGATCCTGGAATCGATGATCGAGAAGGCCCAGCCGACCCGCGCCGAGATCACCGATATCGCCAACGCGGTGCTCGACGGCGCGGATGCGCTGATGCTCTCGGCCGAAACGGCGGTCGGCGCTCATCCCGTCGCCGCGGTGACCGCACTCGCCACTACGGCCAGGCGGGTCGAAAGCGCCACGCCTCGCTACCACCCCCCGAAATCCGGCGAGGTTGACGCCGGGAGGAGCGCCTCGATCGAAGCCTTCGGCATAGCGACCCGGGCGATCGCGCGCTCGATGGGGGCCGAGGCGATCCTCGCGATGACCGCCTCCGGCCGTACGGCAGCCAACCTAGCGCGATTCCTGCCCGAAGCGCCGGTGGTCGCAGGCGTCCCGGAAGCCGCGGTCGCCCGCCGACTCGCGGTGGTCCGAGGGGTCTTCCCGATCGTGGGACCATCGAGCGAAGACGAGAGCTCCGCGATCGAAATGACGATCGAGTTGGCCCAGAAGGAGGGATTGATCGAAGCCGGCGATCTGCTCGTGATTACGGCGGGTCTGCCGATCGGCGAAGCGGTGAGCACCAACACGATCTCGGTTCAGATCGCGGGCGGCTTCTACCTTCGCGGGCACGGAGCGGGGGCGCGCCGCAGGGCGAGGGGCAGGATCGTGCGTCTGGTCCGACCGCAAGACGGCTCCGCCCAGGAGGACCTGACCGGCAAGATCGTTTTGGCGAAAGAGCTTACGGCTGAGCAGATACGAGATCTGCCGGGCTGCTCGGGCGCAATCGCCGAGCGAGGGGGAGCAAAGAGCCCCGCCGCCAGAGCCTGCGAGGAGACCGGAGTGCCGGCCGTGATAGGCGTGGCCTCCGCGACGGAGAAGCTGGACGAAGGTACCCTCGTCGTCCTGGACACCGAGAGAGGATTGGTGCGGGTAGCCCGTAATGACACTCCAGCGTAGGCGTCCCATCGTAGGTAGAATGTAGGGTAGAAGCGAAGCTCAGAGCACCGATCAGGAGACCCGCCATGCCCCGTTATGTGCTGATGACGCGCCTTAGCCCCGAACTGATGCAGGATCCACGCGGCCGCAAAGCGATCGGGAAGGAGTGGAAGCGCCGAGTCGACCGGCTCTGCCCCGAGGTCCGATGGATCGAACACTACGCGCTTCTCGGTCCCTACGATTTCATGGACGTCTACGAGGCAACCGATGACGAGGTGGCCCACAAGGTGTCGCTGATCTCCCGAACAGCAGGAGCCCTCAGCGCCGAAAGCTGGCCGGCGATCCGCTACGAGCGCTTCCTCGCGCTGGCCGAGACGATCGAAGAGGAGACCCACTCGGGCGGTTGACGCCGGCAACTGAGCTCGTTCGAGGCGGGGCATCGATCGACCCATTGGAGGAAGACAGGGGGGATGACGGAGTATTGGCTCGCCGATCGCCGCAACCAGGAATGCCAGGCATGCCCCGGCGCTCCGCTTCCTACGAACCTCCGGCCTTGTATGCGGGCAAAGCCCGGTGGCTCTCCAGAACCTGTCAACAACAAGTGATGTCTGAGCAAACATCCGGAGCGAAGCTCTGACTGGTCCACTGAGTGTTCCAGTAGCCTGTTTCGTTTTCGAGGAGAACCCCACGCTACGTGCCATCGCGTCCGGCAGGAAGATGCTGGTCCGCTCACAATGCCCATCGTCCGCTCTGTTTGTGCGATGGGAGAAAGCGCTTGACGTCGATCGCCAGGTCAGTTCTGGTGAGCGCCTGAGATTAGGGTTCGCGCAAGAATAGCTTGTCATTTTGACGCCCAGATGTGCGGCAGATCTGGTCGATCGGCAAGTTCCGAAACCGTCGGGACTTGCCGATCGACCGGAGATGTTGTGCAGATGGGAGGCCAAATGACATGTCATTCTTGCGCGAACCCCTAGGCGGCGAAGGGTTCATTCACCAAGCATGCGGCCGCTCATCCAGAATCGGCAGCTCGGTATGTGTCGTCAGCAGCCAGCGGTCGAGATCGATCGGGGCGCCCCGGGTGGTGAGGCTGAGCTCGTGCAGGCCGACACCGACGGTGCGGCGGCCGAGCTCGATCCAGCGCCAGCCGCCGGGAGAGGCTTTGCTCTTGCCGGTGGAGCGCCAGGGGAAGCCGTCGATTTTGGCGGTGATTTGGGGACGGGTCATGGCGGTGTTGGAATCGTCGCCGCGGCGACGCGCGCGGACCCAGAGGCTGTATTTCTCGTAGACGGGGGTTTCGGTGCGGTAGGTGAGTGTTGCGAATGGGTGGGTGGGGGCGAGTGTTGCTTCCTCTTGGGTGGGGGTGCCCGTGGCGGAGATGGCGGCGGCGTGGGCCTGTTTCGTGTCGATCGAGTGGCGGGAGGGGTGGACGTACTCGTGGCCCCAGGCGGAAGTGTCGCTTTCGCTGATCCAGCCGGTGCGCCAGTTGGCGGACTCGGCCTCGCGGTAGATCAGCTTGTGGTAGTTGCCGGTGTGCCAGTTGTCGTACATCCAGCGGGCGCATTCGATGCGATCGGCGTCCCAGACACCCGGGGTGTCGTAGACGTGGACGGAGTCGTCGAACTGCATGATGATGTCGGTGTCGCCGTCGTGGTCGAGGTCGGCTAGGGTGCCGGCGCCGGTGCCCATCCAGTGGTCGGAGGGGATCGGGAAGCCGTCTACCACGGTGCCGTCGAGATTGAAGGCCCAGTCGCCGAGCTCGTAGCAGGGGCCCATGAAGCCCTCCGGGGCGGGGTCGCCGTCGAGGTCGCCTACTATGAACTGGGAGTAGACGCGGCAATCGCGATGCCAAGGCCAACCGGGGAGCATTTGGCCATTGCGGTCGACAAGGCCGACGGCGTAGTAGGAGGAGTGGAGCCAGACCGCTTTGGCGGGACCGTCGGTGGCGCCGATTGCAACGGGCATCGGTTCGGTGTAGCCGACTCCTTCGGGGGGCCAGCCGGGGACGGAAACGCCCTGCCAGTCGATTGCGTACGGCGCCTGGCCACTCGTTGGCGCGAGGATCTCGGGATGCAGGTCACCCGAGATATTGACGGCGGATAGGGGATTGGCGATGAAGCGAGTCGGGACGACCGCCAGAGTGTCGGTCTCGGCGTAGAGGGTGCCGTCGTGGTGGTATGCGAGCAGCCAGCCGGGGCCGATGTACGGGAGGGATGCGCCTGCCAGCACCTCGAGGTCTCCATCGAGATCGAGGTCGGTGAAGATCGGAGAGCTCTGAAGCTGCTTTTGGTAGATCTTGGGCCATCCAGAACGCAGAATGCCGTCGGAGCTGTACAAGTGCAGCTCCCCCTCCGCCTCCGTGGGCAGCGTGATCGCCAGGCCGATCTCGAGCCGCCCATCTCCGTCCAAGTCGCTAAAGGAGGCGCCACCGTTGGCCATCCACCGCAAAGCGATCGGCCAGCCCTCTGGGACAGAGTCGTCATGACGGTACGCAACGGCCTGAGTAGGACCAAACGTGCGGTGCGGGACAACGACAACTTCGATCCTGCCGTCGTTGTCGAAATCGGCCCCGGGGATTGCTTCGGTGTTTCTGAGGACCATCGGCTTGGGCCAACGTTCCAAGGGAAGACCGTCGCCAGACCATGCCATGATATCGACATCTTGCTGTGCGCTCCCGTTCGAGGCGACAACATCCAGCTCGCCGTCGCCGTCGATATCCACGACGAGCGGTCCGCCGGAATTGAATTGGTATGATACAGGCCAGCCTTCGTTCTCCGGATATCCTCCGTGGGCGGACTTGACCGCAGAGCAAGACAGCAATACGACTGAGATGAGACGCAGCATAGCGAAGGCTCCAGGGAGCGGGCGTCGAAACGCCCGCTCCAAAACAGGGCTAGTTGCCGCAGTTCACTACACCGGTGTCGTACTCTAGGCAAGCGCTGCCACCGCTAGGATCCCACCAATTGTATAGACCGCCAAACGCGCCCGCATCCCCTCGCTCGCTGCCGAGCCCAGGTCCCGGAACGGCATCTTCGTAGGCGAAATCACCCTCCGCAAACACGTCGATCGCGTTCGATTTCGGCCCGTCCTGCGGCAGGCACGGAGGATTCGGTTCGTCTGTCCGCAGCATGTAGCTGTAGCTCTCCGCTCCTTTCAGATGCGCCCGATAGTGCGGCTCGGAATCGCTCGTCTTGTCGTTCACACCAACAAAGATCGGGTCTCCATAGTTGCCGGTCGAGTTGCCCCAGTAGACGTTCCAGCCCTTTGGATCATTCTCCAATGCATCGGGATCGCCAAAGATATCGGGCGGCCCCCC
>NYZA01000012.1 GCA_002686955.1 Gemmatimonadota bacterium
GGCGATGTCCGTTCCGGAAAACGATGATTTCTGCCTGCCCTGTCACGAAAGGCTTCACGGAAAACCCGCGGTTTTCGATGTGATCGATATCGACGAGCACTACGCTGAACGCCGTCTGGAACGGGACGAGGTGGGCTGCATCATCTGCCATCCGCCCCATTGGCCGCGAGTCGAGCCGACCGGCTGCGGGGACAGCGACTGTCACGAGCGCCGCGTCGAGGTGATTCATTTCGCGGAGCATCGATTCGTGACCTGTGTCGCCTGCCACGGCGTCGCTCTACCCGCTCACTCCCGGCTCGTCGATGGCAATCCCTCGGTCGAGATGCCGACGCACGGGCAGAATGATCGATTCTGCGAGAGCTGCCATGCTGAGCCGAAGAGCTCCGAGAAACACTCCAAGATCTTGGCCAAGATGGAAGCAATGCATTGCATCGAGTGTCATCCTCCTCACGATCCGGTCGGAAGCGCCCGAATCGAGGGCCTGAGGGACGAATCGGATACCGGGGGGGCGATCGAATTCGAGGACGGGTTCGAAGAGTGGGAGGAGTGGGAGGAGTGGACGGATGAGTAATCCCCGCGCGTCTCGCGGATGCGCCCCACATCGACACACGGATCGCCGGGAGTTCATGAAGATCACGGCCCGCACGGTCGCCGCCGGGGTTGTGTCCTACTCTCTCTCGCTGCGCATACCGAAGCTCGCCAAGGGGACCGCGCTAGAAAGCGGTCCATCGGCCGATGCTTTCGAGGAACACTTCTGCAACTTCATCGTGAATACGACGAAGTGTATCGGCTGCGGATCCTGTGTCCGTGCGTGTCGCAATGAGAATCACGTACCGGGTGGTTACTACCGAACCTGGATCGAGCGCTATACGGAGTCCGAGGATCACGAACTTTTCGTTGACTCTCCCGGCGGCGGCGAAAACGGATTCATGAGTGCCCCGCGCATGAAGGGTCGCAATCCGAAGGCATTCTTCGTGCCCAAGCTCTGCAACCAGTGCGAGAAGCCGGCCTGCACTCAGGTGTGTCCCGTCAGCGCCACCTACTACACCGATGGAGGAGTGGTCTTGGTGGACAAGGATCGCTGCATGGGCTGCGGGTACTGCGTGCAGGCCTGTCCCTACGAGGCTCGATATGTCGACCATGCGGCAGGCACTGTCGACAAATGCACTTGGTGCTACCACCGAATCACGAGAGGCCTCCCTCCGGCCTGCGTTCTGACCTGTCCCACCGGTGCGCGATCGTTCACCACCCACGTGGAAGGCGAAACCTGCGCCGCGTGTGAGCTCCTGAAATCGGAACGATACGATGTATTGAAAGAGGAGCTCGGAACCGACCCCCAGGTCTACTACCTCGGGTTCAATCGAGAGGTTCGCTGACCATGGAAGAGATGATCGGCTTCCACTATCCGAACGAGCGGATCTACTGGTCATTCATGATCGTCCTCTATCCGTACATCACGGGACTCGTTGCCGGCTCTTTTATCACCTCGTCCCTTTACCACGTCTTCGACGTCAGAGCGTTGCGTCCCGTCGCACGGATGAGCCTGCTTGCCGCTCTTTGCTTCCTCGCGTTCGCGACAATGCCCTTGCTCTTGCACTTGGGGCATCCGGAGCGTGCATTCAACATCATGATCACGCCGAATCGCAGCTCCGCGATGGCGGGCTTCGGTTTCATCTATGTTGCATTTGCAATGATGGTCGTGGCCGAGCTCTGGTTCGACTATCGTGCCGATCTCATTCGCTGGGGCAATGAAATCGAAAGGGGTTCTCTGATCCGACGCATCTATCGAATGCTCGCCCTCGGCACAACCGACCTGAGCGTGGAAGCCGTGGCCGTGGACCAAAAGGCGGTCCGTCTTCTCGCGGCCATCGGTATCCCCGCCGCCTGCATCCTAACCGGCTACGTCGGCTTCATCTTCGGATCGATCAAGGCGAATCACTGGTGGTCGACCGAGCTGATGCCGATCATCTTCATTCTCTCCGCAATCGTGAGCGGAATCGCGATTCTGACCTTGATGTACATGTTCCTGGCGGTCCGAGGGGCGGTTCCCTACGATGGCGAATGTGTTCGGGCGCTGGCGCGCCATCTCTGGTTCTTCCTCATCGTGGACGTGACGATCGAGGGACTCGAGTTCTTGAACATGGGATACAAGGGTGTAGAGGGCTGGACGCTAATTCGTGCCCTGATCTTCGAACGTCTGTTCCCCTCCCTGATCATCGTACAGTTTCTCCTGGGCTCGATCGTTCCGCTGCTTCTGCTGTGGCTTGTCTTGCAACGAAGAATCGCCTTCGGGGCCGGCAGGGTACTGGTCGCGATCTCGTGCGTGCTGGTCTTGGTGCAGGTGTTCGCCATGCGGTGGAACGTTGTAATCGGCGGTCAGATTCTGTCGAAGAGTCTGCGCGGATTCCTGCCCTTACACGTGGACTTCTTGGGCCGTGAGGGTGTTCTGCTCGGGCTGGTCGTGCTAGCTCTGCCCTTCGTTCTCTTCGCGCTCATCGCCCGCTTCTTCCCACCGTGGGAGAGTCACGACAGCGCGTCAGCCCATGCTTCGGGCTGACGCGATCGTCACGGAATGCGAGACGATCACGACGATCCTCGCGGCCTGCAAACGCGCCTCTTGGTTCACAGCCTGGGATTCGTCGCTGTAGACCTGGAAGCGCCGGCCGATCGTGGTCCGAATTAAATATGAGGCGATACGCGATTTCGGAACCCGCCCGCCCGTGCGACGCAATCTCCCGCGGCCGTCACCCACGAAGAGACAAGGTTCCGGTGCCTTTGAACGCGTGCGCCGAGGCGGGAGCTCGGTTGCGAGTGGTGCGGCAGCTTCTCGCACACCGCCAGTGCGCCCCACCGATCCGGAATCCGGCGAGCTCATCGAGCCAACACTCTGGCCAGCGTCATGGAGTCGCGGCTCCAGACTTCGCGGGGCTCCGCGGCGGTACGTGCGATCAGCCACAATCGAACGCGTTCGCCTTCAACCTCGAGAAGGTCGGCGAAGCGACCGATCGTTGCTTCGGGTTCGGTCAGTAACCGTCGTTTGCAGTTGAGGAGGTGTTGGGTCGCGTCGTAGGCACGGTCCCCGATGAAAGGCTTGGGGTCGATCATGAGCCACGGCGCTCGCTGCGCCCGCAAAACGTTGCCCACGTGCAGATCAGTCGCCAGCAGCACGTCGTCGGCGGATGGGCGAGACAGTTCGCGCATCAGGCGCAAACCGGTCGGGACCAACTCCGCATCGACCCATCACGAAGAGGCGGCGATCGTCTCTCTTGCCCAGTACGCGGTCATTTCGGAGAGCGGACGAAAGCTGTGCGACCTGGAGGGCCGGCGGCAAAGGCGGCGCGGCAAACCCGCGATCACGACATCTTGGTCCGCTTCCGGCGGATCGCTCAGTTTGCTACTATGCGGCATGCCGAGTTTCAATATGGCCCGCGTGCCGTCGTCTCGTACCGCGGGGGCCACCCACGCACAGCTTCCACCACAACCGTCGAATGGGGCGCCCGGTGAAAGCGACCACTTCGCTTGCAGCGCGTTGATGGCGCAAGGCAACCGCTCGAGCCAAATCCGATGTTCGTGCGTCAGGCGACAGGCGGCAGCAAGCCGCTCAGGAATAATGTGCATCGCGGGTCACTTCATCCTACCGGTCGCATTAGTCTTGACCGGTTCCGAGTGAGCATCAAATCGGTGCGAGCGACGAATGATAGGGCCAAGAGGCGCGAGGCGAAGCGCCTATTGGGTGGCGGATCCCGGTCGGGCTCTCGTTGATCGGCCGGCAGTGTACTCTATGAATGAGCCAGAGTGTTTGGCTCAGATCTTTCCCTTCACCACCGCCTCCGCGCCCCCGGCCAGCACCAGTTCCTGGGCAACGGTCGAGAGGGGCGGAATCGGGAATTGTCGCCTTCTCCACTCGATCCGGTTCTCGGCGAAATCGACCTTCGCCTCGCCCTCCAACGCGATCGTCGGCGCGTCGCTCAGCTCGCCTCGCTCGCGGATCTCGACGAGCGCATCGACCAGCGACGGACAGGCGAGGGTGATGAAACCGTTATTGAAGGCGTTGCGCATATAGGTCTGCGAAAAACTGCCCGCGACGACCATGCGTATGCCCTTGTGAGCGAGAGCCGTGGCCGCCTGCTCGCGCGACGATCCGGTCCCGAAATTGTAGCCACCGACCAATATGTCGCCCTCGCGAGCGATCTCCTGAAAAGCGGGATCGTAGTTGAGCATCGCCGCCGCGGCCATCTCCTCCGCGCTCAGATCGTCCTTGTAGGTGAAGTCCTTCCCGTAGATCCCGTCGGTGTTCATATTGTCTTTGGGGACGAAGAGCAATCGTCCCGCGACACTTTTCGGAAACCCTTCGAGGAAATCGACCGCCTCGCGCGGCGCATCGGCGGCCTCATGGGTCTCGTAGGAGACAACGATCGGCTCATCGGCGAACTCCTCGGGACCGGTGATATGGCCCGCCAGCGCCGAAGCTGCCACGATGGCGGGACTCGCCAGATAGGCCCGCGCATCGCGAGAGCCCATTCGCCCTTGGAAGTTTCGATTGGTCGCCGAAATGGCGTTCTCTCCCGGGCCGAGTGTTCCTTCGCCCAACCCGATGCAGGGTCCGCAGCCCGGAGGGAGCACCTTCGCCCCCGCGCGGACCAGGTCGCCCCAGGCACCGAGGCGCTCCGCCTCCTGCTCCACCTCGCGGCTGGCGGCGGCCAGGTAGAGCTCCACGCCCGGCGCGACCGAGCGGCCCCGAACCACCTCCGCCGCGTCGACGATGTCTTCGAGACGGCTGTTGACGCAGGAGAGCAGGTAGGCCTTGTGAACCGGGATCTTCTTCGCCGCCATTTCGGGCAGCGCCGTGATCGCCTTGACCTCGTCGGGTCCCGCGATCTGGGGCACGAGGTGCGCGAGATCGATCGTCAGCGTGCGTTTGTAGAACGCGTCTGGATCGGGCTCCACGGTCGTCGCTCGCCACGATCGAATCTGCTCAGCGGAGAATCTCCCGTGTTTCTCCGCCCGGGCGAGCAGCCACTCCTCGAGCAGATCGTCGAAGGGAAAGCGTCCTACGAGCGCGCCCCATTCGGTGCTCATGTTGGCGATGGTCAGCCGTTGATCCATCGAGAGCGAGGCCAACCCGTCCCCCTCGAACTCGATCGCGCAGTTCAGCGCATCGTCGTCGCGGAAGGTCCCGATCAGGGCGATGATCACGTCCTTCCCCCGAACCCCCCTGCGCAGCCTCCCCTTCAGCACGACCCGCACGACATCGGGCACCTGCCACCAGGTCTCGCCGGTCGCCCAGATCGCCGCCGCGTCGGTGCGAACCACCGGCGTGCCTACCGCCGCCAACCCACCGTAGATATTGGAATGGGAATCGGAGGCCACGACCATGCTGTCGGGCACGACGTAGCCCTCCTGGCACATGATCTGGTGCCCGATCCCGCTTCCGGCGGGCCAGAAATCGACATCGTGCGCGCGCGCGAAGCTCTCGATCCGCTCGTACTTCGCGAGATTCCCCTCGGACCGGTTCTGGATGTCGTGGTCGAGTGTGAATACCGGCTGCCTGGGATCGTGCACCCGCTCGGCGCCGATCGCGCTGAACTTCCCCAGCACCGCGCCGGTGTTGTCATGGGTCATCACGTGACGTGGGCGAATGGTGACGTAGTCACCGGAGTGGACCAGGCTCGTTTCGGGAAGTCCTACGGAATGGGCCTGGACGATCTTCTCAACGGCGGTTTGAGACATCGATTTACCTCGATTCAAACGATTCGCTCGCGCGCCCGCGCATACGCCCGCTGCCAGAAAAGAGCGAGCAGTATGGGGAACGCTATCTCCGGCCATGAACGCACGGAGGAGAACTGAACGATGCTGATCCCCAGACAGATCACCACTCCCGACCCCATCACCACGCGCCGAAGCCGCGGGTCGGTTTCACAGAGCTCGACTAGAAAGAGCGCGGCTCCCGGCAACGCTCCGCCGAGTAGCAAGGTGTGGATCCAGCTCATCCGGGCGCCTGCTCCCATTCCCGGATGCGGTCCGTACAATTGATTGCGGCGCCCTTCCGGCCCTCCCGAGAGATCTCTCTCGGCCAGCGCGAGGACAAGTCCTCGTTTTCGGCGGGGGACCGGGCAGAAGCGCCGCAGCTAGAATCAATATGGCCTCGAATCGCGGCCGAGTCCACAGATTTCGTGCTATTTTTTTTGCGGGACGATCTCATCCTATTTCACCGCATGAACGCAGTCGATCGTCGTCCCGTCGACCCATTGGATCGCGGCCACGACCTGCTCCGATTGCGCGGGTTTTGCCGGGGGACCGCCACAGATCCTCTCGACTTCCGCCTTGAGCTCGGCGATCTCGATCAGAGGCAGATCGGAGCCGCGAAGCGCCTCGATGAGATCTTCGCGCCTCGGGTTGATGCACAGGCCCCGCTCGGTGGCGATCACGTCGATCAGCTCGCCGGGGCCGCAAAGCGTCGTCACCCGATCGAGCACCACAGGAACACGATTCCGGAACGAGGGAACGGCCAAGATAGTGCACTTGGAAGCAAGACAGTTCTGCCAGCCGCCGATGCCGTGAAGCAGCCGTCCGTCGGTGTGGGTGACGACATTGGCATTGAAATCGATATCGACTTCCGTCGCACCCAGTATCACGACGTCGACCATCGAGGCGAAGTTCCCTTTTCCGTGGAAATTGTATGAAGTGAAGGGGCTCGTGTTCAGATGTCCCGGATTCTCCCGCATCGAGCGCACACCCTCGAGGTCGAAAGTCTGCCCATCGAGGATGTACGGAGTGAGTCCTTCCTCCAACATCTCGACGAGGTAACGGTTCGAGCCGCCCCGCACGAAACCGGCCTTCACTCCCGCCTCTCTCATCATCTCTCTCAAGTAGATCCCGAAGGAAAGCGCGGTTCCTCCGGCGCCGGCCTGGAAAGAAAAACCGTCGCGCATGATGCCCGAATCGCGCACGAAACGAGCGGCGTATTCGGCGATGAGCAACCGGTCGGGACTCTTGGTGATCTGGGTCGTGCCCGAGACGATTCTGGACGGATCCCCAACCTTGTCGACCACGACGACGGAATCAACGTTGTTGCCCTGAATCTGCCAGGGGACGCAGGGGAAGGGAACGAGATTGTCGGTGACGACAATGACATGATCGGCGAAAAGCGAGTCGGCCAGGCCGAAGCCGAGCAGACCGCACGCGCTCGGCCCGCGATCCCCCGTCGCATTGCCGAAGGGATCGGCCGTTGGCGCCGCCAGGACGGCGATGTCGATCCGCACTTCTCCATCCTGGATCGCCTGCCACCGGCCGCCATGGCTGCGCAGCACGCCGAGTCCCCGCATCTTCCCGCGGCTGCAGTAGCCCCCGAGCGGACCGTTCATCGAGCCTTCGATATGATGGATGACTCCACTCTCGAGATGGTCGATCAGGGGCGCATGACAGGGAAAGCTCGCCGAGGGGAACCATCGGAGATCTTTCACGCCCAGCTCGGCGGCCGCATCGAAAATCGCGCGGGCCACGAGATCGCCATTGCGGAAATGATGATGTGTACTGATCGTCATTCCGTCGCGGATTCCCGCCCTTTTCAGCGCATCGTGGATCGAGGAGACGCATTTATTGCCGTCAACGGGAAAGTCGGCCGCGGAACGGATCGGCGGACTCCATTTTCGTCCCGAAGGACGCCATGCTCCGACTCCTTGGTAGGGCTTCGTTTCCAGCTCATTGATGCGGGTCGGAATCAGGCGCCCCGCCGCATTGCGGATCAACTCGCTCATTCTTCGTCCGCCGATTCCCAGTCGCCGGCCAATCGCCCCGTCGCGATCGCCATATCGACTGTCGCCAGCGCCCGCTTGACCACGGGCGGATCGATCATCCTTGTACCGAGGCTCACGACGCCGAGCCCGCGCGCTTCGGCCTTTCGGAAAGCGCGTACGATCCGGCGGGCCCGATCGACTTCGTTCGCCGCGGGCGCGAGAGCAGCGTGAACGACACCGATCTGTCGGGGATGGATGCAACCCTTGCCTTCGAAACCTAGCCTTCGCGCTTCATCCACCGATGCCCGCAGTCCTTCTACGTTGCCGACGTCGGAATAGACCGAATCGATCGCCTGAAGCCCGAATGCCCGGGCCGCGTTGACGATGGCGCACCGCGCCCACAGGCTTTCCTCACCGCTTTCGGTCCGCTGCACGCCGATGTCCGCCGTGTAGTCCTCGAGGCCGATCGTCAGTGCCACATTTCTGTCGCTGGCTCCCGCGATCTCGGTGGCGTTGGCGACGCCGCGCGCCGACTCGATGATCGGCATCAAGAAGACCTCGTCGGCGCTCAGCTCGCGGATCCGTCCGTCGACCGCCTGAACCTCCCCCGCGCTTTCCACCTTCGGGATGAGGATCAGATCGACGCCGTGCGGGGCGATCTGCTCGAGATCGCTCAGACCCAGCTCACCCTGGTTGATTCGCACCATCCGCTCGGCGCCCATGAAATCGACCTGCCGCAGGGCGTTGCGTACCAGGATCCTCGACGCGAGCTTCGCCGCCGGCGCGACCGAATCCTCGAGGTCGAGGATGATGGCGTCGGGCCTATGGAGGCCGGCGTTCAGGAATAGCTTCGGCTGGCTGCCGGGAAGGTAGAGACGGGAGCGGCGGAAACGATCCCTTCGGGTCGCTCCGCGTGCCGGGTCGTGGATCGGCGGAAGCCAGTCGCCCTTGGTCTCCAGCCCTGCCTCGCGGATCGCCGCTTCGAGCCTCGCCATCAGCACGAAGGGGACGGCACCGCCATCCTCACAGAGAAGGGCGCCATGCTCGGCACCGAGAGCCGCGCACCCTTCTCGCAGAAGCGCGTCGATCGATTCTCCGTAGTACGCCTCTGCGGTGCTCTTCAGCTCGATTTCGAGCCCGCCCTTCTCGGCCGGCTCGAATCGAATCCAGCAATCGGAACGAACCCGCGGCCCGCGGCTACCCGCCTCACCGGCGTGCCCGCGGGTTGAGGGATCGTGAGTCATGGAAGGGTTCCTTCGGCTCCGTGCTTCGGAGGAATGAATTCCGCAATCGGGCGCCCAGCCTACCGCCCTCAGCGGGTCCTTTCCAGTTCATTGAGCCGGTCCTTCCCCTCGATCTCCTGTACTCTCCCTCCCCATGAATCCTCCGATCACCGCCACCCACGTCTACCGCTACTTGCTTTGCGAGCACACGGCGACGCTCGCCTTTCATGGGGACCCCGCTCGTAGCGTGGCGCCGCACGAGGGGCTCAGGCTCCTGCTCGAGCTGGGGAATCGTCACGAAGCGAGCTGGGTGGCCGAGCATTGCGCCGATTGGGCCACGCCGAGCTATCCCGAGAGGGACTGGGCGGCGGGCCTGGCAGCGACACTCGATCTGATGCGCTCGGGCGTGTCCGGCGTACTGCAAGGTGTGTTGATCGACGTCGATCGCGTGGGAAAACCGGATCTATTGCGCCGAGAGGAGGGACCAAGCGATCTCGGAGATCACCATTACATTGCCGGCGACGTGAAGAGCAGCGCCGAGCCGCACACGGAGCAAGTGATGCAGGTGCTCTTCTATGCGCGCTTGCTGGAATTGCTGCAAGGTCGCTTGCCTTCCTACGGCTACTTGATCATGGCGGATGGGCGCGAGGAGCGCTTCGATGTCACGTCGCTCCTGCCGATCTTCGACGAGGTATTGCGTGAGATACGGCAGATCCGGGACAGCGGCCGGCAGACAAAGCTACACCTCTCACACCAGTGCGGCGCCTGTGGATGGCGTGTGTTCTGTCGCGATCTGGCGCAAGAAAAGAAGGACCTATCGTTGATCCCGGGCGTCGGCCGCGGCACGGCCGACCTGCTTCGCCAAACTGGAATCGCCACCGTGCGGGATCTGGCGACACTTTCGCTCGAGCAGGGCCGAAAGTTGGCGGAAGCGGAGGTGCTGGGCATCGAGGTGCTCGGACCGTTGCGAAGGCGGGCGCGGGCGGTCGAGCGCGGGGAGCCAACGATCCTCTCCGCGCCGGAGGTGCCGCCGCCGCCCGAGGGGATCTATGTCGTCGCCTCGAGCGACCCGCGTCGCAATGGTGGGGCTTTTCTTTACGCCATTCTCGAAATAGACCGATCGGGCAAGGAGCGCCGCGAAACCCTGTACGCGAAGACTCCGGCGGAAGAGCGCGAGCTCTGGCACCGTTTCCTGGAGCGGATCACGGCATCGAAAAAAGGAAATCGACGTGAGAGGTTTAGCGGCATTCCAATCTTCCACTCCGGCGGGCTGGCTCCCGCGACCGTAGAGGCGATCCAGAGCGCGCACGGTGGCGATCCGATCGCATTCGAACGCGTGCACGATGAGGGGGTGGACTTATCGCGCATGCTCTTGCGATCGATCGCGGTCCCCACGCCCTCGGCGAGTCTTCGGGCCTACACATCTTTTTCAGGTGGCGTCGGAGCCGACGGCGAGGGAATAGGGGCAGGCCAGCCGGGGGGCTCGGGCTTCGAAGCACGCTACGGAGGACCGTTCGGGCACTACTACCCCTGGCACGAGCGTTTCACCGCCACTGGCGACGAAGCTTGGAGGAGGAAGATCCTGGCAGCCGCCGAGCTAGAGATCGAGGCACTCCGCTCGTTGAGACTCAGGCTGCACGAGGCGGCAAAAAGGGCGGAACGAAAGCCCGCGACAACGACCCGCGGGCGGCGGACGAGGAATGGGACGCGATGAGGGAGCCGATCGTTCGATTCCTGGAGCGGGGCCGGCGAGCGGAGCGCCGTGATCTCAGAGATCTGCACCTCAAACCGGTCGAGGAACGGGTGGCCGATGGCTCGGCGATCGCCGGGTTGCGCCGGATCGAGCAGCGGGGGGACGCCGCGGTCTATCGGATCCCCGGAACCGCCACGAAGCTCCGGCCGGGGGACGCCTGCTGGCTCTCGTCAGGAGCCGAGATCACATCGGGTCGGCCGGTTGAGATCGAGGAGATCGATCTGGGCGCTGGCGTCCTGGTGCTCCGTCCCGATCGCTTCGCCGACGCGTCGGGCCCCCCGCCGGAAGGGGGCGTGCTCGACCGCCGCAATCTCGACCTGACCGACCATCTGGTGCGAGGACTGGAGCCGATCTTCGACGACGAAAGGGGACGCCTCGCCGGTGCGGACTGGGTGCGCCGGGCGGTAGAGGGCGAGGCCGAATTGGGTCCCCGGAACGACAGGCTTGCGCGGGCGAAAGAGGCAGTGGAGGCGGATGCACTGACCGAGAGCCAACGAGAGGCGTTCTCCGCCGCCGTCGCCGCCCGGGAGCTGGCGCTCGTGCAAGGACCACCCGGCACCGGCAAGACACGGGTCGCCGCCGCGGTGGTCCTGGAGGCACTTCGGCACGGCGAGAAGGTGCTCGTGTCGGCGCTCACGCATCGTGCGATCAACAACGTGCTCGCCGCCGTCGCCACACTCGGAGAGAAGAGCCGCGGCCACAGGGTTTTCAAAATCGGTCGCCCGCATCAGGGCGCTGAGCTCCGAGCGCTCGGGATCGAAAGCCGCACCCGCCTGCAAAAAGGTGCAGTCCTCCCGGGCGAGGGCATGGTCGTCGGCGCGACCACCTTCGGGGCGGTGAAGCTGCGACGCGATTACTCCCCCTTCGATCTGGTCCTCCTGGACGAAGCGGGTCAGGTGCCGATCCCACACGCAATGTCGGCCTTCGCGGGAGGGCTGCGCGGTGTCGTCGTGGGTGACCATCGACAGCTCGGCCCGGTCGTGGCGGGGGGGGGAACGGGCGATCCGATGGAGCGCTCGATCTTCGAGCATCTGGCGGAACGCTACCGCGGCCGGATCCATCTCTTGCGAGAAAGCTGGCGAATGAATGCAGGAATCTGTCGTTTTTCCAGCCGCTTTTTCTACGAGGACGCCGTCGTACCCCACAAGAGCGCGGCCGACCGGCGCCTCCAACTGGACGAGGGTGGTCAGTACCGCGCGATTCTCGATCCGGAGAAAGCCTCGGTCTGGGTCGCGGTCGATCACCTGGCCCGCCGCAACCACTCTCGCGAAGAGGCGCGGGTCGTCGCGGCGCTCGTGCGCGAGCTCGTCTCCCATCACGGAGTCCCGCCCGCGGAGATCGCCGTCGTGAGCCCCTTTCGAGCCCACGCCGGCGCTGTGTCGCATGAGCTCGCCCGCGCGATTCCCGAGGCCGCCGGTGCCCTGATCGAGGGACTCGTGGTCGACACGGCCGAGCGGATTCAGGGACAGGAACGCGAGGTCGTTCTCTACACCTTCGGCTCCTCCGACCGCGACTACCTGTCACGCAACGCGGAGTTCCTCTTCGACCCGGGACGTCTGAACGTGGCCCTCACGCGCGCCCGAACCAAGCGGATCATCATCGGCTCTCCCGAAGTGGCTCGGGCCCGTCCACGCAAGTTGGAGGCACTGCGGCGGGCAGCGCTCGTTCAGGCTCTCTGGAGCGAGCACATTCCGATCGAGCAGGCGACTCCGGAATGCGATACGATTCGCGTGCGCTGGGAGGAGTGAGATGATCGAAAAGTGTTGCGGCCGCTGCGGCTACCCCTGGCAGGCCTTCGGCAAGGAGGCGATCCCCAAAGCGGCCGCCGCTACCCGCTTCCCGACCTCGGCCGATGCACCGCCCCCGCTGCCCGACCGGGGGGACGAGAAAACCTCATCGGACGCGCTCTTCTATGTCGACGGCGCGGGTGCCGCGCACTGCGAGGTTTGCGGCGCCCACTGCCCCGCGAGCTGGCTCACCCCATTCCGCTCCACTCTCGGAGCCCTGCTCTACGGCATATCGGCACCTCCGCGGGGCCTGGCGCTGTTGAGAACCAGAGGAGCCCTGCTGCGCCGTGTGGCTCTGCCTCCCCTGCTCGCGATCACCGCCTACCTCATCGTGCTCTTCCTGGGACTGAGTTTTCTTAGCGGCTACGCCGATGCCCTGGCGGCGGGATCCTGGGGCTTCTTCGACTGGGCCCGTCCCGCCGCCGGGGCCGGAATGGGCGGCGCATTCACTCTAGTGGTCGCCCTTCTCGCCTACTTTACCTTCGCCCCCGTGACGATGGCGATCGCCGGCCCCCTGCTCGATCCTGTGGTGGCGGAAGTCGACCATCACGTGCTCGGTGTGGCGCCGGAGCACAGCCGGGGTCTGGTTCGCGACCTCTGGTTCTCGACACGCTCGGCGATCGGCATGCTCGCACTCAGTCTCGCGGTCATGCTGCTCGCCCTACCTCTGAACATCGTGCCCGTCGTCGGCAACCTGCTCTTCTTGCTCGTGGCGGGGGGACTGACCGGTTTGCAGTGTCTCGATCCGGCGCTCGGCCGGCGGCAGCTCCCCTTTCGCAAGCGTCTCGCCATGATCAGACGAAACAAGGCGGCGACACTCGGGCTCGGGGTCTCCTGTTACTGTCTCTTTCTTGTGCCGCTCGTCGGTTGGCTCATCGGTCCCCAGGTTTCCACCGCCGGAGCCGCACTGGTGGCCCTGCGCATGAACAAGCGATAGCGATATCTCGCGTGCTACCCACGAGAACCCAACCGCGTCCTTCCAGTTGCCCCAACCCGATCCTCATCGTCGGAACGGAGCGCTCAGGCTCAAATCTGTTGCGATTGATCCTGAACGCGCACTCGCGCATTGTCGTGCCCCATCCTCCCCACCTGGTCCACTATTTTCGACCGCTGGAAGATCTCTACGGCGACCTGGAGCAAGACGATCGTTATCGTCGCTTCCTCAACGATGTCAACCGCGTCTTTCAAACACATATCCACCCGTGGAGCCACGCCGTCGTCCCCTCGGCGGTAGAGGCTCTCGCGCCCTCCCGCGACGCGATCGGCACATTCATCGGCGTCTACGAGCTCGCCCGCATCGAGACCGGCAAGGCCCGCTGGGGCTGCAAGAGCACCTTCCTGATCGACCACGCCGACGCCGTACTGAATGCGCTTCCCGGGGCGCAGCTGATCCTGCTCGTGCGAGACCCCAGAGATGTCGCGCTCTCGTCAAAGAAGTCTGTATTCAGTCCCTGTCACCCGCAGCTCACGGCACGCCTATGGAGGCGGCAACAGGATGCGGGGCGCGATCTGCTGGATCGCCTGCCGGCTCGAATGATCCTGCTTCTTCGGTACGAAGATTTCGTCGCGACCCCGGAGAAATGCATCAACCGAATCTGTGACTTCCTCGGTGAGAGCTATGAGCCGGGAATGCTGCGTTTTTTCGAAACCGACGAAGCCCAAACCAGTGGCGCGCTCTCGGAATCGTGGCGAAACACCCGCTCACCGATCATCGAGCAAAACGTGAGGAAGTTCGAGCGGGAGCTCTCGTCCAAAGAGATCCTCATGGTCGAGGCGGAGTGCCGGCAGACGATGTCCGCATTCGACTACGAGACGACCCAGGCGGCGAACACGCAGTCGACGAAGAGCCTGAGACGCCGAACGCCGCTACGCCTGGCACTGCCCGAGGCCTACCTGCGAACGCGAGTCGAGCTGCGATCGCTGGTACACGACGGCAACCACTGGCTTCGCTGGCGCCGCGCCTGGACCCTGGCGTCGATCCGGGCGCGGCTCCGAATGAGCCGTCTGCTCAGGGGCTCGTAATCTCGATGCTGAAGGTCGCGTAGGCCGCGATCTGGAGCGGATCGGCCACTCCGGTCGGCCCGAGAATCGTCTCCACGGCATAGAGACCGACCGGAACCCCCGGCAGACTGAAGGTCACGCGGTGGACCCCCTGATAGTTCGGCGGCACCATGAGACCGGTGGCAAGCTCCACATCGGCCGCATAGCCTGGAATCGTCGGGCCGGTCCCTTGCAGCCAGGCATCGAAGCTCTGCTCCGAGCCGGTCAGGTTCTCCACCAGCAGATCCCACTCGATCGTGTCGGAGCCGCCGGCTGTCTCCGGCGAAGCGACCACCGTCAGTCTCATCTTCGGATTGCGCGCCGGCTCGTCGTAGGCGACCACTTTGGTCACATTGAAGTTGTTACCGCCAACGGTGAAGCCGCTCGATTCGTCCACCCACGACATATGGAGCGGACCGATGTTCGTCTCGAAGGGATCGGCCTGCCAGCTCTCACCCCCGTCGAATGTGTGCATGAAACGAAGCCTCGGGTTGCCCAAGGGCCCCCCTCCCCATCCAAGCACCCATCCTTCGCGCCGATTGAACATATGCACGTCGGTGAGTGATACCAGATCGGCCTCGAGAGGATGTGGCTGCTTCGTCCACGTCGACCCACCGTCGGTCGTGTGCATGATCGAGGTGTTGACCTCGCCCTCGGCCACGAACCACCCTTCGTTCCGATTCACGAACTCGATGTGATTCGGATAGTACTGGTTGCTCGTAAACACTGTCTCGAAGGTCTGGCCACCGTCGCTCGTGCGACCGATCAGGCATCCGTAGTCGTCCGCTTCGGCCTGGGGTCGGCCTTGCAGCTCCGCTGGGAGCGGAATGGCAATGGGAAAGTTCCGGGTCGGCTTCCACGAAATGCCGCCCGCGGCGACGGAGCTCGAGGGCCAGTGGCCACCACTCATCCACCCGTGTTTCTCGTCGACGAAATGCACGAATCGCGCCGCCTCCGGCTTGTTCCAATCGTGCGCGCTCCACGATTGCCCGCCGTCGGTCGTCCTCAACAGGCCCTCGTGTTCCCTCAGGAGCCTCATCCAGAAGCCGCTGCTCCATGCATACTTCTCATCTAGCGCGAACATGTCCAACCACGCCGCGATACCGTACTGGCCCACCTCTTCATTCCAGGTCGTGCCGCCGTCTTCGGTTCCCGCGACACTTTGGCGCCCGATAAATGCGACCAGGCTGTTCGCCCACCCCTTGTCGATGCTGGCGAAGTCGATGTCGAGCCACCACATATTGACCAGATCGGTGGACTGGTAGGTCCAACTCACGCCCCCATCGTCGGTGCGCTTGATCACCGGACCGAGCCCGTCGAGAGCCCCGGCGGCCCATCCCGTATCTTCGGTGACGAAATCGATGCCCAGCAGGATGTCCATATGAGTCGATCTGACCTCCCAACCCGCCTGAGCAGTGCCAAGCGGCGAAGCGATGATCAGAGCGATTGCGACCGAGGGGAGAGCGATGCTGCGTTTACGCATGGCGGTGTTCCTCAATTCGAAACTCGGAGACAGTACATCTGGATGGTCGACCGTCCACTCTAACACGCGCGATCCCGCTATCATGGCCCCATGCGAACTCCAATCGACAACCATCCTTCCTATGGCGGACCGGGCTGGCGCTCTCGCCCCGAACGCCACTCCGACGATGTCGCCCGGGGCGAGCTCTGGCGCCCCTGCGGCTTCGACTCCGAAACGGCACGGCTGCGCGAGGTCCTTATCTCCTGGCCCAGCGACGCACTCACGGCGATCGACGATCCGGCCGAGGAGCTGATGCTGGAAGCGATCGACCTCCCCGCTATTCGTCGCCAAACCGAATCGATCGCGGCGCTCTACGAATCGCTCGGAGTGGTCGTCCACATCGCCCGCCCGGCTACCCCCCCGCCCCCCAACTACCTCTTCATGCGCGATCTCTTCTTCATGACCACGGAGGGGGCCGTGGTGGCACGTCCGGCCGCCCCGCAACGCGCGCGAGAGCCGCGTTTCGCCGCCGAGGCCCTTGCCCGCATCGGCATCCCGATCGTCGCAACCATCCGCGGCGCCGGTCTATTCGAGGGCGCCGACGCCTTGTGGTTCAATGCCAAGAACGTGCTGATCGGTGTCGCGAGGCGCACCAACAACGAGGCCACCCGACAGCTCTCCCCGATCCTCGACGAAATCGGAGCCCGCCTCACCGCAATCCCCCTCCCAAATGGGGTGCAACATCTTTTGGGCGTCGTCAACTTCCTGGCCGGCGATCTGGCGGCCGTCCGAAGCGCAAAGGCGCCCAGCGAGCTACATACTTTTCTCGACGAGCATGGTGTCGAACAGGTCTCTCTCGAGCCTTCCGACGAGGTCGACCGGCTGGGAGCCATGAACTTCGTCACCATAGCCCCCCGCGAGATCGTGATGCCGGCCGCGTGCCCCCGAACGCGCGAAATCTACCAGCGCTACGGCATCGAGTGCCACGAGGTCGATGTCAGCGAATACCTGAAGGCGGCCGGTGGTCCCGGCTGTCTGACCGGGATTCTGCGCCGCGGTTGATCTCGCCTCCTTCCCTCTTCTCGTGCTCCCAGTAGCCGCCCTTGCGTAGCGCCCTTTCGAGCCGCGCATCGAGGTTGACCGACTCCGCCTTCGGGGCGCTCGGCTGGGCGGCCAGCCATCGATCGAGCTCTCGGACAAGATCGGTGACAACACCCGGAAGCGAATCGGCAAGATCGCGAGATTCATCGGGATCGCCGCCAAAATCGTAGAGCTCGATCTCCGGATCGTAGCGACGGGATTGTCCCGTCCTCCGAATCAGATGCCATTTCCTATCGATGATCGATTGCTGATCGGCGAGCACCGAGAAGACCGGTCCTTCCTCCGGTGCCACGTCCTCATCGAGCCCGATCCCAAGATCGCGGCCATCGACCTGGTCGACCGGTGGCTCGACCCCAATGAGGCCCAAGAGTGTCGGCATGACATCGACGGTCGATACGGCATTCGACACACGCCGACCCGCCCATCGGTTTCCCGGTAGCTTGAAAAGCAAGGGGGTGTGGATATTATGTCTGTAAAGAGCATTCCGATGGAAGAAAAAACCATGTTCCATCAAATCCTCGCCGTGATCGCCGATCAGCAGGATCAAAGTGTCGTCGTATAGGCCGCGCTCTCGCAGTCCGTCCAGCAGAACCCCGATCCACAGATCCACATACCAGACTGACGCATCGTAGTGGGAGCGAATGTGGTCGATGTCGCGCTCGGCCAGCTCGATCACGCGCCCTTCGATCGGCAGCCTTCTCGGATCGGCCGAAACCGGCACCTTACGGTCCGGGTAGTAATGTCCGTCGCGAATCTGGTGCAATCTGGTGAAATCGAGCAGATCCAGATCGTGCACCTTCCCCCGATATTCCGGATCGAAAATCTCTCCCAGTGAGTTCGGAACAAAATATGGTGTGTGACAATCGTAGCCGTGGACCATCAACAAGAATGGCTCGTCCACCGCGAGCCGGTCCAGCCAGGCCATCGCGCGCGGAACACTATGAAAGAAAGACCCGAAATTCGGTTCGTCCTCCCACACTTCGAAGCCCTGTTTCAGATTGAACACGCCGGTCAAATGCGAGCCTCCGACGAACCCCGCCGCTCGATAACCGTACACACCGAGCACCTCGGCCAGAGTGTAGAGGTGGTCCGGCAATCTCTGATTCTGATCGAGAACGCCGTGTCGGCTCGGCAGCGCACCGGTGAAGAGGCTCGAATAGCAAGGCAGGCTCCACGAAGCCGGAGCATAATGTGACTCGAACACAATGGCGTCCGAGGCGAGTCGGTCGATGTTGGGTGTGATCGATGGTGCACGCCCAAAGGCGCCCACACGATCGGCCCGAAGAGTGTCGATCGCGAGGATCAGAACGCCGCGTGGTCGGCTCTTCGAAGATGCCTCCGGCGGCGCCCCGACGACGTCGCCACAAACGAAAATGAGCAAGAGGACAAGGGGGGCGATACGCGGATTCTTCATCGATACCCCTCGCGGCGACCAGCCCTCCCCAGCTCCTCTCGAATCTGCTCCGTGAGGGACCGAGCCCGCTCTTCGACCTCGCTCCACCCCATCCCGCCGCTTCCCCCCGGGTCGATCGGCCCTGCGCGGCGCAGAGCCTCCGCCACGGCCGCCCAGCTGCGTGCATCGATCCGGTGATGCGCCACCGCGCGGAGCGCGTGCAGTCCGGCCGCCTTCGTATCTCCCAGATCCAGGTCCAAATAGGCGAGCTCGAGATTCGCCTGAAAGGCATCTTCCGGCGACGAAGGGGGACTTCTGAGCGCCTCGTGGAGAATGCTCCGGGCCTCTTCGAGTCGACCCGAACCACGATAGAGTCGGGCCAAAGTCGTCCGCGCGCAGAGCCGGTAGGATGGAACGTGCATCTTCGACTCGAGCAGATCGATCGCCGCCGCCGCCCGGCCCTGCACGAGCAGAATCTGGGCTTCGAGACACCATACGTCTCCGGCTGAGGGATCGAGGGCATGTGCCCCCTCGGCGCATCTCTTCGCCAGATCCAGTCGCCCGGCGCTCACCGCGAGCCAGCCGATGTGCAGGTAGAGACGATAATCGCCTCCGACGCGCTCCAGGCCTTCGGTTCCGATGTCGAGAGCGGCGTCGATTCCTCCCTCTTCGGCTGCCTGCGCCATGCGCCATACATAGTACTCGGCCAGGAGCCCACTCGCGAGGGGCGGTCGGTGCCAATTCGTCGCGATCGACGCGGCGAGCTCCTCGAGATCGATCGCGCCGTCGCGGTCGCCGCCCGCGTCGATCAGAGCGATCGCCGCCGCCGGGAGCTCCCCTTCGATGAGGCGCCCATCGCCGTTGGCATCAAACGCGGCAAATGCCGCCCGGAGCGAGGCCGAAGGTGCCGAAGCAATCTTCGTACGTATCGCCTCTTCCCGCGCGACGCCGTCGGAAGCCGCCGCGAGAGGCTGAGTCCACGCCATCGCGACGACGAGCGCGCAACGGAGAAGATTCGTCGGTTCTTGCATCGCCATCGCCCTTTCGCGACATCCGCCAAGATCCAAACCTAGCATGCACGTAGTAGGCTTTCGAGCCCAGGTCCGAATCCCACACCCTCGAGCGATGCCGCGATCCGATTCTCCGCCCGTCGAAATCCGCGTCGACGCCGCCATCGTCGCCGTGACCGGAGGTGCACCCAAGGTCTGCACCGTGGGGGGCGATCCTCCCGCGCTCCCCTCCGGCGCCCTCGATCTCGCGAGAGATCGCACGCTCGAGATCGCACTGCGGCGGCGGGTGACCGAGCAGACCGGGATCGAGCTCGGTTACGTGGAGCAGCTCTACACCTTCGGGGACCGACACCGCCAGCCGACCGAGCGCAGTGGGGGGGCGCGGGTGGTATCGGTGGCCTATCTGGCTCTGGCCCGCGAGAGTCCGCCAGAAGAACCGATCTCGCCGGCGACCACCGCCTGGCGCGATCTCTACAGCTTCCTGCCCTGGGAAAACCGGTTGGCGGGAGGAGGAGAGCGCATCGCACCGAACCTTCAAGAGTGGATCGAGCAACCGAAAGAACAGCGTCAACGCACGCGCCGCCGCGATCGCGCGGAGATGAGTTTCGGCGTGGGTGGAGCTCCCTGGGACGGGGAAGGGGTGCTCGAACGGTACGAGCTCTTGTACGAGGCAGGGCTGGTCGAAGAATTCCACCGCGATCGGCAGCAGGACTCCGAGCCGATCGGCGCAACCCTCGGCGATGCGATGTCGGTCGACCACCGGAGGATCTGCGCCACCGCCCTGGGCCGAATTCGGGGAAAGATCCGCTACCGCCCCCTCGTCTTCGAGCTGCTCCCCGAACGATTTACTCTTTTTGAGCTGCAGCGCGTCGTCGAAGCCCTGGCCGGCGTGCCGATCCACAAGCAGAATTTCCGCAGAGTGGTCGACCGGGGAGGGCTCGTCGAAGGAACCGGAAAGTACCGGTCCCGCGTGCGCGGTCGCCCCGCCGAGCTCTTCCGTTTTCGCAAGGACGTTCTGCGAGAGCGCCAAGGTCCCGGAGTGGGGTTGCCGGTCGCGCGTTTCGAGCCATGACGAGAAAAACCACCCGGCCTTGGGAACCGGGTGGCCATTTCGAACAGCTCGGCTTCGTTCGTGGCTACTCGTTGGGCGAGCAGCCATGTCCGAGCTGCAGGGCGCTCGTTCCTTCGGTCACCTCTCCGGATTCGAGGCTCTGGGCGACGTACGATATTTCGTACGGACCGGGCATGAGTCCGCCCGTGTTCATGGTCAAGGCCTGCAGCTGACAGGTCAGGCCGAGACCCGGAGGCGGCAAGAGCATCGGGGGCATCGGCATCACACTCAGATCCGGCAGCATCACGAGCCAATCGATGAAGAACTCACCACCGGAGAGCTCGTCTCCTACGGTTTCAGCGCTGACTGTTACGGTCTCACCGACGTTCAGCTCGGTCTGATCGATCGAAAGCGAAGCTCCGGCCAGGGCCGTGTGGATACTACCAATGCGGTTTCCATCCTTGGTCCACCACCACTTTTTCACGGTGATCTTCGGCCCGCCGTTCTCGAAGCGGATCTTCGTCGTGGCGCCGTCGGCCACCGAACCACCGTCGAACTCGGCGCTGCTCGATCCCGGAGAGCTGTTGTAGTTGTCGAAGGCTCCGTACGATCCACCCTCCAGTTTCGGCGTCACTCCCTGCTTGAATTCGATGTGCAGATCGTTGGCGGCCTGGCCGGTGTCGTTCTTGAACGGAAGCTTCTTCGAGGCGGCTTCGGCGGTTCCGGCAACCACTAGTGTCGTCAGAAGGGCGGCGGTCGTTGTGGCGAAAGTTCTGATGTTCATGGCGAGTTCCTCTTGAGTGGGCCCCTGGAGCGGGGCGACTGAGAACGAGGTCTTCTTCGTTCTTGCCCAATCGGTCGCCGCGGATCAGCGGAATCGTGGCGGATCCTGGAAAAAAGTGCTGAGGTTGACTCCCGACCCACCCCGTGCGACATTAGGAGCCAGAGAGTTATGCTCATTCTGAGCATAAATACCGCCAGGAGCCCCCTCCGATGTCCCCACTAGCCGTCCCGCGCAAGAAGCCGGCCCTGAGCCCCGCCGTCAGAAAGGCGACCGATCCGATCTATCAGAGGGTGAAGAGGATCATCCCCGAGATCGAATGGGCCGTGCACGCCCCCCTCATCGCACGGATCAACGAGCTCAAGAAGACACGCAACGCGCTCCTGCTAGCGCACAACTACCAGACACCCGAGATCTTCCACGGCGTCGCCGATCTCTCCGGCGACTCGCTGGCCCTCGCGCGGCAGGCTTCCGAGACCGATGCCGAGATCATCGTGCTCTGCGGCGTTCACTTCATGGCCGAAACGGCCAAGATTCTGAGCCCCGACAAAACGGTCCTGATCCCCGATCTCGAAGCCGGCTGCTCACTCGCCGACTCGATCACCGCCGCCGACGTGCGCCTGCTGCGCGAGCGTTATCCCGGAGTGCCGGTCGTCACTTACGTGAACACCTCCGCCGAGGTGAAAGCCGAGACCGACGTCTGCTGCACCTCCGCCAACGCCGTCGAAGTCGTGGAATCGCTGGGGACGGAGCGCGTCATCTTCCTGCCCGACGAGTACCTCGGTCACCACGTTCGCAACCACACCGATGTCGAAGTGATCCTCTGGAAGGGGCATTGCGAGGTCCACGAGCAGTTCTCAGCCGCCGAGCTTCGCGGCTACCGCGATCTCCACCCCGGGATCCGCATCATCGCCCATCCCGAATGTCCCCAGGACGTCTTGCGCGAAGCCGATTTCGTCGGGTCCACTTCCGGCATGATCAACTGGGTCGGCGATCACCGGCCCGCCAAGGTCGTGATGATCACCGAGTGCTCGATGAGCGACAACGTCGCCGTCCACTACCCCGAGGTCGAGTTCGTCCGGCCCTGCAATCTCTGCCCCCATATGAAGAAGATCACGCTCGAAAACATCCTCTCCGCCCTCGAACGCACCGAGCATCGCGTCGAAGTCGACCCCGCGGTGGCCGAACGAGCGCGCGGAGCGGTCGACCGAATGCTCGCGGTGGGGCGCGGCGCGCGGGGCTGATCCCGATCAAGACCTGAAAGGCGCGATCCCACTCAGATAGAACGAAGGCGCCAGTGCCGCCTCCGGGGGATCGCCCACAACCGCCTCGAAGAATGCCCTGGCTCGGGCGCGGCCTCGCATCACGGCGATCTCGTTGCACAGAAACCAGGCGACCGCGCGCACGAACACCTCTTCGGCGGAGCGCGCCGAATACCCCAGCTCCCGCTCGGCCTTCTCCGACGAGTAGTACATATACCTCCCGCAAGCCGCACTCGCCTGCGCACGCGTCGCCCGAGGCGGGCTCGCCCTCAGACGCCCAAACGCCTCCAACCCGAGTCCGAGCACCCACATCGTCCCCCGCCCGAGCTTCAAGACCGGAAAGGGAGTCCCCGTTAGCTTCGCCAAGATCTCGCCCGCCCGCCGAATCGTGATGTTCTCGCCACCAAGAATGTAGCGCTCACCCTCCCTGCCCCGTTCCGCCGCCAGAAGATGCCCCCGGGCGACATCTTCCACGTCGACATGGCTCCGCCCTCCGGACCAATAGGCCCGGCTTCCCCCCGCCAGCGCGCGAAGCACGACCCGGTTCGATGGGGTCGGCCGGAAGTCGCCCGGACCGAGGACCACCGCCGGATTCACAACCACCAGCGGAAGCCCGAGCTCACGGGCGATCTTTAGCGCCGCGCGTTCACCCGCGATCTTCGCCCGCCGATAGATCTCCATCTCGTCCCCCGCGATGCTCGACTCGTCCCTGATCTCATCCGATTTCGGGGAGCTACCGACCGTCGCGCATGACGAGGTGTGCACGATCCGCTCCAGGCTCCCCGCCGATGCCGCCGCCCGCAGCACGTTCTCGGTCCCCTCGACCGCCGTCCCCCAGATCTCTTCAGCCTCGTCCGGGCTGTGACTGAAGCGCGTGGCGGTATGAAAGAGGTGGGTGCGCCCCTCCATCGCACCGCGGAGTGAATCTCGGTCGAGCAGATCCCCGACCCGCACCTCGATCTTGCCCTCGATCCCGGCCAGAGATCGTCGATCCGATCCCGCCCGGACCATCGCCCGCACATTGTGCCCACCCTCGACGAGCAGTCGCACGATTCGCGACCCGATATGGCCGTTCGCGCCGGTAACGATCGCTTTCATTGCTGGGATCATGCACTCTGGGTTCCCCTCGGTAAAGCGCCGAGGATGACGCTCCCGACATCCAGATGGTAGGTTCGCCGACCCTGAAAACACACCGATTCGATCGCTCCTCACGAGCGAAGAGAGGAACACGATGGCCAGCGAAGAAACCGTCATCGCCGATATCGAGAGAAACCCGGAAGAGATCGTCCGGGCGAGAGTGACCGAGTTCAAGGGCCGCCATTACGTCGATTTCCGCACCTACTATCTTGCCGACAACGACGAGTGGCGCCCCACCAAGAAAGGGATCTCTCTCGCTGTAGAGAGCTTCGAAGAGCTCGAATCGGCCATGGCAAAGGTGAGAGAACACCTGCTCGCCCAGAAGCTGATCGGCGCCGAGGCCTGAGTGCTCTCGGCGCTGGCCTCGGTCCCGCGTTACCCCTGCGCGCAACTGCCCACGCCGGTCCAGCGCCTCGCCGAGCTGGGGCGCGCCTTGGGTATCCCCGAGCTCTGGATCAAAAGGGACGATCTGAGCGGAACGCTCTACGGCGGAAACAAGATCCGCAAGCTCAGTTTTCTGCTCGGCCAAGCTCTCGAGGAGAAGCGACACCGAATCGTCACCGCCGGCGCGATCGGCTCGCACCACAGTTTAGCGACGACACTCTACGGCCGCCGTGCCGGCCTCGAGGTAGAAGCCGCGCTCTTTCCCCAGCCTCCGACCGACCACGTGAAAGCGAACCTCGCGGCGAATCTAGGAGCGGGAGCTCACCCGATACCGCTCCGCTCGCCGATCGAGGTTCCCTTCGTGCTCGCGTTGCGCTCGCGCCGTAGCGGAGCGATGCTCATTCCTGGCGGCGGATCGAGCCCCCGCGGCGCGATCGGCTACGTCGAGGCCGCGCTCGAGCTCGCGGAACAAGTGCGCACCGGTGAGCTACCGGAGCCGGACCTGGCGATCGTCCCGCTCGGCACGGGAGGCACCGCGGCCGGTCTCGAATTGGGCCTACGACTCGCCGGCCTGCGAACCCGTCTGCTCGCCGTGCGAGTGATCGACCGCATCATCGGAAACGCGACAACAGTAGTTCGTCTCGCGCACCGCATTCAAAAAGAGATGCACCGATTCGATCCCGCTCTGCCATGGGTTCGTGTCGGGCGCTGCGATGTCGAGCACCGACAGTTCGGAGGGCGCTATGGTGAAGCAACACCCGCCGCGATCGACGCAGCCCACCAGGCACGAGCTCTCGAAGGGATCGAGCTGGAGACAACATACACCGCCAAGGCCCTCGCCGCAATCGTATGCCGCGCCCGTGAAGGCAGCCTGCCCAATGGACCGATCCTCTTCTGGAACACTTTCAGTTCGGTACGCCCCCCCGGCTACGACCCCACCGGCGCCGCCATCCGCCACCTGCTCCCTCCCCAATGGAAACATATTTTCGATGATGAGAATATGTGGGATGACTGAATACTGGCGCTCCGAGATCCGTGATAAGCAGCCAGGCACGCCCCGTGGCTCCGCCCCCCCCGAACCTGAGATCCCGACCGCCAGTAGGAGCGACGCCGGAGCATCTGAGTTCAGCTTTCCCGCCCCGACCCATACAGCGCCGTGCCGCAGCGCGCCCAGCAGGGCCGGCAACAGCCACGCGCCCGCCGCCGGTAGCGAGGGCGCGAACCAGGCTGCGGCAACCCGCGGCACCGCTTCGGCGCGGCGCTTCGAGATGCTCGGGGCGGGGCCGGGCCGCGGGCGTGGGTCCGCGGACAGGTGGAGACCAGAGCTCGCATCACAGGCGATCCAAGGGGCTCTCGATGCCGCAGCTCATCTGCTCCAAGATGGCGCTGTATCGCAAGGTGGCTGAGGAAGGCTCTCACGTCGGCGCTGGTGCGCGCGGCGACCGCGTTACGCTGGCCCAGGTGGGCGAAGAAGCGCTGCGTCCATCCCAGATAGGCCGCCTCCGTCGCCGGCGCGTAGTGCGCAAGCGCAGCAGCTTGCGCATGTTGCCGAGCCTCTCGTTTGCTGGGACCGCACGCTCCGGACTCTGCTTCGCACCCTCCTCTCAGGCTCGTTCCAGTCGAAACTCCTGGCAGTAGAGCGTCACCGAATGAGCCGCCTGCCGCATCCGCTACGTAAGCGATCAATATGCGGCGTTCTTCACAGTCACCCCCACGCGTCATATCGTCTCCTCCACTTCACCCACAACGAGGAGCCCTCGCAATGCACACGAA
>NYZA01000013.1 GCA_002686955.1 Gemmatimonadota bacterium
CCCCCTTTTCGAGCTGCTCTTCGAGGGCATGCATGGAACCGCGGCGGGAGATGGTCCGCGCGCCCGCCGCGCTTCGCCTGTCGCGCAACACTCTATCGAGTGTCTCGTTCTTCGCTGGAGTCGCGGGCACGCAGAGCTCGAAGCCTCTCAGCGAAAACACGGCCCCCAACATCTCGAAGGCCCCGAGATGAGGAACGAGCAAGAGCGCACCGCCCTCGCGATTCGCTCGCCGAAAGAGATCGATCTCCGCCGGCTCCACGTCGATGCAGCGCGCAACCGATTCCGGATGAGGCGCTCTGGCCAGCATGTCTATCCCGTTCCGTCCGGCCTCACGGAACACCGCGCGCGCCATCCGCTTCGCTCTGCCGCGGTCAACCCCGTGGATCTCCTCGATGTTGCGGACAGCCAAGCGCCACGAGCCTCGCGCCAGCCGGCGGGCGGCGCCTCCGGCGCCCTCGCCAATCAAGAGAGCGAGCGGCCTCGGCAGCAGGCGGAGCGCGCCCGGAAGCGTTCGAAAAGCCACCACGGCCATCGCATGCCGGATCGGGCGGAAGGTGCGTCGCACCCAGCGTCGAAGGTCTCGCGCCATGATCTACGTGAAGTCGGCGCCGGCCCGAACCGCCCGGTCCACGGCCAGCACCTCCATCATCAGGCCCTTCATCTCCCCGAGCGGAATCTGGGTCGCCCGCCCGCACATCGCCCGCTCCGGATCGGGGTGAGCATCGCAGGCCAGGGCGTCGATTCCGACCGCCGCGGCCCCCCGAGCCAGATGCCGCGCGAACTCCCGTCGCCCGCCCGAGCCCCCATCAACGCCTGCCCCGGGCAGCGCCACCGCCCGAGAAAGGTCGAGCAACACCGGCAGGCGACCCGCTCGGAGCACCGCCACGGAGCGCAGGTCGAAGACACGGTTTCCGTAGCCGAAGACCGTGCCACCCTCGGCGACCATGACGCTCCCCTCGCCGCCTCCCCCCTTCGCGGCGAGCTCGCGCATTTGCCAGGGTGAGATCGAATCCCCTTTGACCAGAATCGTCGCTCGCCCGGTCGCCGCGCATGCGCGCAAGAGATCGGTCCGCCGGCAGGCATGCCCCGGCACCTGAAGGCCGTCGGCGGCTTCGGCGACCGGCGCGATCTGATCGAGCTCGCAGACCTCCAGCACCGTCGGCACTTCGACCTCGGCCCGAACCCGCGCAACGATCTCGAGCCCCCGCTCGATCCCCGGCCCCCGCTCCGCGGCGGCTCGCGTTCGGGCACCCTTGTCGAAGGCGGAGCGAAACACGTAGCCGATCCGAAGCGAGCGACAAAGATCCCGTAGAGATGTCGCCACCTCGATCGCGAGCGTCTCCGATTCGAGAAGCGCCGGGCCAGCGACGAGAACGAGACGGTTTCTGTTCCCGATCTTCAGCGGACCAAGCCGCATCTCCGCCACGCGAGAAAGACCGATCATGCCTTCCTCGACATGTCCGGTTCCTCCCGCACTCCCTTGCCGGTGACCCTCACGCGATGATCGCGGCTCGCCCGCACGAAGGCGGTGAAAAGCGGATTTGGCCGAGTGGGGCGCGACGAGAACTCCGGGTGGAACTGTGTCGCCACATACCAGGGGTGGTCGCGCAGCTCCAGGATCTCCACGAGGCCGAGATCGGGGTGGCGGCCACTGAAGACTACGCCCGCGCGTTCGTACGATTCGACGAACTCGTCGTTGAACTCGTAGCGGTGTCGGTGTCGCTCTTCGATCCGCGATTCGCCGCCGTAGGCGACCCGCGCCCTCGATCCTTCCGCGAGATCACAAGTGTATGCGCCGAGACGCATCGTGCCCCCCTTCTGCCGAACGCCCTCCTGGTCCGCCATCAGAGAGATAATCGCGTGGGGTGTATTCGGATCCGCTTCAAGAGTGTTCGCCTCGTCCAGAGCGAGCAGGTTCCGCGCGATCTCGATCGCCGCGATCTGGAGGCCGAGACAGATCCCGAGGTAGGGAACGCCGCGCTCCCGGGCGTAGCGCGCGGCCAGCAGCTTTCCTTCGAACCCGCGATAACCGAAGCCTCCCGGCACCAAAATCCCATCGACATCGTCGAGCAACGCTTCGGCTCCCGCCCGCTCGAGATCTTCGGCATCGATCCACGAGATCGATAGTCGGACCGAGTTTACTCCCGCGGAGTGAACCAATGCCTCGGCCACCGATTTGTACGCATCTCGGAGTGAGACATATTTTCCGACCAGGGCGATCCGCACGACTCCCTCGGGGTTCTCCATGCGGGCGAGCATCCGCTCCCAATCGCGAAGATCGGGGTCGGCGCAGGTGAGGGAGATCCGCTCAACGACACCGCGATCGAGTCCGCCGGCCGAGAGCTGCGTCGGAACGCGGTAGATCGAGGGAGCGTCCTTCATTTCGATCACCGACTCGATCGGCACGTTGCAGAAAAGCGCTATCTTCTCGCGAATCGATCGGTCTAGAGAGCGTTCCGTGCGACAAAGCAACATATCGGGCTGGATCCCGATCTCTTGAAGCTGTTTGACCGCATGCTGGGTCGGCTTCGTCTTCAGCTCGCCCGCCGCCGCGATGAAAGGCACGTAGGTGAGCTGGATCACCATCGTCGCGTCGCTCCCCCGGCGGTGGCGGAACTGCCGAATCGCCTCGAGAAAGGGCAGCGATTCGATGTCGCCGACGGTGCCGCCGATCTCGGTAATCACCACATCGAGCTCCTGCGATCGTTCAAGCGTGGCGAAACGATCCATGATCTCGTCGGTGATATGGGGAACGACCTGGACCGTGGCGCCGAGGTAGTCGCCCCGTCGCTCTCTGGCGATGACCGAGCTGTATATCTGACCCGTGGAAACCGAGTTGTGCTTCGAGAGGGGACGATCGAGAAAGCGCTCGTAGTGCCCAAGATCGAGATCGGTCTCGGCGCCGTCGCTGGTGACGAAGACCTCACCATGCTGGAAAGGGTTCATGGTGCCGGGATCGACGTTGATATAGGGGTCGAACTTCTGGATCGTCACCCGCAGTCCCCTGCTCTCGAGCAAGAGGCCGAGAGAGGAGGAGGCGATCCCCTTTCCGAGCGAGGAGACGACTCCCCCCACGACGAAGATGTGGCGGGTCTCTGGTTTCGATGGCATGGAGGTCGGTTCCGAGGGCGGATCGTGGCACGGCTGTGAAGATCGTGGCTATCCTACCAGCTTTCGCCGGCACACCGACCCCTGGAGACCCGTGAACGACGCCCGACGAATAGCAGGAGCCATGCGACCCGAGTGGCCGATCTTCGTTCTCTCGATGGTCGCCACTCTGCTCTATGTGCTGCTCAATTCAGCCTCGATCTGGCTGCTCGGCTCGGTCGTGCACACCGTATTCGCCCCCGTGCCGGAGCCGAGCGCCCTCGCCGAGGCCGCAGGGTCGATCAACGCGCAGCTGAAGAGTTGGACCGCCTACTGGCTATGGGCCGACACGCCGATCGACACCCTGCGCCGGGTCGCCTGGGCGCTCTTCTGGATCTTCCTGCTCAAGAACTTCGCCCTCTACGCGAAGAACACCTCGGTCGCCTGGATGCAGACCCGCCTGCTGACCCGTCTGCGCAAACTCCTCTTCGACCGGCTCCTGGTGCTGCCGATCGGCTTCTATGACCAGCGGCGGACCGGTGAGCTCGCTTCGATCGTGATCAACGACGTATCGAAGATCCGCGCCAGCCTCACCAACAGTCTGCAGCGCCTGATGACCGAACCGATCAACGTGGTCGCCTTTCTGGGGCTGCTCTTCGTCATCAACTGGCGATTGACGATCGCGGCGGGGCTGATGTTCCCGATCTCGGCCGCACTGATCCACTGGATGGGCACGAGCATCAAGCGGAAGTCGCGGCGGACCAGCAAGCAGATCGCCGGCGTGATGGGCGTGCTCCAGGAGACCCTCACCTCGATCCGCATCGTTCAGGCGTTCACGATGGAAAAGGCCCAGTCGGAGCGATTCGATCGGACCTCGCGCCGATTCTCCGCTCTGCTCTACCGCCAGGCCCGCCTCGCGAACCTCTCCTCCCCCGCCACCGAGATGATCGGCGTGAGCATCGGGATCGTGCTGCTCTGGATCGGCGGTCGAGAGGTGCTCACGGGGAGCGGAATGGAATCGGAGGACTTCATCCGCTACCTCTTTCTCCTCTTCTCGGTGATGCAGCCGGTCCGGAATCTGGCGCGCGTGAACAACCAGATTCAGGACGGATTGGCGGGGGCGGGACGGGTATTCGGGCTGCTCGATACCGTCCCCTCGATCGTGGACCGGGAAGGCGCGAGTCCGATGCGCGGATTCTCGGAATCGATCCACTTCGAAGCGGTCGAGTTCACGTACGAGGGGGCGGAGGGGCCGGCGTTGGACGCGATCGAGCTCGAGATCGCTTCGGGGGCGACCGTCGCTCTGGTCGGGAGCAGTGGCGCGGGGAAATCGACCCTGGTCGATCTGATCCCACGCTTCTACGAAGCCCAAGGGGGCTCACTGCGAATCGACGGCGTCGACGTGCGGCAGCTGACCCTCGCCTCACTGCGCGGGCTGATCGGGGTCGTGCCCCAAGAGACGGTTCTTTTCGACGCCACTCTCGCCGAGAACATCCGCTGCGGCCGCCCCGGAGCCTCGCGGGAGGAAGTGCGCGCGGCGGCGGAAGCGGCCCATGCTCTGGAGTTCATCGAGGAGCTGCCGGAAGGCTTCGACACCCGAATCGGCGAGCGCGGGTTGCGCCTATCGGGAGGGCAGCGCCAGCGGATCGCGATCGCCCGCGCCGTCCTGAAAGACCCCCCGATCCTGATCCTCGACGAGGCCACCTCCTCGCTCGACAGCGAATCGGAGCGGGAGGTGCAGCGGGCGATCGACGAGCTGGTGCGAGACCGCACGGTGATCGTCATCGCCCATCGCCTGTCTACCGTGCTCCACGCCGATCGCATCGTGGTACTCGACAGGGGGCGCATCGTCGAGACCGGAACGCACGAAGAGCTGATGCTGCGAGCAGGGAGCTACAAGCGGCTCCATCAGATGCAGTTCGCGGCGGGGGCGGGGAAGTGAAGCGATGATCGCTCCCAACCCTCGCGTCTCCGCTCTGATCCCCGCCCGGGGAGGCAGCAAGGGGCTCCCCCGCAAGAACCTGGTGCCCTTTCTCGGCGAGCCGTTGGTCGTGCACAGCGTTCGGGCTGCGCTCGAGGCGCGCTCGGTCACCGATGTGGTGGTCTCGACCGACGACGATGAGATCGCGGAGGTGGCTCGCGGGCACGGCGCTTCGGTGTTGCGACGTCCCGGAGAGCTCGCGTCCGATACGGCCACGACCGAGAGCGCGATCGACCATTTTCTGCGCTCCGGAGAGGGACCCGCCCCCGACCTGATCGTGCTCTTGCAGCCGACCAGTCCGCTGCGCCCCGCCGGAGCGATAGACGAGGCGGTCGCGAAGCTCGTCGAGGGTGGATTCGACACTTTGCTCTCTCTCGCGCCGACGCATCGCTTCTATTGGACTGTCGAGGGGGAACGGGCGGAGCCGCGATACGATTTCATGATCCGCCCGCGGCGACAGGATCTGGGGCTCGATGAGATCGCGTATGTCGAGACAGGGTCGATCTACGTGTTCACGCGGGAGCACTTCGAACGCTCGGGCAACCGCCTCGGGGGGCGGATCGGCCATGTGATACATTCCGAGCCCTATGCACTGGAGATCGACACTCCAGCCGACCTCGCGGCACTCGAAGCGCTCGCTCGATCGTTGGATCGCCCGTAGATGAAGGAATCGGTTTCAGCCCCTGCTCCCAGCTTTTCGGCGGGCGATCGCACGATCGGCGGCGACGCTCCCTGTTATGTCATCGCCGAGCTCGGTATCAACCACCAGGGAGATCCGGCGGTCGCCCGCAGCCTCATCGAGGCTGCGGCCCTCGCGGGGGCCGACGCGGTAAAGCTACAGAAGCGAAATGTCGATCGGATCCTCACTCGTGAAGGCCTCGATATGCCGTACCTCAATCGGCACAGCTTCGGCGAGACCTACGGGGAGCACAAGCGGGCACTCGAGCTCTCCGAGAGCGATTTCGCGGGGCTTCGCGACCACGCGGCCGAGCGTGGGCTACACTTTCTTGCGTCGGGCTGGGACGAAGAAAGCATCGATTTTCTTTTCGAGCTCGGGGTGCCCTTCTTCAAGATGGCGTCGGCCGATCTGACGAATCCGCCCCTTCTGCGGCACACGGCACGCAAAGGGCGCCCGGTGGTTCTTTCGACCGGGATGGCCTCGATGAGCGAAGTCGAGCGGGCGCATTCGCTCGTACGCGAGCTCAACCGATCGATCGCTCTGCTCCAATGCACTTCGACATATCCGAGCCGTTTCGAAGAGATCGATCTACGTGTGATCGAAACCTACCGCTCCGCTTTTCCCGAAACAGTGATCGGTTACTCAGGGCACGAACGCGGAATCTCGGTGTCGGCGGTGGCGGTCGCGCTGGGCGCCAAGATCGTCGAGCGACACTTCACTCTCGATCGCACCATGAAGGGGGGCGACCATGCGGCCTCGCTCGAGCCGCAGGGTTTCGCGAAGATGGTGCGCGACATCCACCACGTGGAAGAGGCGCTAGGCTCGGCCGACAAGCGAATGCACGACACGGAGGCTCCGATCCGGTTGAAGCTCGCGAAAAGTATCGTTACCGCTACGCGGATTCGCCGCGGTGAGACGATCCAACAAGACGCACTCACGACAAAGGGCCCGGGGACCGGCATATCCCCCGCGCATCTGGACGAGGTGATCGGCCGCAAGGCCGCGCGCGATCTCGACCCGGATCGTGTGATCAGGCCGGACGACCTCGTATGAAGGTGAATCGAGAGCGCACGATCCGCGAGAAGGCTCGGAAGATCGGTCTTGTAGGCACCGACATCGACGGCGTCTGGACCGATGCCCGCATGTATTACGGCCCAGATGGGGAGCTGATGAAGGGTTTTTCGACCTACGACGGCATGGGCGTCGCGCGGCTGCGGGCGGCCGGCATCCCCACCGCGATCCTCACCTCGGAAGATACTCAGATCGTCGCCCGCCGCGCCGAGAAGCTGGCGATCGGCGATGTACATTTGGGTGTGACCGACAAGCTGGAGTGCATGCGACGAATCGCGGACGAACGGGGCCTCGATCTCTCCGAGATCGCCTATATCGGTGACGACACAAACGACATCGACCTGCTCGAAGCGGTCGGTCTTTCGGCCTTGGCGCCACAGAGCCCCCTCGTGGGTCGCCTCCAGGTCGATCTGGTGGTGAGCCGGCGCGGCGGCGAGGGGGCGTTTCGGGAGCTGGCGGAGCTGATCCTCGATGCCCGCGCCGAGCCGAGGCGCTAGGGCCCGCGGCGAAATGAACGACCCGCCTCTGCTCAAGGCGTACAACGCGCTGCTACCGGTGGCGAGGGTCGCGATGGCGGCAGCGCCACTCTTCAGCGAGAAACTGGCGCGAAGGCGGCGCGAAGCGACCCTCTCCGTAGACCTGGCGGTGGAGGAGGTCGATCGCCTTCGCTCCGACGGACGGCGCGTCGTGCTCTGCCACGCGGCTTCGGCGGGTGAATTCGAGCAGCTCAAGCCTGTGCTGCGGCGGATCGACAGGAAGCGACATATTATCGTACTGAGCTTCTTCTCGCCAACGATTCGCGACCCGGCCACCGCGAGCGATCTCGCCGACGCCGCCTGCTACCACCCCCTCGATTATCGTCGCGAGGCCGATCGCTTCTTTGCCCGCCTGCGCCCCGCCGACTACCTGATCACTCGCCACGATCTTTGGCCCAATCACCTCGCCGCCGCCCGCCGTGCCGGCGCGCGAACCGTGCTGATCAACGCCAATCTGCACGCTCGCTCCCTCCGACTTCACCCATGGGCCCGACACGCCACCCGCGCTCTCTTCTCGCTCCTCGATCGCGTTCTCACCGGCTCGGAGCGGCTGCGCGCCCGCCTCGCCGCCGTGATCGATCCCACCCGAATCGCGGTCACCGGAGATACGCGCCTCGATCAGGTCTGGGAGCGGTCACGCTCCAGCGGCGGCCCGCCGCCCCTGCCGACCCCCTTCCTCGATCAACGGCGGGTGCTCGTCCTGGGCAGCGTACTCGAGAGCGACGAGCGGGTCCTCTTCGAGGGGTTTCGCCGGGCCTTCGCGAGGCCGAACGCCTCGATCG
>NYZA01000014.1 GCA_002686955.1 Gemmatimonadota bacterium
AGGGGCGCATGCTGACTCCGCTCCCTTTCGATCTCGGCCTCGTGATCATGGGGAACAACCAGGTCGCGGTCGATTCGGTCTGCTCGCGCATCATCGGCCTCGATCCGATGGAGATCGAGCATATCCGCCTGGCGCACGAACGGGGCTTCGGCCCCACCGAGCTCCGCGAGATCGACGTCTTGGGAGATATCGGCCTCGACGAGGCAAGCGAGCGTGCATCCGGCTTCCGAACCGGGCTGATCCGGGTAGAGGACTACTTCGAGGGGACCAAGATCCGAGCCTATTCCGGTCCCCCCCCGGGAGGTGAGGATTACTGCTGGGGAGGGTGCCCGGGCGCCCTGGAAGAGGCGGTCGAGATCCTACGAGTCATTGACCAGGGAGCCGACGCCAAGATGCCCGCGATCCATATTGTCTTCGGCCGCTACGAGGGGGAGATCCCAGCCGCGCCCAACGAATGGGTGGTGTTCATCGGAGATTGCGCCTCGTTTGAGGGGTCGATCGGATCGCGCCGAGCCCACGTCATCGACATCTACCGCGACCGTCTCAGCCGACACCCGGTCTCGGCTCGCCATGACGATGTAATCATGAAGATGTTCCGAACGATGAGAGAGACGCACCGCCTGCGATCGAATCGTCACATCCGCCTGAAAGGGTGCCCGGTCAGCGTCGCGGAACAGCTCCTCGTCTTGGCGGCCGCCGCCGGCATTCCCAATCCCTACCTCGCGCCGGCCAGAGCGATCCCCTTCGCGAACTCCTATTTTTCGTGGCGCACACACTCGGTGCTGCGCAGACTCCGCGGAGATCCCTACAACAAACGCGGCCTCGCCGAACGCGGAGCGGCAAAGACCGAGCTGCCGGCGAATTGAGACCGGGCACGAGTCATTGCACCGTGGCCGTCACGACATCGGAGCGCGCCCCGGCTTCAATAGCCGAGGACGATCGGACGGGCTCGGTGCATTGCGACAAAACAGGTCGGATTCAGCTAGCGCGGTCCAGAGGAGTGCCGAAGTGCGCCAACGACTAACTTCCTTCACAGCTCTATCCGATCTTGATAGTGGAGAGGCACTGGACCGAGCCGAAATCGGAGACCGTGATGGATCTCATGCCGATCAACGACCCAGCCGGCGCCCGGAACTTCTTGCTCGACAAGATGATCCAGGCACGCACGTCGTTGCCTGAGAGCGGAGATCCAGCCCCGAATGACGCCGATGTGCATGTCTATCTCGCGGGCCTGCTGGCTCAGATACTACCCTCCGAACGGCACGAGGAGCTATCGGTCGGCTACCTCTACGACTACGATTTCGAGCTCGCGGACGCGCTTGAAGGGGCAGACGGCGCCCGCACTTTCCGCACGCTCAAGACCAACGCCGACAACATCTTGGTCGCCCTCGGCATCTTTCGAGCGCTTCCCACTCCCCGGGTGCGCCATAAAGGCTTCGTCACCCGCGACGACTATGTTGGGCGCGGACGCACTTACTACACCCAAGCCGCCTCTTGCCGAAAGCGGATCGATCGGCAGACCACCGCCAGGGTCGAGGTGCTCGAGAAGCTCTCCGATCGCTTCGAGGCCTACTTGCAGCTGCTCGATCATCTTCGCGCCGACTATCTCGATCTGCACACCAAGCTCTCGTCGGGCACGCTCTTTCATCTGGAGCACGACGCCTCGGAGACCGCCCGTAGCGTGGCGCTCAGCCGCGCCGTCGACGAGCTCCTCGACGTCTGGAACTCGTGGCGCAATGGCCAGGGGACCGAGCTCGCGGTAAACGACGCTCTGAGCGCGGTGCGCGCCCTCGATCCCCGATTCGTGTGGCCACCTCCATCGCCGCTCGACCCAGGAACGCTCGTCTGACAACGCCGATTCCGTGCGCTCTTGCTGGATCGATATGGACTCCCTATCGATGCCTGAAGGTGTAGCAAGGGGTCATCGGTCGAGACCCCCAGCCCATGAATTCAGGGGATTGTGGAGGCGACACGCGCTTTCCGTTCGTCCACGGCGGAAGCCACGCAATCTCCGGTGGCCGCGCATCGTGTAGCGGCTGGGCGGCCGGAGCTTGTGAACGCGTGCGCCGGGGCGAGCCTTTGGGTTATTCTCTGGGTCACGATCAGGCGATCGCCCATCGACCAAAGCTCCCCTGGTTGTTATCCCGTCCCCGATTCCCGCCGGTCAACATGGAGACACATGATGAGACGTCGCTGTTCTCAGATGTCGGGAATGATCCTCACCCTCCTCGCCTCGATCGCCGCCGCCGGGCCCGCCCGCGCGGTGACCCTCACCACCGTCGGAAGCTGTCCCGGGACGATCGATTTCGTCGTCACCGGTGCGTCCCCTTTCACGAAGGCAGCCTTCGTCTATGCCTTCGGCACCGGCAGCTTCGTCGTGCCGGCGGGCTACCCATGTACCGGAACAGTGCTCGGGCTGGACGCCACGGCGACGCTCTACTCGTACGAAGATCTCGATGCATCAGGAAGTGTCACTCTTACGGTCACGGTACCGCCTTGGGCATGTGGAAACGTATACGTCCAGGTCGTGGACACGACGGCCTGCACAACCTCGGCCGCAACGCTCATTCCATAAGGGTCCGGAAAAAAACAGACGTGTCACCTCGCATCCCATATTCGGGCCATCTTCGACCGATGCCTCAATCGTGCAATCCTCGACGTAGGCTGCTACTACGCCTCCGGTTGCACTCAATCGGATCGGCCGAATCTGACCCGAGCCTGGGCGCGATCTGACACGTTTGTTTCTTTCCGGACCCTATAAGGGTTAGCTCATGATCCGTCGTCGCTTGTTCTCCGGTCTCCTTCCCCTCGTCGCGGCATCGGCGACACTTGGCGCGACTGTCCCGGCCTACGAGGCGGGCGATCGCCTGATCTGGATCGGGAGCGACGACCGTGCCCGTGTGTTGCCTGTGCCCGGCCTGATGGCGGTTCGCGACGCGGTCTCTCTGCCGGACGGCGGCGTTAGAGTGTTGATCGCTCGGAAATCCGCGTCGCTCCTTCCGCGTAGCGATGCACTCGCCGGTACCGATCTCGCTTGCGCCGACATCCTCCCGGAGCGGGTCGACCCGAGAATCCTCCAACTCGTCGACGATGCGATTGTTCTCGACGCGAAACTCTCTCCCACGGGCGAGCTCGTGTCAATGTGGACCATCGAGATGGAGGTGCGGGTTGTCGACGCCCCGCGGGGCGAACCCGTGCACGCAATCGCCGCTGCCGCGGAGCCATCGTGGGTGAGCGACGGCCGTGCGCTCTTTGTGTCTCGCCTTGCCGAGAGGGCGCCGGCGCTCTCGGGCGCCCTTTTCCCCGGTCCGCTGAATCTCGCGAAGTTCGATTTGCGCTCTGGGCGGATCGATGATTGGACCGCTGGAATCGACGATTCCAGGTCGACGCCCATGCCGAGCGGAGGGGCCGTCTTCGTAAGTGGTCGCCGAACCGGTATCGCCTCTCTTTGGCGCTTGGATCGTGCGGGTTCCGAACCCGAGCAATTGACCAATATCGGAATCGACGAAGCCACGCATGCCGATTTCGTACCTGTTCCCAACGGTGCGCTCTTCGTGGCCCCCGATGGCGATCTCGCCGCCTATGCGATCCGCTATGGCGAGCGCCGCGAGATCTGGATTCTGGAGCTCGCGAGCGGCGCGACGCGGTTTCTGGCGGGAGGATCCCATCCACGTTGGAGCGCGAGCGGAAGACTCGTGATGCGGGCGCCCGCGAGCGGCGGAAGAGATCAACTCCTCTCGATCGATCTCGATTCCGATGCGCGACAAGTGCTTGCCACTGGCCTTCCCCCGCTTCGGGACCCACTTCGCCGCCCGCACGAGGCTTCCATCGACTCCGAGACACAACCGAGCTGGACTCCCAAGAGCCCCGGACGCGAAATCGGTGCAGCGACGCCGGAAGAGCTGCTGGACTCCATCTTCGACGAGCAGCCGAATGGTCCCGATGTCGACGCGGGCACGACCTTCCGCCTGCCGCTGTCCAGCAATCCCGGCTACACGGGGTACTACGACAACGATGCCGGCGGCGGGGTTCTCGACTGGAAGTGTGGATCGTGGACATACAACGGTCATCGTGGCACCGACTTCGGTGCGGCACGGTGGAGCAATATCCATGCGGGGGCCGACGGTGAGGTGTATGCGCGATGCGACGGTTTCGGCGAGGGCTGGGTCGGCAATACCGATTGTGGTGGTTTCGGCAATATGATCATGCTGAACCATGGAGATTCGTACACGATTTATGCTCATATGCAGAACGGCACTCCGACGGGATGGGGCTCCAAGGCTTGCGCGGAGCTGATCGGACGGAGTGGCAACTCCGGCAACAGCTCGGGACCGCATCTGCACTTCGAGGTGCAGAAGTACGGGTATCCCGATGACGACCCATTCGCGGGGAGCTGCTCGGGCCCGGAGAGTTTCTGGACGGACCAAAACAACGGTTGGCCCACCACCGATTGCCAGGATCCCGGCGGCGACATCGTTGTCGTCGACAACGACGATTCCGGTTTTCGTATGGTCGGGCCGCCGGAGTACTGGTGGCTGGCCACCGGTTGGGGCTACGGAGGCTCGACCCGCTGGACGTGGAATATCACGAGCATGCCTTTCGAGAACGGCGCCGGTTGGCTTTTCAACACCAATGCCCGCGGCTACGACGTACAGGTGTACATACCGGGGAACTACGCAACGACCGGCAATGCAAACTACTATGTGCACACCGGCGGGAGTTGGCGCGGCCCTTACAGCGTCGATCAAAACAGCTACTACGAAGAATGGGTGAGTCTGGGGCGCTTCAACTTTCGCAACGGCGTCAACAAGGTCGGCGTGATCGACGTTTCTGGCGAGGCATACGGCACACAGCGCGTCGCGGCTGACGCCTGCCGAATAGTGCCGTAGAGAGTGCTCGTTCAGCCTCGCGCTCTCCACAGCCGCATCAGCTCGGCCTCCCGTTCGGGCGACAAACCGGCCCGCATCGGTCCAGGATCACCCTTGCGCCAGTCGGCCGTGGCTTCGACGGTTTCGGAGAGATCTCTGGTTCGCAATCCCGCCGCAACGGCTTTGTCGATGCTGACCGCATTGAAGCCGGGGGACCCTGCGACCCAGAGCGGCATTTCGGTGTAGGGTGTGACCTGGTTCTCGAGCAGAAACTCGTCCTTCGCCCAGACAAAGCTCGCATCCGAACCAAATGTATCGCGGCAGGTATCGAAAAGAACGCCCATCGAGGTTGGCGGAGTGGGCCCGGTCGCATGGTAGATCCCGGACAGAGCTCGTTCGATTCCCAACAGGATGAACCGCGCAAGATCACGGGCATCGATGAGCTGCACGGGGTCGGCTGGTTTGCCGGGCGCCAGAACATCCCCGCCTCGCGCAATCCGTGTGACCCAGTAGGTGAAACGGTCGGAGGGATCATGGGGCCCTACGATCAGCCCCGGCCTGATATTGAGGGCACGGGCGGCGAGCTCCGCCTCGACGACACCCTCGCAAAGCGCCTTCAGCCCACCATAGGTGGAACCCGTGACGTTCTCGGTCTTGGGATCTTCGAGCGATTCGGTCGGTGCATCCTCGGCGAGGCCCGGGGAGCTGGGCTCGGCAAGAGCGGAGAGCGAGGAGATGTAGACGTAGCGGTCCACCGCGTCAGCGAGGGCGCTCGCGGAGGCCCGGACGATCCTCGGCAGATATCCGCATGTATCGATCACCGCGTCCCAGCGCCGACCCCCGAGGCAAGAGAGATCGCCGGTCCGGTCGCCTCGAATCCGCTCCAAGTCTGGAAGGAGAGCTGGGTTGCTGCGTCCCCGATTGAAGAGGGTGATCTCGTGGCCCGCGGCGCGGGCCGTCTCGACGAGGTGCCGCCCGAGGAAGATCGTGCCGCCGATGATGAGTAGTTTCATGCTTGAAACCTCTCGCGCGGCACGGCGAGCCGCGCCGCGCGTTGTGGGCTCCTACACTACTCCTTCCCAGTGTCGGGGATCTTCACCGACTCGATGTAACGGCATAGGTGCTTGGTGATCATGATGTGCCTCCCTTCTCGCGGAAACGGTATGATTTCCGCGCGATTTGATGGATCGACCAGCGGCGCCACCCTGGTGATTCTCTTCCGGTGATACGGCGGTGCTCGTTCTCCCGTATTGCCGCCGCATTGTCCGTGCCAAACGTTCAAATCGCTTGCCAGATACCGGTTAGGGTGATATCACGAACCCTCGACACGAAATCAGTGCCGGTCAGCGCGACGCTCCCGTCAAGCCGTTGTCAATCACACCGACGGCATCGAAGTTCACAACAGTCTGCCAATAGCACGACCACCTCCCTTGACCCGACCAGCGCTCCCGGTTAATCAAGAAGAGGTTCGATGCCGGGGCGAGCCCGGCCCATCCACTCATCGACCGTCAGGAGGTACCGATGATCAGTTCCAAGACGCTCGTCGCATTGCTCGCCCTGCCGCTAGCGACCGGATCCGCGACGGCGAGCTACAACATCGGCGATGTCGTCGACAACTTCATACTGGACGATGTCGACGGCGTGAGTCACTCGCTGTACGATTACGAAGGCAAGTTGATCGTACTGAACTTCGGAGAGTATTGGTGAGGCAGCTGCAACCTCGAATGGGCGGCTATGGACCAAGAGATCTGGCAGCCGTACAAAGACGAGGGCGTGGTGGTCATCACGATCGGATCCGACGGTTTTTCGCAGTTCAATCAGAAAGAACAACAGTACAACACGGGCTGGGTCTGGCTTTTCGACGCATCTAAACAGCTCCAAGACGACTACGGTGTTTGGTTCTATCCCAGCAACCTGATGCTCGATCAGGAGTTCAGGCTCGTCTACCAGAGCACCTTCAGCCAATGGACATTGGAGTACCTTCACGAGCCGATTCAAGAGCACCAATACGACGTATTCGTGCACCAGATCGAACCAAGGCACCAGATCGTGCAGGCCGGCGACGCCTTCTCGTTCGACGTGATGCTCTCCAATGCCACGGCCGGCCCTAGATCGGTCAGCGCCTGGCTGGATGCCATCCTCCCCGGCCACGTGAACTACGCCGGCAACCCGGTCGACAGCCAGCAGCTGACTCTTCCCGGTGGCGCTACGGGAGGCAACACACTCTCGCTGCAGGTTCCAGGAACCGCTCCAGCCGGGGACTACTGGATCCGACTTTCGGTCGGAGACGATCAGACGACACCCGGTTGCGCCGATCTGGCGCGAATCACCGTCGAATAGATGCAGCCTTTCATGTGCCGGCCTCGACGGAAGCCGGCACCCGGCGGAACCTGTCAACGACTTTGAGACCGACGGGCGGACATTGGCCCGCGGTCTGATCTTCCCCCTCTCGGATGCGTCAAAGCATCAGGTCGAAGGCACGCTCGCCCTTGCGCTCTGTCGAGATGACAGCTCCACTTGCCGTCCGGCTTCGATCGCGCTCCGTGGAGGAATCGTGGGTGCGCTGAGGGCAATGACACTGGAGGAGCTCGTGGTCGTGCCGGACGTGGGCGAGTCCGCATTCGGCGATGACAACGTTGCCGCCGCCTTCTCCCGGGCCGAGTCCACCAACAAACGCGTGCTCCTGGATTCCTCGGCACGGCGGGCAGGTGAGCATGCGTACGGTGATATGCGTCTGCGCGCCGGGAAGCAGACCTCGGAGCTTTTCGTGGAAGTGGGGCGCCGAGACGAGGCGATGATCCTCCTGAGAGAGACTCTCGAACAAGCCTAGCGACCGAAGAAGGGCGAAAAAGTAAGAACCTGGCGCTACATCGAGCTGATCGAGGATCTTCTCAGAAAGCTGGAGGCGGAATAGCGCGTTACCATTGCGCGCTAGCCCGAACCGTGAACGGAGGTCTGCTCGTGACGATCCTGACACCGACCAAATATGCTTGCACCCTCGCGGCCACGATCCTGATCGGATCGACGGCCCAGGCCCTTGGCAACACTCCCCTCCCCCGCCCGGCGGCGATCAAACCCGCGCGCACCGTAGTGGCTTCCGGGTCCGACGCGAGCCGTGTAGTCGTCAAGTACGCCGAAGGGATCGAGGTACGCCTCGACCGCGGCGATCTGAGCGCATCGGCTCCCGGCCTCGATCGGCTCTTTCGCCGTGCAGCTCTTCGATAGGAGCTACCGTGACTCGGGCGCGATTCTGGTCGGCGCCGGCACTCCCTCGAATCACGCCCCGGAGTATTTCACCAACTACGGGAGTCGAATCGACTGTCAGGGCTATGGATCCGGTGTCTATTCAACCGGTTATGGCGATCTATGGGAGCCCGAGATCGACCAGGCCTACACCAGCTCTTTCAGCGGCACATCGAGTGCGAGCCCGATCGTGACCGGGGCCGCGGCCGCGACATTCCTACTGAATCTCGAGACCTCGGGCCGCTTCCTCACCCCCTTTGAGGTACGCGATCTGCTCTCGACCCATGGCACGCCTCAAGGACCTCCCCTGAGCAAGCCGATCGGCGTGCTGCCCGACCTCGCCGAAATCGTTCAGAATCTGCTGCCCGGGTACGGGTGGAGAATGGAGATGCTACCGGAGGTGAACCAGATCGCTCCGGGGGACCAGGCCGGTGTGATCATGCGTCTCAGCAACACCGAGTCGGTCGAAGCGACGACGCAGGTATGGGTCGAGGCGATCCTCACCGGTGAGAATCGCTGGCCGTATGGGCGGACCCTGGGATCACCTCGTGATGTCACGGTGCCCGCGCAGAGCAGTCAGCTCCTTTCGATCAGCGTCACGGTGCCCTGGGCCGCCGAGCTTGGCACCTACGTCGTCACCGCCTATTCGGGGGACGAACCGACCGCTCCCCTCAGCGCATCGTTCGCGCACGTCGAGGTTAGATAACCACCTCTTTCCCAAGAGCAGGGCCGGAATCGAGGATAGACTTTCGGTGCGCAACCCACGCGCGCGCCGGCGGATGCCGATCACCGACGAGACGCCACGCACCCGCATCTCGCCGCCCGCGCCCCACCAAAAGGAGTATTCATGCGCAGGCTCGCCCTCCCGCTCGCTTCCACGGTCCTCGCCGCGACCATCGCCGACGCCGAAGTGCGGATTTCGATCGGCACGGAATCCCCCGACCAGCTCCCGCCGATGATCGCCGAGATGATTCGCGAACACGGTGCGACGCTTCGCCACACCCTGCCTCGTCTAGCGGCCGCCTCTTTCGTCGTGGAGGACACCGCCGTGCTCGACCGGATTCGATGCAATTCGGCGATTGCCGAAGTCGCCGACTACATCGAGCTCGTCGGCAGAGCGAGCGTGCCGCGTGGTGAGGTGCCCTACGATATCGCTTTCGAGCCGGGCGTTCGGCGGCGCCCCGTAGGCACGTACAATCCGGACGATCCGGACTATTCCAAACAATGGCCGATCTCCTGCATCCAGGCGGACAAAGCCTGGGATGTGATCCAGGGAGGCAATGTGACGATCGCGATCGTCGATACGGGGATCGATCTCTATCACGAAGATCTACGAAGCAACTGCAACACGGTGGACGACTGGGACTTCGTCAACAACGACGATTTCCCCTTGGATGACTACGGCCACGGTACGCACGTAGGCGGTATCGCTTCGGCGATCATCGACAACGGAGCGGGCATCGCGGGCTGCTTCCAGGCCACACTTTTGGCCGTGAAGGTCCTGGACTCGAATGGCTACGGCTGGTGGGACGATGTCGCAGCGGGCATAGATCACTCCGTCGAGAAGGGCGCCGATGTCATCAACATGAGTCTTGGCGGAGGCAGCGACGATTCACTTCTGAAGGCTGCTTGCGATGCAGCCTATGCGGCGGGCGTTCTCGTAGTCGCCGCCGCTGGCAACGACGGGCCGCTCTTCTTCGCCAACTATCCGGCCAACTACACTTCGGTCATCGGAGTGGGTGCATTGGGTGGGTTCATCTTCGGGGACTGCGAGAAGGCTGCATTCTTCTCACAGCGCGGTTTTGGTGACGACAATTCCCGTGGCAATGTCGAAGTCATGGCTCCGGGCAAATTCGTCTATTCGTGCTACCCGAACGACGAGTACACCCGGATGGACGGAACCTCGATGGCCGCTCCACACGTGGCTGCCCTCTGCGCCGCCTATCGCGCCTACGTCCCATCCTGGTCCGCGGAGCAGATTCGCCACCATATCCAGGCCAACGCGGACAACCTTGGTGGGAAGTTCACATTCGGCTACGGTCGCATCGATTTCTTCCCCCCCATCGACTGACGATAAAGAGACGACATCATGCCAAACAGGACCGCTACGTTCATGGCGGGTGCACTGCTCGCCGCCCCCTCGCAATCCTCCGCCGGCGTGATCACGCCGGAGCTCGATCGCTTTCTCTACGGAGCCGAAGCGGAAGAGTACGTCCCGATCATCGTTCACCTCCGAGACAAGGCCGACCTTGCCGCGGCATCGCCTGGTCGCTCGAAACGGGGCGTCGTACTCGATCGTGCCACCCGGCACGAGGCCGCCGTCCTCGCGATGAAGGCTCACGCTTCTCGATCGCAGGGGGCGATCCGGTCTCTTCTGAGGCGGCGCAGGTCCGAGGGCGGCGTGGACACGTTCACGCCATTCTGGATCGCCAATGCGCTGTACGTAGAGGCGTTGCCGGAGGTGATCAACGAGTTGGCGATGCGACCCGCCGTTGCTTCGATTTCGTACGATACGCCGATCGAGTTGGTCGAACCGGTGAGCGAGCAACCCACCAAGAACGCCGCCGCGGGGGCGGAATCGGGATTGAAAGACATCAACGCCCATCTGCTCTGGGCATTGGGGTACACCGGTGAAGGCGTGCTCGTCTCGCACCTCGACACCGGCGCGGACGCCAATCACCCCGCGATCGGCGATCGCTGGCGCGGCCACGAGCCCGACGTGTCGCCCGCGGAGTCGTTTTTCGACCCCGTCACGAACTGGACCTTCCCGCGCGATTCCGGAAGTCACGGGACGCACACCATGGGTACCATTTGCGGCATGACGCCGGGAGATACGATCGGTGTGGCCTTCGACGCCACGTGGATCTCGGCGGCAGTGATCGATCGGATCGATCTCAATCGAACGATGGCCGACGCCATCCTCGCCTTCCAGTGGAGCGCCGATCCGGATGGCGATCCCGGCACGGTGGACGACGTACCGGTCGTCTCATCGAACTCCTGGGGCTTCAGCCCCCTCTATCACGGTGTCCCCCACTGCGACGACGCATTTTGGGATTCGATGGATGGCGCCGAAGCGGCGGGCGTGGCCATCGTATTCGCGGCGGGCAATGAGGGGAGCGGATCGAAAACTCTGCGCACGCCGGCGGATCGAATCACGACGAGCACCAACGCTTTTGCCGTGGGCGCGCTTCGTCCCGGGTCGGAAACCGTCGCTTCTTTCTCCAGCAGGGGACCTTCAGGATGCGACAATACAACGATCAAGCCCGAGGTCAGCGCTAGAGGCGAAAGCGTTCGCTCTTCGATACCAGGCAACGGTTACGCGACTATGTCCGGCACCTCGATGGCTTGCCCGCACGTGGCGGGAGGGGTGGCGTTGCTCTACGACATCAATCCGGATCTCGATCCCGCCCGGGCCAAAGAGATACTGATGGAAACCGCCGTAGATCTCGGATCAACGGGTGAGGACAACACCTACGGATGGGGACGAATCGACCTGCTGGCTGCGGGCCAGGCCGTGGCGGCTGAGATGGGCGGGATCTACGGAGTAGTTTCCGGCGACTCGTTCCCGCTGGAAGGGGCCAGGATCGAAGACCTCGGATCGGAACAGTTCGCGTTGAGCGACAGCACCGGCGGCTATGTACTGAGTGTGACACCCGGTGCCACTTACGATATTCGTGCCGGCTCCTACGGCTATCGCCAGGAAGTGACCTCCGTCACAGTTCCCCCCGAGACCTTCGTCGAAGTAAACTTCGATCTCGAAGCCTCGGTCGACGGCACGCTCTCGGGCACCGTCACCGATTCTCAGTCGGGTCTTCCGATCGAAGGGGTACAGGTCACAGTGCTCGACACACCTTTGGCACCGGTCTACAGCAACCCGCTCGGAGCATACGATCTGAACGTGGCCGGCGGAGCGGCGTACGACGTGTCGTTCTCGAAGCTGGCCTGGGAACCACTCGTGGTCGAGGACGTCGCGATCGTCGAAGGCCAGAACACGAGCCTCGATGTCTCACTCGATCCCTTCCCGACCATACTGGTATGGGAACCCGATCCGACACCGATCAGCGGGAGCTTCATCCGCGGCTACTTCGAAAACCGCGGTCAAAACGTGCTCGTTGCCGGCAACTTGGATGAGTACGGAGATCTCCGCCAGTTCGCCAAGGTTTTCGTCTGTCTAGGCATGTCGCCCAACGCTTACCAAATCGATCCCTCCGGCCCGGAGGATCTGGCGTTGGTCGACTTCCTCGAGGCGGGTGGCGGCCGCCTGCTCTACATCGAAGGGGGCGACTTCTGGGCCTTCGATCCGGCAACGCAGATTCGGAGTTACTTCAATATCGCCGGCGTATCGGATGGGGCCGATGATCTATTCCAGGTCGTCGGCGCACCCGGCACTCCCACCGAGGGCATGTCGTTTGCATACGGCGGCGAAAACAGGTTCGTCGACCGGATCTCCCCCGAGGGCGGGGCCAAGGCGATCTGGTACAACCCAAACGGCTCTTGGGTCGTGGGTGTCCTGAACACATCACCTTCGGACCATCTCACAATCGGACAGAGCTTCGAGATGGGGGGCCTCGGCAGCACGACGATGCTAGCCCGGATTTCTCACCAACTTTCGTCGCGAGGCGGCGCAGATTCGTGCCCTGGCGGTGCTTCTCACCGTTTCGCGCGGAGGCGTGCTGGTTGCACGTCGCACAAAGCGAAACGGGGGGAAGTGCTGCCAGGGTGCGGAGATGCGCCGCCA
>NYZA01000015.1 GCA_002686955.1 Gemmatimonadota bacterium
GCCCGGATCGAAGAATCTGAGGCGAACGGGGAAGTTCGCCTTGCGCTCCAACCCTATGGAAAGCGGTTCAAGCAGCGTTTTCGGCACCGCTGATATCTACCGATCTGACAAGTATGCCCCGGCGGGGCGCATCAGGCGTCTTCCGGGGCCGTCCCAATCGTCTTTGCTGCATCGCGCGGTCGCCGCGGCAGCCTACCCAACACGCGCTTTTTCCTGCATCAACCCTCGGGCGGTGGCCAGGCGAGCGACATCCGCATCGAAGCCGAGGAGATCTTGAAGGTGCGAGAGCGGCTGAACTGCTTGATCGCCAATGAGACGGGCCAATCCGAAGAACGCGTCACCGCCGACAGCGACGGCAACTTCCGGATGGACGCCACTCAAGCCCAGGAATACAGTCTGGTGGCAAGGTCATTACGAACTCGTTCGAAATCGATTGAGCCCATGCAGTCGAGTATTTCTGACCGAGACGGAACATCGTGATGACGTGACTGCGGCGGAGGCCGAGTGCGAGAGGGCGACACCACGCGAGCGCTTCCGGAAGTGGGGTATGTCGCGTAGACCGGCAGATCTGACGCAACGCGTGCCGCATCGTGGAAAAGAATCGCGCCGAGTTGCAGGCACTCTGCCTGTCGTTACGCCTCGACGCGTCTCTCGTTTGACAGCGCAGCTTATCATTGCATAATAGACGAATCTGGCCCTGCGAGAATGCCGGTTTCGGGCGCCCAGCCAAGAGGTAGCCAGTTGAGCACCGCCGAGCAGGATCTTCTTCGGATCGCATGCTGCATCAAGTGCCGCTCGGACCTAGAGTTCGACGAAGGCGGGGAATCACTGCTTCGCTGCACGGGTTGTCCCGCGTCCTACCCGGTGGTTCACGGTGTTCCCGTCTTGTTGGACCCGGATGCAGACGAAGTGTCGAGCCTCGTGAGGGACTTCTACGCATCTGGGTGGAAGCGGAAGGATGGGGGGGCGCTCGCGGCCCGAGAGATCCACGAGGATCTGTCCGACTACGGGCAGCAGTACATCAAGACGAACGAAGATCGATTCATTTCGTTCCTCGAGGATGAGCGAGTGGAGTTCTTTCTCGATGTGGGATGTGGCGCGCAGCCTCGCGTCGATTTCGGCATCCACGGCGATCGACATGTATGCCTGGATCTGTCGCTCGAGGGTTTGATAGAGGCAAGGCAGATTCTGGGCGACAGGGCGATCTGCATCTGCGGGTCGATTCTCGATATTCCCTTGAAGGATGGTGTGGCGGACCAGGTCATCGCCTCGCATACGCTCTACCACATCGACAGGGATCTCCAGCCAGTCGCTATTTCAGAGATCGCGCGTGTGAGGGCGCCGCATGGCAAAGCGCTGATCTTCTATGTCAATCCAGACAGCCCGGAGCGAAGGTTCTACAGCTCGATCGTCGCCGCCGGGCGCTGGGTCAAGCGGATGATCCGCGGTTCGAGCCTGCCAGTGCGCGAGCCCGCTCTCTATTATTCTCCCCATTCGATCTCGTTCATGATGGATTGTCTCGCCGAGAAATTTCCTGGCGCCAAGGTGAGCGTGCAGCCGTTGCGCGTACTCATCAAGAAAACATCCCAGCCTCTGATGCGTCATCACCTCCTCGGGAAATGGGTACTTCGCCTGCTCTTCGCGGTCGAGGCCCGCATGCGTTCACGACCGAGGACGGCAAGCTATGTGTCGTACCTGATCGAGTGACTTGGCATCGTGCCCTCGATAATCAATAGAGTCGTTGCGCGGCTCCGTCGTCCGCTCTTCCTTTGCGTGGTACGGGTCTGTGAGCGGATCCTGAAAAAACGCCCAGAGCTGGTGCTCTTCGGTGCGATGAGCGGAGATTGGTACGGCGACAACCCTCGCTACGTCTTCGAGTGGGTTCTTGCGAATCGACCCGGAATCGAGCCATTGTGGATTACCAAGAGTTCCGTCGTGGCTCGTCGCCTGCGCAGCGAGGGCAAGCCCGTCGCCCTCGCGTTCTCTCTAGCGGGGCTTGTTGCTCTGGCTCGGGCCGAGAAGGCCGTCTTTTCGGATGGACTCATGGACCTCGCTATGGATCCGGTACTCGTACCGAACTCGCTGTCCTTGATCGCATTGCGGCACGGCCGTTCAGTCAAGCGAGTGCGCTTCGCGCGTCTCGGCCACAAGATCTCGGAAGGCGAAACCCGAGCCAAGCGCAAGGAGGGTAGCCTCACTCGTGTAGTGATATCCACTTCGGAATTCGTGTCGGATATTCAGGAAGAGTGCCTTCAGATCGGGAGGGAAAAGCACGTCGTTACAGGATATCCGAGGAATGATGTGCTGATGTCGGTACCAAGAGCCCATGTCTGCCAATGGAATCTATTCCTTGGTGAGATGACGCCCGCCAAGACCGTCCTATACGCACCTACCTGGCGGCACGGTCGAAACCCGACACGCTTCTTCCCTTTCGACGATGTCGACATATCTGCGCTTCATGAATTCTGCGAGCGACGTCAGTGCCTGATCCTGCTGCGGCCTCATCGGGGTGATCTCGTCTATCCAGAGGTGCGAGCGTTCTTCGACGAACTCACCGGTTCTCCCTGGATTCGTTTGGCGACCCATGTCGAGTTCCATGACGTAAATTCATTCCTGCCGTTCGTAGATGGCCTCGTCTGTGACTACTCGGCTCTGTATCACGATTTCCTCCTGCTGGACCGACCTCTGATATTCGTCCCTTACGACTATGAGGAATTTGCCATGACGAACGGATTCCTTTACGACTATTTCGAGTGGCTTCCCGGTTCTGCGGTGTCGACGTTCGCCGATTTCCTGCTGGAATTGACAAGAATCGGCAATGGGAGTGATGCGCATTCTGAAGCACGGCGACTGCTGCGAGATCGAATTCACACGTATCAGGATGCATCTTCGACTGAGAGGGTCGCGGAGTTGCTCTGAGCCAGCGGAGAGTCTCCGAAGCGAATCCGGTCCGAGTGGTGCGTGCGGTCGCTGTGAAATTACAGATCGAGCCGGACATCCTGCCATGATCTCTAGAGATCATGGCACGGGAGGTCCAAATGACGAGCGACCAGAGGGAAATTCATCGCAAGAAGCGAGTTCCCGAATACGCGGAGCGGATCGGCAACATCAACAAGGCCTGCCGATACTTTGGGGTCGCCCGATCCACGTTCTATCTGTGGCGAGAGGGATATCGCGAGTCCGGGGATGAGGGCTTGCGAAGCCGCAGATGCGGTCCGCACCACCATCCGAACAAGACGCCGGACGATGTGGTCGAGAAGATCCTGCACCTGCGTCGGACCTATCACATGGGACCGATCCGGATCGTGTGGTATCTCGAGCGCTACCACGCCATCAAGGCCTCCGACGCCACGGTCTATCGGGTCTGCAAGCAGCATGGGCTCAATCGGCTTCCGAACCGAGTCGGGCGACGTGCCGTGCACACGCATCGATACCAGAAGAAGGTCCCTGGCCATCACGTGCAGGTCGAGGTCAAGTTCCTGACGCTGAAGCAAAAGAAGGGAGCCCCCGTTCCCGGAACGAGCCCCTTTGGGCCTACTTGTCATATCGCCCTACTATCGGTGGTGCGGAAAACGCAGCTTGAAATCCCTATTCCCCAACCGAAGGACGCCCCGTTTGCGAATACAGAGTGCGGAACTTCCGATCCAACCGGACCAATGCCCGATTCGTCATCTCGCGCGTCGAACGAAGCGGATGATCGGGCGGAATCCGAGACTCCGACGATACGTAGCTGAACATGGATGACTGATCTTGATCGGTTCCGCGCATTCTTCACCCCCGATCAATCAGGTACCATCTGATTCAACGCCGTGCACGGGGTTTTTCCGCAGCCTGCTAGACTATGCAGGTCTGAGGCGACGTCGCCGAGCGACTCTGAACCGTTCTTGTTCTCGCCTGGTAAGTGGGTATTGAGCGGCGACCGTACGGGCCGTTCGGAAGTCGTTCAGCGCGTGGCGCATGCGGAGAGGACATTCACGATTCCCCGGCTTCGCGCGGGAGGTGGAATGGCAGCTGAGTCATGCAGCGTTCTCGCTTGTGCCGCGCTATCCGTTCGAGTCGTGCAGGTTCGGGGATTCGACGATTTGCGAAATCACCGCGGCAAGCGAACCGAGCTCACACAAGTCGGAGGAGAATTCTGTGCGGAGTGTGATTATCTCATCTGGACGACCTCGGCGACGATTCCTTTTGCTGATATTAATCTCGGTTCTCGTTCCGTCATCAGGAAATGGTCAGGTCGAACCGATTCCGAGACTTCATTCGAGCGAGCAGGTAAGTGAGATCCTCATAAGGCTCCTAACATACAGTTCGGTAGCTCGTGCATGTGAGCATACGAAGCCGCACTACGACCTAAAGGCGACATTGGTCCAGGCGCTAGAGCTTCTTAACAGAAAGGGTGGGTTCACATCGGAAGGGAAGAGTCTGTACCGCGACCCCGAGACCTATCTGCGTCGTGGTGCCGCTGAATACCTCCGGCATCCATACGTCACGTGCGGTCAAGCTTTCACCTACTACTCGACAATCCTCGACTATTCGAGAGAGTTCATTCGTGGGAACTCGTAGGGCTGAGTGGCGACTTCGTAATCGCTTCTAGGTGGTCAAAGGCAAGAATGTACTAATGGCTCGTGGCCCCGTGGAGAGATCGCGACACTCAACGCCTATCTGAGGAACGCCCGCACCGAGCTTCTTGATCTGTTCAATCGCTACTCGGAATAGCTCTGGACCGCCACCAAGGAAGCCAGCGTTCCGAACGCCTCCTCCGAGTCGGCCGAGGACGCAAAGCCCTGGGATGGAAGGGGAAAAGTGGAGCGCGGGACCGGTCTCGAACCGGCGACCCTCAGCTTGGGAAACCGAAGAAAGGGCTCGAAGTGACGGGGACTTGCGCTCTCGATGCGGCAGATCACGGCACGCAGCGGCACCGAGCGGCATCCAGATCGTCACCGAACTCGGGAAACGTCACTCCGCGTCACCAGATCGCGGTTGATCGCCCCGCCCACGAGTGCCCTGCCCGTCGACCGCGGCGCTTGTCGGCTGGACTAGAGTTTCACGACGGAACTCAGCTCAGGAGTGCGCGTGAAGAACGAACTGCGGAAGAGCAAGGAGAGAGCGATCGTGGATCGCTGGCTAAACTCGTTCGCCGAACCCGGCCGCTAGTCGCAGCGGCTCGGAGGATGCCTCGATAGTCGGACCGGGCTACGTGCGCCTGCTCCGCGCCATCTCCCTAGCCCCGATTAGCGCGGCCTCATGGATCTCGCCGCACTGGACGAGCGAGACTTTGTATCCGTAGTTTCGAGCGCCGAGCTTGATCGACGCGATCGACTCGGGACCGGGCGGAAAGCGGCCCCAGCGGTCGAAGCTATCCAAATAGAGTTCGGCGACGTTGAGGATGAACTCCTCGCGCTGAGCCGGCGACAGATTCTCGAATTTCGTCTTCTTCGAAAAGAGGCTCATCAGTCTCTCTCTCCCGAGCGGCACGCGGGGCGCCGCAAGGTGCACCAGACGCTGGCAAGGCCAGCAAGATACCGAACTAGCACCGTACGCGGCCGCGCACCCGGATCATCCCTTTCCGCCCATTCGAGCGTTGACCTCGGCCTGCTCCTGTGGAGACATTCGCTCGTAGACAAGCTCGCCCGTTCGCAAACTCGCAGCGACGTGGATCTCGGCTGCCTCGCGATCGTTCGCCTTCAAGCCGTGGGTCTTTAGCGCGTGATGTACGAGAGCAAGCGCCTCTTCCTTCTCCGTCGGCCACTTCTCGCCGGCGCTATGAGCGTTGACCATCGTCATCGCATAGCGCTCGGTGAAGTTCGCGCGATCTTCGGGCGAGTGGGTGTGCCACTTCTTTCTGAACAGTCCCATGGCTATACCTCCGTTGGTTAGGTCTACTGGTCCACTGCGCCAATGAAGCCGATGACGATCACCGAGAAGACGATCATCGCGAGCGCCCGCCTTCGAGCGCCCAGGACGCGAACGTGTGTCGCGTGTCGTGAACGAGGTCGAAGGCGAGATCATCGCGGTTTCTAAGATCGCTCGCACCCAATCCGAACCCAGACGCACCCACGGGGGCTGAATCTGTAGCCCGTCAACAGGATTCGGACTCCAGCCCCTCCTGAGCTAGGAGACATATCAGGGGGTCTGGAGGACCCCGAGGAGTGTCTCGATATGGAGAAGCAGAAGAAGCAAACGAGCGAAGCGGCGGTGCGAGAGATCCGCCGAAGGACCCGGCGGAAGTTCTCTCTGGAAGAGAAGATCCGGGTCGTCCTCGAAGAGCTGCGAGGCGAGCAAAGCGTCGCCGAGCTCTGCCGACGTGAAGGCATTCCCTCGAACCTCTACTGCCGCTGGAGCAAGGATTTCCTTGAAGGCGGGAAGAAGCAGCTTGCTGGTGATACGGTTCGCGAAGCCACCAGCGACGAAGTCAAAGATCTGCGAAGCGAGGCGAGCGGAAGCAGCTGCTCGCCCAGTTCGCATTTGTGCACAGCCATCACCCGGGGGGAGGAAAGCGTAGCACCTAGGCTGAACGCGCAAAGAGGCGCGTAACCATCGCGGAGGCCCACGAATTCATTCCGCGTTTCCTCCACCAGTTCACCCGAACATCGTCACTGCATCGACCTACAGATCCGTATCCATTGAACTTTCGACCAGCTTGGTTTGTAATGCTCCTCAATGAATAACTAACGCTGTTGCCCAAGCCCCAAACGCCGCACCGTGGGACTTTCCCGTCGAGTGATGGACACGATCGGGCTGAGGTGTTGAACTGCACTCCTCGCAGTTCAGCGTACGGCAAGCACCATGAGAGGTCAGCGTGTCCGACACCCCAAAGACACCCCAAGTGGACACAGATTATTTCGATCAGGCCCTTGAGATTATCCGCACAAAACTCCTCGATACGACGAGAAGAAACCGACTACTCAACTACCGCGAGTCAGCGCGGGACATTGCCGTCATTGACGAAATGCCCGACCAAATTCACGAGCACCTAGTTCTCGATGGAAAACGGTTCCGCTTCGATTCTCGCGAGGAAACCGAAGACGACCCGGCACTATATCCCGGAGAGGACGGCCTGCCTCTCCTTAAGATTCCGGACACCGCCGAGGTCACAGCTGACTCAGCATCCCGAGAGCTCCCTGCATCCGCCACCGGCGGCGCCAGCGTCGCACCGCGACATTCCGACGATCTGCTGCAAACAGATCACAGTGAGAAAGATCTAGCCCGAATAATTCGTGAAGAAGTTTCGTTATTGAATTGAAGAAGGCCCCAGTTGCCCGGAACGAGCCCCTTTGGGCCTACTTGTCATATCGCCCTACTATCGGTGGTGCGGAAAA
>NYZA01000016.1 GCA_002686955.1 Gemmatimonadota bacterium
CCGCCGCAACATGGTCGAGATTCCGATAAGCAAAGGAACGATTCCGCACCGGATCGTCGGGAAGTTCGGTGCGAGCCGTGTCCTGCTCAAGCCAGCCGCCGAAGGAACCGGAGTGATCGCGGGAGGCGCCGTGCGCGCGATTCTCGAGATGGCGGGGGTGTCCGACATCCTCACGAAGAGCTACGGCTCCCGGAACGCTCACAACGTGGTCAAGGCGACGATGCAGGGGCTCAACTCGCTGCAGACGGCGGGCAAGGTCGCCGCGCGCCGGGGCATCGATGTGCGCCAGGTCTTCGGCATGGCCGTGGAGGTGGAGTAATGGGCAAGATCCGCATCACGCAGCGACGAAGCGCCATCGGTCGTCATTTCACGCAGAAGCGCACGGTGCGTGCGCTCGGCATCCATCGCCTCCATCAGAGCGTCGAGCATGAAGACACGCCGAGCGTTCGCGGCATGGTCAACAAGATCTCCCACCTTGTCGAGGTGGAGACGGTCGGTTAGATCCGACCACTCGAGGACAGGTCAATGAACTTGGCAGAGCTGACACCCGCCGAAGGCGCCATCAAGAAGCGCAAGCGCGCCGGTCGCGGTCACGCGGCGGGGCGGGGGAAGACATGCGGGCGTGGCCACAAAGGCATGGGTGCCCGGGCCGGCAGCAAGCAGTACGTCGGTTTCGAGGGAGGGCAGATGCCTCTCCAACGCCGGGTCCCGAAGCGTGGTTTCCACAATCGTTTCCGCAAGGAGTACCGGGTCGTGAACCTCGGTGATATCGCCGCGCTCGAGGGCGTGGACGAGGTTGGCCCCGAGCTCTTGCGCTCGACCGGTCTCGTCAAGGGGCGCGGGCCGATCAAAGTCTTGGGGCAGGGCGAGATCTCTCGTGCCGTGACGATCACGGCCCATGCGTTTTCGAAGTCGGCCGGCGAGAAGATCGCCGGCGCCGGAGGAAGCACCGAGGTTTTGAAATGATCGGCAGCTTCCGGGACATGTTCAAGATTCCGGAACTCCGGGCGCGCATCGGATTCACCGTTGCGCTCCTGATCGTGTACCGCGTCGGCGGGCACATCTTGCTGCCTGGCGTGAACCAGGCGGTGATCCAACAGTTCTTCGAACAGCAAGCTGGGAACATGTTCAAGATGTACGACATGTTCGCCGGCGGAAATCTGTCGCGCGCCTCGATCTTCGCGCTGGGCATCATGCCCTATATCAGCGCGTCTATCATCATGCAGATCGCGACCGCCGTGGTCCCGTATTTCGAGAAACTGCAGAAAGAGGGCGACCAGGGCCGGAAGCGAATCGACCAACTCACCCGTTACGGAACGGTTTTTCTGGGTCTGATTCAGTCGGCGGGGATCTCGCGTTCGTTGCCCGCGCTCTTGGGCCAAGACGCGATCACGATGAACCCGAACGGGTTCATGCTTTTGTCGATGCTCACACTCACTGCCGGCACGATCTTCGTGATGTGGCTCGGCGAGCAGATCACCGAGCGTGGAATCGGCAACGGAATCTCGCTGATCATCACGATCGGTATCATCGCGCGTTATCCGCAAGATGTGAGCAACACCGTTCAGAAGCTCAGCATTCCCGGGAGCGATTTCGGCTACGCGCACCTGGCCGCACTGCTCGTCATTACGGTGGCGATGGTGGCTGGGATCATCGCGATCACCACGGGGCAGAGACGCATTCCCGTGCAGTATGCGCGTCGAATGGTCGGGCGAAAGGCCTACGGTGGCCAGCAGACCCACATTCCGCTCAAGGTCAATACCTCGGGTGTAATGCCGATCATCTTTGCTCAGTCGTTGATGATGTTTCCGTCGATGGTGGCGCAGCTCTTTCCGGGAACGACCTTGGCCGACACGATCATGCGCTGGTCGACTCCGACCAGCCCCGTTTATGTGATCACATATAGTCTCATGATTGTTGGCTTCAGCTATTTTTACACGGCGATCGTCTTCAACCCGGTCGACCTCGCCGACAATATGAAAAGGTACGGCGGGTTCATTCCGGGGATCAAGCCCGGCAAGAAGACAGCGGAGTACATCGATCGCGTTTTGACGCGCATCACGCTTCCCGGCGGGATCTACCTGGCGTTCATCGCCATCATCCCGGCCTTTCTCGCTCAGTGGTTGAACGCGCCGATCGCCTGGCAGCTCGGGGGAACCGGGCTCTTGATCGTAGTTGGCGTGGTGCTCGACACCATGCAGAAGATCGAGTCCCACCTCGTGATGCGCTCCTACGAGGGCTTCATGCAGAGCGGTCGCGTTCGTGGGCGGAGATAAGTGATGCGAATGATGCTCCTCGGTCCGCCAGGTTCGGGAAAGGGAACACAGGCAGAGTATCTGATCGATCGATACCGAATTCCCCATGTTGCCACCGGTGACATGTTGAGGGCCGCGGTTCGAGAAGGCACAGAGCTCGGCAATCGGGCAAAGGCGATCATGGATCGTGGCGAGTTGGTGCCCGACGATCTGGTAATCGGAATGTTGATGCAGCGGCTCGCGAATGAGGATGCGGAAGAGGGGTTCATCCTCGACGGCTTTCCTCGCAATACCGCGCAGGCGCGGGCGCTCGATGCGCAGCTCGAAGACCGCGGTCTCGGGCATGTCGTCGCCCTGGAGGTTCCCGAAAGGGAGCTCACGAAACGAATGCTCGGTCGGGGCCGTTCAGACGACACGGAAGAAACCGTACGCAACCGTCTGACGGTCTACCACGACATGACCGTGCCTCTTTTCGAGTACTACGAAAAGGCAGGAATCCTGAGACGGATCGATGGGTTCCAGAGCATCGAGGATGTGGCCGCGAGTATCGTGTCGGCGCTGGAGTCCACTGGGTGATCACGCTGAAGTCCGACCGAGAGATCGAGCTGATTCGTAAGAACGGCCGCATCGTCGCGAATACACTCGCGCTGATGCGCCGTCACGCCGCGCCCGGTGTCACGACGAAGGAGCTCGATGGGATCGCGGAGGACTACATCCGTGGAGAGGGCGCAGTCCCGAGCTTCTTGGGCTACGGGGAGCCGCCCTACCCGGCGGCGATCTGCACCTCCGTCAACGAGGCGGTGGTTCACGGGGTGCCCGACGGTCGAGCTCTTCAGGAGGGCGATATCGTCGGAATCGACGTGGGTGCCTCATCGGGCGGTTTCCACGGGGACGGAGCCGCGACGCTGCCGATCGGCCGGATCGATGATGAAACAGGCAGGCTCCTGGCGGCCACGCAGGCGGCCCTCGCCGCGGGAATCGCCAAGGCACTTCCCGGTGGACGCCTGGGTGATGTCTCAGCGGCGATTCAGGGCGCGGCCGAGGACGCGGGCTTCTCCGTCGTTCGGGCGCTCGTCGGTCATGGCATCGGCAGAGAGATGCACGAGGCGCCACAGATTCCGAACTACGGAAGAGCTGGTCGAGGTGTTCGTCTCAAGACCGGCATGGTGCTGGCACTGGAGCCGATGATCAATATCGGCACCTACGAAGTGGAGCTGCTCGATGACGAGTGGACGATCGTTACGGCGGATCGGACACTGTCGGCCCACTTCGAGCATACCGTCGCGATCACCGAAGACGGGCCGGTGATCCTCACCGTTGCCGATCCGGAGTTCCTGGACCAATAGGCAGCATCTACCCGGGCGGAGGAAAGCGTTATCGGCAAGCGAGGCTATAATCGCGGTCGAAATCCGAAGAAGAAAAAAGGCGCGGCCGCGCAAGGCACTGGAACGGAAGAGACCGGCGCAAGAAAAGTCGGCAAGCAAGGCGCGATTCAGGTAGAAGGAACGGTTCTCGAACCTCTTCCGAATACGATGTTTCGAGTCGAACTGGAGAATGGACACGTCGTGCTTGCGCACATATCCGGAAAGATGCGGATGTACAACATCCGTATCTTGGTCGGCGACAAAGTGACCGTAGAGCTCTCGCCCTACGATTTGAGCCGAGGACGCATCGTCTATCGTTACAAGTAGGCCGAAAGGTCTGGAGGACAGCGCCGATGAAGGTTCGGCCTTCAGTCAAGAAAATGTGTGAGAAGTGTCGAATCATCCGACGCCGCGGAGTGGTGCGGGTGATTTGTCCAGCCAACCCCAGGCACAAACAGCGCCAGGGTTGACCAAACCCCATGAACGGATCCGCCAAGGCGGGTCAAGTCGCGGATCGATCAGCGGTCCCGTGGCGAACGGAGAGTAGACCGTGGCAAGAATCGCCGGCGTGGACATTCCCAACGACAAGCGCGTCGAGACTGGGTTGACCTATATCTATGGGATCGGCCTGACCACGTCTCAGCAAATCCTGCGCGAAGCCGGAGTCGATCCCGATCGACGCTGCCGAGATCTGACGGACGATGACGTAACGCGAATTCGCAAGCAGATCGAGGCCAATGTTCGGGTCGAAGGTGCGCTACGCACGGAGGTGGCGATGAACATCAAGCGTTTGATGGACATCGGCTGCGTTCGTGGACTGCGCCACCGTCGTGGACTGCCGGTGCGTGGGCAGCGCACCCGTACCAATGCACGGACCCGCAAGGGGCCGCGACGCACCATCGCTGGGAAGAAGAAGCCCAGGTAGCACGGCCCTCGATCCGGTGCCGTCCGCGGACGGTGTTGGACGACCCGGGCTTAGGAGATTCGAATGGGCCGAAGACGCTCAACATCGAGAGTCAAGAAGAAGAAGATTCAGGTCGAGGCCAATGGCGTCGCCCATATCAAGGCGACGTTCAACAACACGGCGGTCACGATCACCGACACCCAAGGGCGAGTGGTGAGCTGGTCGACCGGCGGAAAGGTCGGCTACAAAGGCTCACGCAAGAGCACGCCTTTCGCGGCGCAGCTAGCTGGTGAAGAGGCTTCTCGCGAAGCCTATGAACTGGGCATGCGAAACGTCGAGGTCTGGGTGAAGGGACCGGGATCCGGTCGCGAAGCGGCGATCCGATCGATCGCCGCCGGAGGACTCGACATCTCGCAAATCAAGGATGTGACGGCGATTCCCCACAACGGTTGCCGTCCACCGAAGCGGCGTCGCGTCTGACGACTCTTGCAAGAACCCGCCACCAGCCTGAGGCATGGGCCCCGGGGGTTGGCGTAGGGAGCGCAACGCGCTCCAGGAGATTCCAGAATGGCTCGCTATACCGACGCGGTGTGCAAACTCTGCCGCCGCGAAGAGATGAAGCTCTTCCTCAAGGGGGAGAGGTGTTTCACCGAGAAATGCGCGTACGAAAAGAGGCCCTTCTCTCCCGGCGACAAGTCGAAGAGAGGCGGACGCCGCCAGGTCTCGAACTACGGGCAGCAGCTTCGCCAGAAGCAGAAGGTGAAGCGGATCTACGGAGTGCTGGAACGACAGTTCCGCAACTACTTCGCCAGAGCGGACCGCATGAAGGGCGTCACGGGAGAGAATCTCCTGCGGCTGCTCGAGATGCGCCTCGACAACGTCGTTTTCAGGATGGGCATGGCCCCATCAAGGAAGGCGGCGCGACAGATGGTTCGCCATCGCCATATCGCCGTAAACGGGCGAACGGTCGACATCCCCTCGTACCAAGTACGGGTGGGGGACGAGATCGCCGTCCGGGAACGAGATCGCAGCCGTCAGAGCCAGTACGTGGCCGCCGGCCGTGCCGTCAAGGGTCTCGGAACGACGCCCGACTGGGTGACGCAGATGGACGCGAAAACCTTCGCGGGCCGCGTGATGTCGGAGCCGAGACGAGACCATGTGGATCTTGCGATCGAGGAGCACCTGATCGTCGAGCTCTACTCCAAGTAGCTAGGGTCCGGAAAGAAACAAACGTGTCACCTCGCATCCCATCTTCGGGCCATCTTCGACCGATGCCGCAATCGTGCAATCCTCGACGTAGGCTGCGACTACGCCTGCGGTTGCACTCAATCGGATCGGCCGAATCTGACCCGAATCTCGGCGCGATCCGACACGTTTGTTTCCTTCCGGACCCTTGCGAGGGGCAGCCGCCCGAATCGTGGGGCGGGAGGTTTCCGATTCCGGTCAAGGAACTGATGCTATGAAGATGAAGATGAAGAGCCTGACCATGCCGAAGCGCGTCGAGGTCGAAAAAGAGACGACCACCGATCGCTACGGGAAGTTCGTTGTGCAGCCCCTGGAACGGGGATTTGGACACACCCTGGGCAATGCGATGCGACGTGTGCTCCTATCGTCGATTCACGGTGCCGCGGTCACCGCGGTGCGAATCGAGGGTGTGCAGCACGAGTTCTCGACATTGCCCGGCGTGCTCGAAGACATGAGCCAAATCGTGTTGGCGCTCAAGCGTTTGCGCGTGAAACTTCTTGCGGACATCGAGCCGAAAACGATCCGCATATCGCACAGCGGCAAGGGGCCGGTGACCGCGGCCGATATCGAGCCGGACCCAGAGATCGTGATTCTCAATCACGATCTTCATATCGCGACCGCGACCGAAGACCGCAAGTTCCAGCTCGAGGCGGAGATCACCACCGGCCGAGGCTACGTACCGGTCGACCGAAGCGCGCTGGATGGTTCGGGGATCGGCACGATTCCGGTCGATGCCGTGTACTCGCCGGTGACCCGTGTGCTCTACGAAGTTGGTAATACCCGTGTCGGGCAACGAACCGACTACGACAAGCTGACGCTCGAAGTCCACACCGACGGAACCGTTTCTCCCGAGGATGCGGTTTCCTTCGCCGGCAAGATCCTCAAGGACCATCTCCAACTCTTCATCACCTTCGAAGAGGAGCCGGAGATCGAAGAGGAGGAGGAGCACGACGAGGAGCTGGAGCGCATGAAGGATCTGCTCAGGCGTCCCGTCGACGAGCTCGAGCTCTCGGTGCGTTCGGCCAACTGCCTGCGGATGGCGAATATTCGAACGCTGGGCGATCTGGTTCAGAAGACCGAGCCGCAAATGCTCAAGTACCGCAACTTCGGTCGCAAGTCGCTGGTGGAGCTCAAGGAGATCCTCTCCGAGTACGGACTCGGCTTCGCGATGGAGGTCGAGGGTTTCATTCCCCCACAGGGTGCGCCGGCAGCGGACACTGAAGTGGACGAATCGACCGAGGCGACGATCGCCGGATAGGGACTGCCATGCGGCACAAGAAGAGAACGATCAAGCTGAACCGGACCGCCTCGCATCGAAGGGCGATGTTCCGAAATCTGACCACTGCCATGTTCAATCACGGCGAGGTGCGCACGACGCTGGCCAAAGCGAAGTACGGACGCCGCTACGTGGAGCGCATGATCACCCTTGGAAAGCGGGGCGATCTGCACGCCCGCCGGCAGGCGGCGCGCTTCATCCAGGAGCCAAAAGCCCTGCAACGACTCTTCGACGAGATCGCACCCGGCTACAAGGAGGTCAACGGTGGCTACACGCGGGTCATCCGCCTCGGCTACCGCCAAGGCGATGACGCCCCGATGGCGATCCTCCAGCTCACCCACAAGCCGGAGTCGATGGAGCTGGTAGACGAGTAGTCACTGCACGAAGAGAGTGGATCGAAAAGCCGATCGAGAGGTAGCATCCTCCACTCTCGAGAGCCGACAGTTCAGAACACAAAATATTCCCCGGTGGCTCAACGGCAGAGCGGGTGACTGTTAATCACTAGGTTGTAGGTTCGAATCCTACCCGGGGAGCCAACTAGGACAAGGGCCGTCGGAATCGAGTCCGGCGGCTCTTTCTGCTTTGTGCTCGGCGTTTGCAACGGCAAGCATATCAAAGGGTTGGCGGAACTTCACGTTTAGTCCGTCTGTGCCCCAGGTCGAGTTCGATAACACGAAATCGAGCAAACGGCGTTTCTCGCGGGCAGGCTGCGTAACGAATAGTGCAGCAACACGTTGCGAGAGTTCGAGGAGTTTGATGCCCTCGTCGACGTAGGAGCGATCTGCGGCCTCGTGGGCCTCGATTTGCTCCCGAATCCCCTCTTGCTCTGCCCGCCAACCGAGCTGTCCTCCAAGACATTCTAGAGAATCTTGTACGACTACTCGACAAGCCGGGCGGGAGTTGGGCATCCGGGACGGCAGATGTGGGCTGAGCACCGATCAGGCCGTCGTCTCAGTCCTGATTTCGCGGTTCGCGAACCTGACGGCCACGGGCCTCACGGTTCACGAGCATGATCGAGCTCTTCTGTGATGGCCACCACGGTGATGGACGTGCTCTACCCCCTCCTCATTTAGGCTGGAGCATGGGCTCGACGCAAACCTCGCACGAGAGCGACCGATTGGCGGACATGCGGGCCAGCCTGGCGTCCTCCCGGGCAGTCTGGAGCTGGCTGGGAACATGGCCTCCGGTCCCGAAGTAGATCTCATCGGGTGTCTGGCCTTGGAAGGCAGAGTGCGTAATCTCGCCGTTGTGGGCCTCGACGTAGAACTTCACGAGCCTGGACACGGTTTGGAAGCTGTCCAGGGAGTGGAGGAATAGATGTTGGTGTTTCAGCTGCCGCCACCAAACCTCGATCATCGAGTTCGAGAACTTGATCTCCGTGAACGCGAGGAGGCGGCGAAGGAGGCCGGACTCGATGAGCTCGTCAACTTGGGCGTTGACGTTCTCGACTCCTTGGTCCGCGATCACGCTCGGTGGGCCATCTATGGCTGACCCGGCCTTGGCCGCGTTGGGCAGGATGGCGACGGTATTCCCGACCGCGAATCGTTCGGCGACCCGGAAGGCCAGGATCCGCCTCGAGAAGTTGTCGATTACCGCATGGAGATAGACCCGGGTCCCGTCGAGCAGCCGGATGACGGTGTTGTCGATGTGCCACGCTTCATTGGGTCGTGTAGTCCGGAGGCCGATCTTCGGCTTTTCGGGGTGAATGCGTCGCCTTGGTCGGCGCCATCCGCGATCTCGGACGAGTCGGTACCAGGTCGAGGGTGAGGCGAATACTCTCCCGAGTCGCTGGGCAAGGACGGCCAGGGGGCCGGTCGGGACATGGCGGTAGTCGGGCGACAGGGCCATCTCCTGCCCGGTCGCCACTTCCTCGGCCGTGAGCTGGGTGGGCGAGGACCGTGGGCAGCTGGACCGATCCTCGAGTTGGCAGCCAGCCTGGGCGCGACGCCAGGCGTGGTATCGGGCCGGCTAGATCCCCAGCACCCGCAGAGTGGCGCGCAACGGGAGGGCCTCCCCAGCGCGGTCGACGGCATCCAGGATCCTGCTCTTCGCTGTACCGTCCGGGACGGCACGGCAGCCGGCGAGCCGGACCACGACGAGCAGGAGGCGCGCGACTGCCCCGAGCCTCTCGACCCTCCGCGTCAGCTTGATCACCTCTCGCTCCAGCTCCAGCCGGGTGAGGTCGAGAATGTCCAGGCTCACGACCTCCTGGGGCGCGCGGGCAATCCAGCCGGCGGCTGTGGATCGAGGCACGCCGATCTTCGTGGCGATGCTCAGGTCGCCGGTCCGGTGGACGAGGTCGCGGAGCCGGTGGTCGTAGGTCTTCTGGACGTGGGTGGAGTTGGCCATGCCCGACTCATCGGCCGAGATCGGACCGGCTTGGCGCCGCGCTCAGCATCGGTGAGGGCGGTCGAAGTCGTGTCCTGCTGTCGAGCACTCGTACCGGATTCTCCAGAATGTCTCGGTGGACAGCTCCGCAATGATCGGGGGAGAGGCGATCCGGCGAGAGAATCGAGAGAAGAGAGGGGCGACAGTGCTGGCGTGTTGGCTACACTGAATGGCGAAAAGCCGGTTTGGAGTGCCTATCCGCTACGCAAGCCGACCTACGGTCCGCTCGAGGAAGCGTGGGGGCCCAGGGCGGAAGTCCCAAAAATGGCCTCTTTGGCGGCCAGGCCACCGTTCAACGCTGGGGGAGTCTGAGACGAGCTCTTCCGGCCAGAGCTTGATGCGCAACACAATCCTTGCGTGGAGCCCTTTCATCTTGAATCTGTTCACGCGCTTGGAGTTCCAATGAAGTTGTCCGCAGTCGCTGTTGCGTATATTTGCGGCGTGCCGCCGGTATGGGGCTGTATGGACACGGCGAGAGACCCTGCCGGGCTCGCTGCTGAAGGACCGGGGCGGTCAGCAGTCGAAAGTCTGCCAGAGAGCTACGAATTCATGTTGGCGTGGGGTGAGCCAGGAGACGAGCCGGGGCAGTTTCAAGCGGTCAATTCGATCGCCGTCGCTCCGGATGGTACGATCTACACTGGCGAGCTGCACGGGCTGCGCATTCAGCGGTTCACCAGCACCGGGGTGTTCCTGGACAGCTGGGGCGAGCCAGGAGAGGAGCCTGGCCGCTTTGTCGGTATCAGGGGGCTCACGGTTGCGCCGTGGGGGGACGTTTATGTCAGCGATGTTCACCCTGGAACTGGTGAGCCGGCACGGATCCAAGTTTTCTCCCCTGAAGGGGAGTTCATCCGCTCGTTCTGGCAGGCAGGCGATGGCCCCGATGATTTTCACATGAACTGGGGCCTCGAAATAGGGCCGGACGGCCTCCTTTATGTGACCGATTTGAATCGCGGGGTACTGGTCTTCACGAGACAGGGAGACTTTCACTCGCACTGGCTCTACGAGCCACCTCTTTCCTCCCCCAGCGACATCGCCTTCGGCTGGGACGCAGCGCTTGCGATGGACGTCGCGTACATCCACGCCCGCGGACCGGTGAAGTACGAACCTCTCGGTGATCTTCTTCTCGATGGCTCTGGGAGCGGCTACTCAACGCTGCATATCGCGACCGACAACAACGACGATATCCATGTGCTTCGCTGGTCGGGTCCATGGCACATCGAGAAGCGGGATTCCCAATTTGATCTGCTCGCACTCTTTGGGGGGCACGGGACGGCGCCAGGCGAATTTCTAGACATTGCTGGCCTAGCTGTAGACGACTCTGGATATGTCTACGCTGGAGACGTAACGCTCAATCGCATCCAGAAGTTCCGCAAGATTCCGGAGACGAGCATCGCTCAAACGAGTTGGAGCACGCTCAAACGCAGTAAACACTGAAGGGAACACGCAATGCGAAAGTAAGCGGTCAAAGTGCGGCGTTCTTCACAGACCCCGCCGCGCGTCATATCGTCTCCCCGTCACCCACAACGAGGAGCACGAGCGATGCGCGCGCAA
>NYZA01000017.1 GCA_002686955.1 Gemmatimonadota bacterium
ATGCCCTGGGCGACAGCGCCATCCTCGCCGCCCCACCCGGTGAGCGCCTCGCCTTCACCACCGACTCCTTCGTCGTCCGCCCACCGATCTTCCCCGGCGGCGACCTCGGTCGCATAGCCATCTGCGGCACGATCAACGACCTCGCGGTGGCCGGCGCGGAGCCCCTCGCCCTCAGCATGGCGCTCATCATCGAGGAGGGGTTCGAGACCGAGCTCTTCGAGCGGATCGTTTCATCCGCAGCATCGACCGCCCGCGAGGCGGGAGTGCCGGTGGTCACCGGCGACACCAAGGTGGTCGAAAGAGGCGCCGCCGATGGGCTCTTCATTACCACCACCGGCATCGGTCAACTCCCTCCCGGCCCCCACCCCTCACCCGATCGCGTGCGGCAGGGCGACACCGTGCTGGTCAGCGGACCCCTGGCTGAACACGGCGTGGCCGTGCTGCTGGAGCGCGAAGGGATCCCCGTGAGCGCCCCGATCGAGAGCGATGTCGCTCCACTCGCCGAAACGATCGCTACCATGCGCGCCGCGGTGGGCCCCGAAGCGATCCGCTGGATGCGCGACCCCACGCGCGGTGGCCTCGCCACCGCCCTCGACGATCTTGCCCGTGCCGCCGGCCTCGCCGTCCTCATCGAAGAATCGAAGCTCCCGATCCGCCCGCCAGTGCGCGGAGCACTCGAAATCCTGGGCCTCGACCCACTCCACGTCCCGAGCGAAGGGCGATTCGTCGCCGTTGTCGCGCCCGACGCCGCGCGCCCCGCGCTCGACGCCCTATCCCGGCAACCCCTCTGCCAAGACGCAGCGATCATCGGCCGCATCGAAGCCGCGCCGGCTCGCCGAGCCGTGCTCGACACACTCATGGGCGGGCGCCGCTTCATCGACGCGCCCACCGGCGAGCTCCTCCCGCGGATCTGTTGAATATCCCCACTCCCTCCCCACTCCAATCTCCATGCACGAAACAGGGATCGCCCGGAACATCCTGCGAATCGCAACCGAAAGTGTGCTCGAGCACGAAGGTCCCGGCGCCCGCCTCGCCTCCGTCGAGGTCCGCGTCGGACTGCTCTCCGGTGTCGATGCCAACGCTTTGTCCTTCGCCTTCGGCGCCCTGGCCGAGGGGGATAGCGAGATCTGGACCGACCTCGACGCGCCGCCAACCATCCCCACCAAAGGCGCTCGCCTCCTGGTCATCCCCTCGATCCCCAGCCTTCGCTGCGAAGCCTGCGGCGCGAACGACACGCCGGACACCCTCACCTGGAGCTGCCCCGAATGCGCCTCCCCCCGAATCCGACTCGAGGGAGGCCGGGAGCTCGAAATCACCGCCCTAGAGGTAGAGCATGATCCCCGCCAACACCAGAATTGAGCTGCGCCGTCGCGTGCTCGAAGAGAACGACACGATCGCCGAGCGCGTCCGCTCCACCCTTCGCTCTCGGGGAGTTCGCTCCCTAAACATCGCCGGCTCGCCCGGAGCGGGCAAGACCGCCCTGATCGCCGCCATGGCGCCACATCTGAAGCCTCATCTGCGGATCGCCGCCCTGGTCGGAGACGTCGAAACCGACCACGACGCCCGGCGCCTCGAGCGCGCCGGCATCCCCGCCCTTCAGATCGAAACCCACGGCGCCTGTCATCTCGACGCCGCCATGACCCACGACCATCTCGAGCGGATCCTCTCGCACCGCCCCGAGCTGCTCATCATCGAAAACGTGGGAAACCTGGTCTGCCCGGCGAGCTACGACCTCGGCGAAGACCTCATGGTCGCCCTGCTCTCGGTGACCGAGGGCGAAGACAAGCCCGCCAAATACCCCGCGCTCTTTCGCGCCGCCCACGAGGTCGTCCTCACCAAGACCGACCTGCTGCCCCACCTCCCCTTCGATGTCCCCACATTCGACCGAAACCTGGCGCCCCTCCGCTCCGGAGATCGCGCCCACCACACCTCGGCCCAGACCGGCGGGGGTGTGACGGAATGGGTCGATCACTTGCTCGAGAGGCTTCTCCAACGAAATCCGCTCAATTAGCCAACCATCGCCCAACCCCCATCAGCAGCGCGGTGTTGTCCGCCTGACCCCAGCGATCGTTGCTATAGGCGCTCACATCTCCGAGTCCCGCCACCCGTCCGCCGACGTGCTCCACATAGCGTCCCGAGTAGTTGTGAAAGACGTCTTTCAACCATCCCTCCCCCCCGAAGACACTCCCTCCCAGCAGTAGCTTCGCGTCTCTCGGTGGAACGACCCAAGGCACCGTCGTAAAGCAGTCATCCTGGACGAATACCGAGCCGAAGGTCAGTCCAAAGTGGTCGCCGATCGGTTGAATATTCTCGTTCGGCGTGTTCGGATTGTCGCCCCACAGATAGAGACCGCCGCCCCCGCTGACGTACGACTCGAAGGCCGCCGCCTCCGCCGCGGTGAAAGTTTCGTCCCAGTTCGCAGCCAATGAGACGATCACCACCCTGTATCCCGCGAGAACCCCCGCGTCCACATCGCCCGCATCGAAGCTATCGAGCTGCGCCCCCCGGGCGAGAATGAAGTCGCGCAGCTCGGAATACCGATCGTCGATCGAGTAGTTGGAGAGAATGCCGTTGCATTGAATCCACAGAACACTGAACGCAGCGGGTGCGACAGGCAATCGTTCGGTGATCTGAGGACCGGTTCCGATGAGGGCGGAGGCCATAAGAGCGATGCCGTGCATGGGGAGTCTCCTGGGATAAGCCGGCGGACCAACCCCGATCCGACGCCCCCACACAAATAGTAAGCCCGATCAGGCCCAGACCTTCTCCGTCAGATCGCGCCCCGTCTCTCTCGAGACGATCTTGTAGCCCGTCAGCCCCATCTCTTCGGTGCCGTGCAACGAAATCGAGAGCCCGTGTAGCCTCTTCAGATTCCGCAGAGAGCTCTTGTGTTCGGTCCGCAGATAATCCACCAAACGGGGATGTGCCCAGAGCGTGACATCGCTCTCGTACAGATAAACCGCCGATCGAATCAGAGACTGCTCCACCCGGCGCGCGACCGTTTCTCGCGAGAGCACGCGCCCTTCACCGCCGCAGCAGGGGCATCGTTCGGAAAAGCGCTGCATGAGTGATGGCCCGACCCGCTTGCGCGTCATCTCGACCAGCCCCATTTCGCTCACCTTCAGCGTCTTGGTGCGCGAGCGGTCCCGCTGTAAATGGGCACGCAGCTCTCTCAACACCTTCTGTCGGTTCTCCTCCGCCTCCATGTCGATGAAATCGATGACGATGATCCCTCCGACGTCGCGCAGACGCAGCTGTCTTGGGATCTCGCGGGCCGCATCGAGATTCGTCCTCAGAATCGTCTCTTCCGGGTCGCGACGCCCGGTGTAGTGGCCGGTGTTGACATCGATCGCCACCAGCGCCTCGGTATGGTCGATGCCGATATAGCCGCCGTGCGGCAGCGGAACCCTGCGATCGAGCGCCGCCTCGAGCTCTCGCTCGACTTCGAAGCAGTCGAAGATCGGAATCTCGTCCTCGTAGAGCGTGATCTTGCTTCGCAGATCGGGCGCGAAATCCTCGAGGTATGCAGCGATCCGCTCGAAGCGCTCCTTCGAATCGATCACCAAACCATCGATGTCGCTGGTGAAGAAGTCGCGAATCAGCCCGGAAGTCAGCGTCAGCTCCTTCTGCAGACAAGCCGGCGCACTCTTGCTCTCGGCCTCGCCGTTCAAGCGCTCCCACGTCTTCGCGAGGTGCTTCGCATCGGCGGTGAACTCCTCGGGGTCCTTCCCCTGTGCCGCCGTGCGCACGATGAAGCCGAAACCGTCCAGCTCGACCACCTCTTCGAGGATCGCCTTGACCCGGCTCCGTTCCCCGCGGTCTTCGATCTTCTTGGAGACGCCGACCTGCGCCGCTCCGGGCATCAGAACCAGATGGCGGCCGGCCACGCTGATGTGCATCGTGACCCTCGGCCCCTTCGTCCCGATAGCCTCTTTGGTGACCTGAACCAGAATCTCCTGCCCCTTTTGAAGCAGATCGGAAATCGACTCCGGGGGCTGCTCGGGAACCTCGGGGCCCTCCTCCCCGAAATCGGTATCGGGATCGGGCAGGCAGGGATATACATCGGAGAAATGCAGAAAGGCATTTTTGTCGAGCCCGATATCGACGAATGCGGCCTGCATCCCGGGGAGCACCGAGGTCACCTTGCCCTTGTAGATATTCCCGAGGATCCGCTCCTCCGATTCCCGCTCGACCAGCAGTTCCACCAGCCGGTGATCCTCCATGATCGCGATGCGGGTCTCCTCTTTCCGCTCGTTGATGATGATCTGCCGGTGGGCCGCGGGGGCGACCGGCTCGGGGGCGGCGCGCCGGCTCCTGCCCTTCCTTTGCGGCGCCCGCCTCTGGTTCTTGTTTCGTTCCTGAGTCTTGTTGGTAGCCAAGTTTTTTCCTGAATCGCTTGGGAGCGCGCCTGCACGCCCTCTCGCGGAAGAGATCGGTTTCGGCCGGTGACCTTCTACGCGCCGACCCTCAAGGTCGGCGAAGACACAAACTTCCCGGGTTTGCGCCCAGATGTGCCGCAGATCTGGGCGATCGGTGAGCTCCGAAACCGGAGGAGTAGCAGCGCTACTTCGAGGATTTCGGAGCTCACCGATCGCCCGGAGATGTGGTGCAGATGGGATGCAAACATGGGAAGTTATTTCTTCGCCGACCCTCAGTTGCCGCTGACGTAAGAGAACCAGACCACGCAGAGAATGATCCAGAAGGGGATCGAGAAGAGCGCCAGCCAGAACATGCCGCGGAAGAGCCCGAGCTGCTCGAGCAGTCGCTTCTTCTCGACCGCTCGACGAACGACGATCTCGATCTGCTCCAGCTTGAATGGCTTGGTGATGTAATCGTACGCACCCAGCTTGATCGCCTGCACCGCGGAATCGATGGTCGGATACGCCGTGATCATCAACACGACCGCATCTGGACGAACCAGCTTCACTTCGCGAAGCAAAGTGAGCCCATTCATGCGCGGCATCTTCAGATCTGTGATCACCAGATCGATCTGTTGCTGCTTGTACACGCGCAGCCCCACGTCTCCGTCGGAAGCCGTATGAACCTCGTGTCCCAACGACCGAACGGTCTCGGCGAGCATCTCGCGGAGCTCGTCCTCGTCATCGACGATCAGTATGCGAGCCATCTGTTCCTCTGGAGAGCGAAGATGGAATAGCCCTCCCGAGATCCCGGGGGTGCGAATTCGACCGCGTCCTGCCGCGCAACCCTCAAGTCGTTCTCTTTAGTGGAGTTGCGCAAGAATAGCGAGTCGGCAGCCTAGCACGGGGCGGCAGCGGGGTAAAGCAGTGTTCCGCTCATCGATCCTGCCTTGAAGACCTGGGGGGACCGCTCACTGGTGCGCTGGTCGCCGTGAAACATCGCCAGGCACGCCCCGCGGCTCCGCGCACACCGAACCTGCCGGCCTGAATGGACCCGAATCGACCGGGCGAAGCGCGCTCCAGCATTGCGTGACACGCTGAGCGTGCGCGAAGGCGTAGGCAAGGCCCCTCGGTGCGGTTCCTCGACTAAGGGTTCGCGCGAGAATAGAACGCTATTTTCGCATCCCATCCGCACTCCATCTCCGGCCGACCAGGCCCCGGGTTTGATACTGCAGGCCACTCTAGTGTGGCACTGCGCGCGGGGAGGTCGGCCTTCTCATCCCATCTCGAAATAGCCCGACTATTCCTGCGGTTTCGGAACTCACCGATCGACCAGATCCGTGGCACATCTGGGCGCAAACCCGGGTAGCTATCTCTTCGCCGACCCTTTGATCCGAACCCGGGCAAGAGCTCGCAACCAGTCGGCATGTAGCGCGTCGGCCTCGGCCTTGCTGATCTTCGGCTCGAAAAGCGCTTCGCTCCGGCGGAGCGCCGCGAGCTCCTCCACGCCGGCGTAGAGACCGACCGCCAAACCCGCCAGGTAGGCCGCGCCGGCGGCGGTGGTTTCCGAGACGACCGGGCGGTCGACCGGAATGCCGAGCAGGTCGGACTGGAACTGCATCAGCAGGTCGTTGGCGGTGGCGCCTCCGTCTACCTTGAGGCAGCGCATCGCGACGCCCGCGTCCTTCTCCATCGCTTCGGCGACGTCGCGGCTCTGGTAGGCGATCGCCTCGAGGGAGGCGCGCACGATTTCGGACCGTCCCGCGCCTCGGGTGAGGCCGGTGATGGCGCCGCGGGCCCGCATATCCCACCAGGGAGCGCCGAGACCGACGAAGGCGGGAATCACATGCACTCCCTTCGAGGAGTCGCACTCCCGCGCCACCACTTCGGAATCGGCGGCCGAGTCGATGATCCGCAGCTCGTCCCGGAGCCACTGGATCAAGGCTCCGCCGATGAAGACCGATCCTTCGAGGGCGTGGCAGGGGCCGAGGTCCTCTCCCACGGCGAGGGTTTCGAGGAGGCCGTGGTGGGATCGGTGGCGTTCCTCGCCGGTGTTGAAGAGGAGAAAACAGCCGGTGCCGTAGGTGTTCTTCGCATCGCCCGGCCGGATGCAGCCCTGTCCGAAGAGGGCGGCCTGCTGGTCCCCGGCGACACCGGCGATCGGAACCCCTTTCGCCGGAAACTCGTCCGCTTCGGCGCACCCGATCTCTTCGGAAGAGGGAAGAACGACGGGCAGGACGGCCGGCGGGACGCCGAGAAGCCCGCACAAACTATCATCCCAAACCCTCTTATCGATGTCGAAGAGTAGCGTGCGGGAGGCGTTGGTGAAATCGGTGGCGTGGACCCGCCCTCGAGTGAGGCGCCAGATCAGCCAGGAGTCGATCGTTCCGAAGGCGAGCTCTCCGTTGGTGGCGCGGACGGCGAGATCGGGGTGGTTCCGGAAGAGCCAGGTGAGCTTGGTGCCGCTGAAGTAGGCGTCGAGGACGAGGCCGGTTTTGTCGCGAAATGTGTCGGTGTGGCCGGCGTCGCAAAGCTCGTCGCAGATCGGGGCGGATCGGCGGCACTGCCAGACGATCGCTCGGTGGACCGGTCGGCCGGTGGCGCGATCCCAGACGACGGTTGTCTCGCGTTGGTTCGTGATACCGATCGCGGCGCAGTCGGAGCCGGAGATCCGCGCGTCGGCGAGGGCGGCATCCGCCGTTCGAACGACCGAGCGCCAGATCTCGTCGGCGTCGTGCTCAACCCATCCGGGACGGGGATAGTGCTGCTCGATTTCCGAGTAGCCCCGGCCGACGACCTGCCCTTTCGAGTCGAAGACGAGGGTGGTGGTGCCGGTGGTTCCCTGGTCGATCGCGAGGATGTGCCTGGCGGGCATGGGGGCTCCTGATTCGATGAGATGGGGAGTGGAACACGAATCGGTGTCGCGGACAAGCGGCGGGAGAGGGGGCGATCGGGTAGAGTCGGCCGATGCTTTCGAGTCGAGCTTGGCGATCGCTTTCGATTCTCTGCGTCGCCTTTTGCGTCATGACCCGCGCGGCGCGGGGATCGGGTGGGCCCGTGGAGATGGCTCTCAATCCGGCCCTGCCGCTGGAGAGTGCGGTGGCGTTGGGCCTTCATCTCTCGGTGAACGAGGCGGAATGGGCGCCTCTTTCTCCGGCACCCGGTTACGACCAGCGGTTGCGGGTGACGACCGGCACGAGGACCTTCGCGCTGCCCGAGGCGGCGGTGGTCTGGCGGCACCGGCGCTGGAGATTCGGCGCGGCCTTCGAGCCTGATCTCCTGGGCGACACCGCCTGGGATCTGATGGCGCTCCCCCCGGGCTATGACGACGAGCGGGACGACGCGGGAGTGGACTGGCGCTCGCGTGTCCATGCGGGGCGCTTCATGGGGTCGATCGGAGGCGAGCTGAGTGGATCGGTGCGGGCGGGCGCGTCGGTTTTCGTCGAGCGCTGGAGTGCGGAGATCGAACGCGTGCTCTCCACCCCATCGGAGCTGGCTCCTCCCCTCTCGGTCCTCTATACGCATTTTTCGAGTGAGGGGACGGGCGTAGGTTTCGGCGCTTCGTTGGGGATCTGGGCGAGGGTGCATCCACACGTGACGATCGGGGCGGCCTGGAGATCGCGAGTGCGCGCGCGCTGGGACGCGGCGGCGGCAGCTCGGACCGACGTGCCCGCGGCGCTACAGTGGAGCGAGGGATTGCCGAGCGAGGTCGAAGGGAGTGGAGCTCAGGCTTTCGAACGCCATTCTCCCGCCGAGATCCGGATCGGGGGCCGCTACCAGCCGGTGCGACGGGGGGCGATGACGCTGGAGTTGATCCGGCGCGATGCGGGGGCGATCTCGGCCTCCGGCGCCGGGGAGTGGCTCGGGGGGCTGACGGCCGAGCTACCTGCGCCCGATTCCGACTGGAGGGTGGACTGGCGCTTGGCCTGGATAGGCGCCTGGTCGGTGGAATGGGATTGGGGGCCGGCGCGCACATGGGCGGGAGTCGTGATCGACGATGTGGCGCTGACCGAGCCGACGCCGCTCTTTCCACAGCAGTCGATCTCGGCGGCGATTCGGACGGGCGGATCGGTTCGCGTCGGGGGGGCGCATCGGATCGAGGTGGATGCGGTTTATTGGGGGGAACGGGTGCGTGAGGAGTATGTCGGCCTTTCCGGGAAGAGCCGATTCGGGGCGCGAACCATAGGGGTTCGTTGGATCTGGCTGCTGGGAGGGTCGGGATGATGCGCTTTGCGTTCATGATGTCATCGAGTGTTGTTGTCGCGGCCGCGGCGCTCGCCGGATGCGAGAGGGCCGAGGTAGTCGAAGTGTCTCGTCCACTTGCTCGAGGTGAAGTGGTCGAGGTGGTCGTGAGCGATCCGGCGGTCGAGACGCAGCCTTCACTTCGTGATGGTGGCGGAGAGGGTCCGCCGAGCTATTTCGCCTACCTGCCGGCGAGCGCGGAGGGGCCGCTCCCGGTGCTCTATCTCTTGTCCGATGTGGGACAGGATCAGAGCGCCTTTCCCTATTTCCTTGGGCTCGGCGCGCTGCTCGATGAGCTGATCGAGTCGGAAGAGATCGATCCGATCTTGGTGATCATGCCGAACGGCTTGAACGAGATGGGTGGTGGCTTCTACACCGATTCGGTCCTCTTTCCCGGTGGCGACCCTTTCGCGGATGCGGCATTCGGCCCCTGGGGACTCGAGCTCTTGCGGGTGATCGAGGACGCCGAGCACCGCTTTTCGACCGATACGGAGCCTTTCGACGTCGACGCGGTGCTCGCGGGGCAGGGGTCCGCGAGGGGCAGGGCGATCGGGGGGCTGGGGATGGGGGCGTATGGAGCATTCGTTACGGCCTTGCGGGCGCCGGTCTTTGAGGCTCTGCTCCTTCACTCCGGCTTTTTTGATCTGCGGAGCGGGGTGATGGCGGACGATCCGGTGCTGGGTGAGAGTTGGGGAGACCGGCTGCTTCGAGAAAGCAACGATGTTTTGGGGAGCGATCATCTCGTGCCGGAAAGCGCGGGGTTGCGGGAGGTGGGCGAGGCGCCGATGACGCGGCTGATCTTCGCCATGGCGGCGGCTTTTTCGCCGGCGGCCGGGCCGCTAGATTCATTCGACATGGCGTCACTGATCGATACGAGCCTCGTTCACGCCGATCCCGACGGCGACCCGCTGAACAATTTCCAGTATCCGATTCGGCAGGTCGGAGGAGCCGAGACGCCCGAAGATCCGGAGGACGATCTGTGGCTGGGGGTTTGGCTACCGGTCCAGGCCGACGGGGGGATTGTCGATGGAGTGTTGCTGCGATGGAGTCTCTATTACGATCCGTCGTTCTTGGCGAGCAACGGTGGTTTGATGGGGGCGCTGGAAAATGCGGGGACCGGGCTTTGGATCGACGCCGGAACGAGGGACGAGTACGGACTCGCGGACGACGCCGAGCACTTCGCCGAAGTCGCCGGAGCTCATCTGAGCTCGATCGTGTATGAGCAACATTCCGGGGCTCATGACGACAGAGTCAACGAGCGATTGGGGCTTTCGCTTCGCTGGGTGTCGGAGCGGATCGGTAGCGACTGATCCGCATTTCTCTCCAACTTTCGTCGCCTTGACCGGGCCGCTGGAGTGCCGACATAGAAGTCCGGCACGCAACACATCTTCTTCTCGAGACGACCTACCATCCGCGACTCCTGGCCGAGGTGGATGGGCAGCCCGCCCCGGTCGACGAGCTGACGCTGCATTTCGCCGGGATTCGCGTCGGCCGGGGTCGCCATGAAGTGAGGGTGCGCTACGAGCCGAGGCTGTGGCGCGTTTCCCTGATGTGGCTGGGCCTCGCCCTCTTCGGCGTATGGATCGGCGTGGAAGAGCTCGGCGGAAGAAAGCGAATCGAACGCCGGAACCGCGTCAGATCCGCAGCGTGAGCGCCCCGGGCAGCACGTCGAAGGTAGCCGGGAGTCGACCGGGTTGCTCGCCATCCACGTCGAGGAGGACATTACTCCCGCCGGGAGAGTCGAGCCTGATATGAGTGGCTCGCCGCCAGAGGACCCTAGGGTCGTCGAGTGCCGATCCCCGGTAAATCTTCATGAGCAGTCCGAACGCCTCGAGGGGTGGACAATGCCCGATCGCAACGAAGTCGAGCTCCCCATCGGAAGGATCGGCGCGAGCCGCGATCTGCATTCCCCCCCCGAAATAGCGGCAGTTGGCCACCGCCACGACGCCGGCATCGATCTCATGCCGCTCCGCTCCGTGGTTCAGATCGATCTGAACCCGCTGGGGATGGTGCCGGGCGATCGCCACGATCGATCCCGCCAAGTAGGCCACCGTGCCGGGCAGAGATTTCATCGACTCGACGTATTTCACCGTTTCGCCCCCGAGACCGGCGTCTGCGACGTTGACGCAGTGGCGGACGATGGTGGTGCCATCGTCCGTCTCGAACCGGATTCTCACTGCGTCGATCTTCTCCCTGCGACCGCTTGCGATTCCGAGCATCGCCCGCTCGGACGATCGTGAGATGCCCAGTGTGCGGACCAGATCCCCCCCCGTTCCGGAGGGGACGATTCCGAGTTCCGCCGAAGCTCGCGCACCTCCACCTGCTCGGACGAGCCCGTCGACCACCTGAGAGATCGTGCCGTCGCCCCCGACCGCAATCACGGGTGAGCATCCCTCTCCGGCCGCGGCCTCCGCCAATCTTACTGCGTGACCGGACTCCCGGGTCGTAACCATGTCGATCTCATCGAAGAGCCGGCGGCCGAGATCTAGAATCCGAGGAAGGCGGCGGCCGGTCGCGCCCCCGCCGGAGCGGGGATTCGCGATGATGAGTGCTCGCGACCGTGTCAGAAACGGATTCCAATGCTCGCCAACCAGGTCCAGCCGGTGAAATCGAGATCGTCGGTCTGGTCGTCCACGACCTCAGCGGGGTCGCTGTCGATGTTTCTCACACGGAAGAGCGTGTACGCTCCCCCGAGAGAGATCGGAAAGTCGGGATAAGCGTCCGCGTCCAGATAAGGGAGTGTAAAGGTGATCCCGGTCCCTAGCTGCCAGAAGGTCCCCCAATCCTCGTAGTAGGTCTGACGAATGAAGGGAAGGGAGCGGTCTCCGGTGCCGTGATTCTGAAACATGGTGCCGTTGGCCGCGCCGACATTGAATTGCCCGTAGATTTCGGTGCGGGGGGTGAAGAGAGGTCGCAGGTACTTCATCAACCCATAGATGCCCACGTAGCCCGGCTGGAGCTTGAAGTCGTCGTCGGAATCGAAGACCGCGGGAGCGTCGTCCTCCGTCACACCGAAGGCGCCGGGATTCCGCTCGCTGGCGGTCGAATAGTTCAATCCCAGGCCGACATAGGTGTAGCCCATGCTCGCCGGAATCGCCAACGCCTGGATCTGGTACTCGAAACCGAGGAATGAATCCCCCCCGATCTCCTCTCCGGCCACCGAGAAGTTGTAGGTGGACGACGACCCCCAACGCAAAGCGAATTCTTGAGAGTGGGCGATCCACACGGCTCGTCCGGATGTCGCCCCGCACAGCACGAGGAAAGCCGACAGTCCAATCGATCTGAATGTGCTTTGGTATCTCATGCTCGAACTATAGCGCTTTCTACAGCCGACCCGACCTAAGAATCCCTATCACGAGCCAGACGGAGGCGAAGCCGGCCGCCCCGAAACCGGCGAGGCCGAGCGCGGACACCCCCCACAGAGTAGGACCAGCGCCAGTGCTCAACAGGATTGAAGATCCCACGACAACCGCTCCGACCACCAGTCCGAGCGTCAGCCGATTCGACGAACGCTCCATCTCGTGCCGGAAATCCTCGAGTCCATCGTGCCGAACCACCAAGGTCTGCCGGCCCTTGCGGAGACGGTTCGTGAGCCCCTTCAACTCGCGCGGGAGAATGCGAAGGAAATCGACATAGTCGACCGCGGCATCGGCGGCCAATCCCCCAAGGCGCTCCGGGCTGTAGCGCCGGGCCAGGATCTCTTTGATGTAGGGGGCCGCCTCGGTCACCAAATCAAGCTCCGGATCGAGGCGGCAGCCGAGTGCGTCGTACATGACCAGGGTCTTGAGCAGAAGCACCAGCTCCGGTGGCGGATGGATGTCGTTGCGGTTCAACGCCCCAAATAGATCGCCGGCCATGGAGTTGATGTCGAGCTCGCCGAGGGGAACACCGTGGTAGTGGTCCAAGACCTCATCGAGGTCGACCCGAAAACGGGCCGGCGCCTCATCGTCGGGGAAGCCACCGGTTCGCTCGAAGAAGGCGATGATGCCATCCCGGTCCTTGCGGACCAGCGCGATCATCAGCAGAGCGAGCTCGTCACGAAGGTCGGCAGGCAAGCGGCCCATCATGCCGAAATCGACGGGAGCGATCGAACCGTCGTCCAACACGAAGAGATTGCCGGGATGGGGGTCCGCGTGGAAGAAACCGTCTCGGAAGACCTGCGTCAGGATCGCGTTCGTGCCGTTTCGGGCGATGGAGGGCAGATCGTGGCCCTTCTCCTCCAGGGCATCCAGGTCGGAGATCTTGATCCCCTCGACGAAGTCGAGCACCAGGATCTCCTCGGAGCCCAGCTTCCGGTGGAGACGGGGAACACTGATTCCGGGCTGTTCCTTCATGTTGGCCGCAAAGACCCGCAGGTTTCTCGCCTCGTGACGGAAATCGACCTCTTTGAGCATCGTCGATGTCAGCTGCTCGACCACTCCGATCGGGTCGTAGCGGCGGAGCTCGGGCAGATGGCGTGCGATCAGCCTCGCCAGGTCGCGCAAGATATTCGTGTCGGTCTGAACGATGCGCACAATCTCGGGACGCCGGATCTTGACCACGACGTCGGTGCCGTCCAGGAGAGCCGCGCGGTGGACCTGCGCGATCGATGCGGCCGCCAGCGGCGGATCGTCAAATCGGGCAAAGACCCCTTCGATCGATTGCCCCAGCGTTCTTTCGACCGTTCTTCGGGCCACCACCGAGGGGATCGGAGTGGCGTGATCGTGAAGCTTCGAGAGCTCATCGAGTAGCTCGTCAGGCAGCCCTGTAGACTGCATCGCGAGGATTTGCCCGAGCTTGACGAAGGTGGGACCGAGATCTTCGAAGGCCATTCGCAGCCGCTGCGGAAACCCGAGGCTCTCGAATGGAGTGGGACGGCGCCGCAAGATCCGTCGCCCTACATCGACATATGTGCCCAGATCGAGGCGCTCGATCAGGTGGCCGAATCCATAGCTCAGGAAGACATTGATGATCTGCCTGTAGCGCTGGATGTTCCGATAAGTCAGATCGACCCGGGGGATCGCCATCTACCGGGCTCCCTCTAGGCGGATGAGGAGTTCGACGAGCTCCAACCCGTTGTGGATGTCGACGATCTCACGGTTCTCGGCCAGGAAGAGTAGATGATCGCGCTCCACTTCGAGATCATCCAGTAGGCGCGCCAGCTCCTTCAACGCCTTTTCGGAAGGTTCGTCGCGCGCGAGGTCGGAGACGTAGCGTCCGTCGATCTCGAGCTTTTCGTCGGTGAGATAGCGCAACCATTCGTTCGGCGCCCGCTCGCCCACGACCAGCAGCTCCCCCCATGCGGCTCGCTGCTCCGCGTCAGCCGGTACCTCGCGGGGCAAAAGCGGAAAAAGCCGAAGGTCGACATCGGCTCGCGTGAAAAGGGCCGCCTCGATCGCTTCGAGCAAGATCGAGCGCGCCAGACGATCGAGGAGAGGAACGAAGATATCGAGCCTCCTCGGAACTCTCTCCCTCGTCAGATCCAGATTCGCGCCGGAGATCTCTGGATCGAGCACCCAATGCGCCCCTTCTCTCGTGAAGGCGGCGTCCAAGGGCTCGCCAGGATCGCTTTCCAACACGAGGGCGGGCAGATGGCGAATCCCAAGCCTGGAGATCCACCCTCGTCCGCGCGGGCGCCGTCTTTCGATTCGGCGCGGCGCGAGTCCGGGCAGTGCGGTCGCGACGACGTCGAGCAAGCGATCCTCCATCTCCGACACCGCCGTGGAGTCGTGGACCAGGACCGCCGGCAGCTCCGGCGCATCGACTCGGGAACAGTGTGCCTCACGTGTACCCCGGCCAACGCAAGTGCCGATCATCCCCCGCTTCGTGCAATGTAGATCGCTCAAGCACTCCGGCGCACCTTCGCACGACAGCTCGCCGCCGGGGAGGCCCGCGCAGAGAAGCCACTCCAATGTGAGCGGATCGACTGCGCCCTCGTGCAGGCGATTGGCCACGAACAACGCGGGTGTCTCGTCGATGCCGAGCCGAAGGGTTCGTTCACGGTCGACGACGAGAAACGACTCATCGGCTCCGAGGCAGTGGGAGAGCGCCAGGCGCTCGGCGCTGCTTTCGTGCGGCTCACCTCGTGAGATCGAGAGGAAGAGCGCGAGCCAATCGACGGGCTCCAGCTCATCCCTCGCGCAGCCCAAGAACCGCTCTTCGGGAGAATAGGGTCCACTATGTGGAGCTTGAAGTCGGGCCCAGAGCTCAAAGTTCCATAGAATGTTATCGCCAATCAGGCGCAGCGATTCCGCCGCCTCCTCGCAGTGGGGACAACCCAGGCTCATGTAGATATCGATGGGAGGGCGTGGCAAGGATCCTGGTCCCATACTCTCGATCCGCTCCTCCCCGATCGCCGGTGCCGCGGGCTCGCGCTCTATCGGAATCGGACGAACCCGGGGCCGAGCTCCACGCTTCAGGTCGACACGGATCAGCGATCTTCCGAGGTAGTCGAACTGGACGATCGGGATCTCTCCGGCCATGAAGGCGGGAAGGGTGCCTTGGCGGCGATGTGCGTTCAGAATCAAATCGATCTTCCCGACCGATTTGGCGAGCTCGATCGATCGCTCCTCCCCAAGGTGGGAGAGAACGATCGTCCAGTCGGCCCGAGGAGCGTCTTGCAGAGCGTCACGGGCCGCGGTGATCGGATCACCGGGAGTAAGGACGCCCTCGTAAAGAGGTTCATCCGACGTCAAGGCAACGACATTCAGTCGCACCCCGCCGCGCTCGATCCTGCGCAGGGCCGGAACCCGAGGCGTCGATGCCGACATGCGCGGTAGGTTCGCGGAGGTTAGGGGCAGAAACGATGCCAGGGTATCGACCAAACCCGATGCGAGCTCCTCATCGCCGATAGCTACGGCGTCGTAGCCGGTCGCCGCCATGATGGCCGCGATCGCCAGGGTTCGTTCCACATCCCTCGCCCGTCCCTGCGGTTCGGGATCGTAGGGCCCGCCCGCCGCGAAGCCACCTCCATCCAGAAGGAAGAACGGAGCGTTCCCTTCAGCCCGGAGAGCCTCGATCGCGCGGGCGCGGCGAGAGGCGCCTCCGCGTCCGTCCGGATCGGGTTGAATCGCTGCGTGGAGATCGCCAGTGTAGAGGATGGTGGCATCGAGCTCTTCGGGTGCTACCGGCGCCGAGCCGCAAGAGGCGGCGAGCAGGATCGGCGCCACGATGCCCGCGGCGGGTGGCGTGAGGATCCTCAGATACATGCTCGAGCGGCGAGCAGATCAAAACTCGGCAAGCCCTTCGGCCACCCGGCAATGCCGCATTGCGCCGCCGCGGCGTGGCCGGCGAGGCGGGCCGACGCCTCGATCGAAAAGCCCCGCATCAGCCCGGCCAGGAGCGCCGCGCCGTGCACGTCTCCGCATCCCGTCGGGTCGAGAGCCTCGCCGGTGAGGACGGGAGCGATCGATTGCGGCGCCGCGCTCGCCTCAAACACGATCGAGCCTCTCTCTCCCAGTGTGACGACCAGAGCGCCTATCCCCGCGGCATGAACCTCGCACGCGATTCTCTCCAGCTCATCGGCAGGCGCCGGGATCGGGTCGCCACCGCGTCCCGCGAGCACGCGCGCCTCTTCCTCGTTGACCTGCAGGACGTCGACCCCTTCGAGGAAGCTCCTCCAACCGGGAAGCGCTCGTCGCCTGGATCGGTGTCCTCGATCGTCCCTATTCAGGGTGAGACTGTGCAAATCTACGATCAGGGGGCCCAGCACGCTCTTCCGCAGCCGCGGCAAAGAGTCCGGCGGAGCATCCTCACCGGAGATGAAGTTGAAGAGCAGCCCGGTCGCGCCCGCGGCAAGCCTGAGGATCTCTTCGATATCGAGCGGGGAGGGAAGCGAGCATGCTCGCTCGCAACGATTCCCGGCGCCGTGGTAGCGAAGCTCGACCTGGTATCTGCCCGAGCGCACCGGCACGATCCCTTCGCAACGCACACCGCGCAGTCCCGACAGAATCTCTTGTAGCTCCGCGCAGGAATCGCGGTCGACCCTGGAGATGGGAACGATGCTCGTCTCTTCCGGCAGGAGCGAGGAGAGGGCAGCGACACAGTGCATGAGTCCCCCAGGACCCTGAAAGAGCACCTCTCCCGATCGGTCGCGAATCAGATCCCAGGCGAAAGTGCCGACGACAGCGGCGCGCATCAGCTCCCTTCCATGGCGACCCGGGCGGCGCCGATGAGGCCCGCGTCATTCCCCAAAGTGCAGGGTCCGATCTCGGCGCAGGCTCTGAGCCCGGCGAACGATCTTCGCTCTACCTCTTTGCGAATCGGTACCAGTAGAGACTCCCCCGCGCGGGCGCCACCGCCACCGAAGAGTACGAGCTGCGGGTTGAGTACATTGATCAGATTCGCCGTGCCGATGCCGAGATAGCGACCGCTTTCTTCGAGCACGCGTAGCGCAACCGGATCGTCTTCCTCGCAGGCCAAGCTCACCGTCTCAGCGCTGATGGCGGCGGGGTCACCCCCGGCCAGATCGAGCATGCGTGTCTCGAACCCCTTCTGGACCTTCTCTCGCGCTCGCGCGGCCATCGCCGGCGCCGACGCGAGAACCTCAAGGCAGCCCTGATTGCCGCAGGCGCACACCGGCCCGTTCGGCTCGATCGTCATATGACCCACTTCACCGGCGCTGAAAGCGCTGCCGCGATAGAGACGCCCTCCGAGAATCAATCCTCCGCCGATCCCGGTTCCGACCGTCAAGACGATCAGGTCCCGTGCTTCCCGACCAGCCCCGACCCATGACTCGCCCAGAGCCGCGGCATTAGCATCGTTTTCCAGGAAGACCGGGAGCTCGCATTTCTTGGCGAGATCCGTCGCCAGGGGTCGGTTATCGAATCCCTCCAGGTTGGGCGATTCGATGATGACCCCCCGCTCCGCATCGAGCGGACCGGGTGCTCCCACTCCGATTCCGACAACCGAGCGGGAGCCGATCATGAGCCGCAGACCGTCAGCGATCCGATCGACTACGACTTCGTATCCGTCTTCGACCGTCGTCGGCACCTCCAAACGCTCCAGAACCTCTCCCTTCTCGGAGAGAAGCCCGAGGAGTGTGTTCGTACCCCCCAGATCGACCGCGGCAAAAACGCGCGACTTCGCCATCGATTCTCCTACTCCAGCTTCGTGGTCGTCAGTATGACGCGAAGTGTTTCGAAGCGTAACGGGCCCCCCGCCGATCGGCGTACCGTTCGCGCAGGTCGCCCAAGTATGTCGTCACTTCCGCGTCCTCAATCATCGATATGAGCTCGGGAAGAAGAGCGTCAGCGTAGCCTGAGTCGGGATAGAGACGGAGGAAATCGAACGCGAGCCCCACGGCGTCTTGCTCGCGGACGGTGCTCAACAAGCGAAAGCGCAGATCGTACGCGGCCTCGGTTATCGGTGCGAGGGGGTAGTTGTAGATCAGCGACGCCAAACCGGCATCGGCCGAGGCTGTGTCGCCCGCCGCCACTGCCACCTGGGTCCCCTCGAAGAGGCGGATCGTTCGATCCGAGATGCCGGCGGGCAAGTCGATGTCGAAGGTTACGGGCGGGCTGACCAACCGACCTTCCACCGGTGGCTGCAGATCATCGAAGCTGCAATCGAGCGAGGCTCTGACCCGATAGCCTTGGCCCGTGGGTAGGCGGTGAAAGCCGGGCAGCCCACCCCTTCCGAGCTCTCCGAATCCGTCGAGCAGGTTGATCGCTCCGTACCATTCGCCGAAGGCGGGCAGATATATGGTGTCGTCGCTCTCGACTGGGTTCCCTTCCCAGCTCAGCGTATCGCCCCGCGGAGAAATGAGCTCGACATGGAAGGAAGCGGAGCCAAGTGCGGGGGAAGGAAGCCACCGGGCCTCCTCGTCGCTGCTGCTGAGATGGACCTCGAAAAAGACCGGCTCTCCGATCGCGACGGTCCCTCGATGGGGTTCGATGCTCATCCGCAGCATCGCGTCGAGTCCGGTCGGGGCTTTGGTCTTGGCCCGACCGCCGCAGCCGATCGCAACGGTGGCAATGAAGAGGAAGGTCGAGTTTCTGGCGAGTTCGAGGAATCGTCTGATGCTCATACCCGCGAGTCTACCTCCAACGCGCTTGGCTCCACCGAGCAAATCCCCCCTCTACCTTCACCAGGCCGATCCGCTCGAGGCGGCTCAGCGCACCGCGCAGGCCGCTGATCCCGAGCTCCAGGCGGCCGGCCAGCAGATCGACCGGCAGCGGGCCATCCGCCAAGGCATGCGCCAGCATCGCCGATTTCTGGTGTTCGCCACTCTCGAGCGTGCCGGTTGCCGGCATTGATTCGATCGAAGTCCCACTGAAAGGGATGGAGAACTGCCCCTCGGATACGAGGTCTTCCGGCCCCAGGACCACCTCGGCTCCATCCTGAATCAGTCGATTGCTGCCGCGCGTCGCCTGACTGAGACCATCGCCCGGATAGGCCAAAACGGGAATCCCGATCGATTGCGCGTGATCGACGGTGTGCAGGGCCCCGGAGCGATCACGTGCCTCGACCACCAGCACGCGATCGGACAGAGCCGCGATGAGCCAGTTGCGGATCGGAAAACGGTAGGGGCGCGCGGGAGCTCCCGGAAGAAACTGGGACAGCACGGCGCCGCCACCAGCCACGATCCGTCGGTACAGGTGGATTTGGGAGTGCGGACTCGGCAGATCCGCCCCGGATGCCAGCACCGCCACCGTCGTGCCGCCTACCGCCAGCGCGCCCCGATGGGCCGCGTCATCCACTCCGAAGGCCATTCCGCTCACGACGACTTCGCCTCGGCAGGCGGCCGACCCGGCGAGAGTCTGGGCGGCATGGCGGCCGGTCTGGGTCGCCGCCCGGCTGCCGACGACCGCGATCGAAGGGAGATCCGGTCCGGGAAGCCGGCCCCTCACGTACAGGACCGGCGGAGCGCCATCCAGGGGTCGCAACCGCTTCGGGTACTCCGGTGATGCGCGGAACACCAGGTGCAAACCGCGCTGCGATGCACTCTCCCGAATCCGAACGGGGGCGTGTTCCCGCAGAAGCTCGCGCGCGCGGCGCCGAGCTTCGGCCGAGCCACACCCTTCCCCACCGTCCACCACCCTCCGCAGCGCCTCTCCCGGCCCTTCGCCGTCCCACTGAAGCAGCTTCTCGACCTCGGACGCCACGGCGGGGAGATGAGTGTGCAGCGCCGAGATGCGTAGCAGTTGATCTTCGCCGTTCAACGCATCGCTCCTGGCCCGAGCTCGGGTCGAAGCGACAGGATCTGGGCGTACAGCTCCTCCTTTTCGTCACGAAGCACCCGCAGGAAGGGCAGTAGATGCTCGCGGCCGAGAGGTCGCAGAGAGTCCATGATCACTTCCAGGTCGTTCGTCTCGCAGGCCCGGGCCATCCCCCTGCCGGCCGCCTTGCGAACCTCGATCGAGCGGTCGCGCAGCAGTGGAAGCAGGAGCTCGAAGACAAGCGCTCCACGGATTTGTGACAGGGCCTCGACCGCCGCTGCCCGCACATACCAGACCCCGTGCGCGACCGCCGATTCGAGAGCGGGAAGAGCTGGCGCGCCGATTTCGATCAGGACGGCGACCAGGCGTATCCTGTAGGCCCAAGAGGTAGAGCCGAGCGACTCGACGATCGCCTCGATCGCTTCGTTCGCCTCGATATCGACGAGAAACGCGTGGGCGGACCGGCGCGGCTCCGCGCCCCGGGATCTCAGATCTTCGAGAGCCTGAAGTACCTCGTCGCTCACGGACGCCAAGGTTCCCCCTTTCCGTCGCGATCGGCGGCCGCGCGGCGGCGATCTACACGGGTCATGAGCTCCGCGACCAGCTCACCCAAGCCATGACCCGTGGCTCCCGAAGTCGCGAAAACCGAGTCCCCCGATTCCTCGATCCGCCGCAGCTCGTCGGGGTCGGGGACGCCGAGATCCGACTTGTTCATCGCGACGATTCTCTGCTTCTTGTCCAGTCCGTGCCCATGTGCCCTCAGCTCACACTTCAGCGCGCGCAAGGCCTCACGTGGGTCCCCTTCCAGAACGTCGATCACCAGGACCAGCACGCTGCAACGCTCCACATGACGCAGGAATTCGAGCCCGAGCCCCTTCCCGAGGTGGGCGTCTTCGATCAAACCGGGGATATCGGCCAATACGAAGCTGCTTCCTTCGCCCACGCGCACGATCCCGAGGTTCGGCGTCAGGGTCGTGAAGGGGTAGTCGCCGATTCGGGGGTGCGATGACGACAGGCGCGCGAGAAGAGTCGATTTGCCCGCATTGGGAGGGCCGACGAGACCGACATCGGCCACGACCTTCAGCTCGAGGGCGAGGGAACGCCGCTCCCCTTCGAGACCCGGTTGGGCATGGCGCGGGGCGCGGTTGCGCGAAGTTGCGAAACGGGCGTTTCCTCTTCCCCCCGTCCCGCCTTCGGCCACGACCACCGATCGTCCCTCCTCGCTCAGATCGGCCAGCACCGAGCCCTTGTCGGTATCGCGAACGACCGTGCCCTGGGGCACACGAATCACCAGATCCTCCCCAGCGGCGCCCGTACATTGGTTGGGTCCGCCCGGCTCACCGTTCTTGGCGCTGAGGACCCGCCGGTAGCGGTAGTCCATCAAGGTCTGCATCTTCAAGTCGACGAGCAGGCGCACATCACCGCCCCGGCCGCCGTCCCCCCCCGCCGGCCCTCCTTTCGGCTCGTACTTCTCGCGCCGGAATGCCACCGCGCCGCGGCCACCGTGTCCCGCTATCACCTCGATCTCGACCTGGTCGACGAATCTCAATGAACTGTCCTCTTGGTCCGGCTTCGACCCATCGGGTCCACGATCGACCCCCGGGGGATTCCGTGGGCTGCGCAAGGGGCTCGAACGAAGCTACTATGCCAGATCGCGCCCGGGCCCTGTGCAAGAAGGGGGCCGAACCGGCGCGGCTGACTACTCGAGATACCCCAAAGCTCTCAGGCGGTCGCGTGTATTCTCGTCGATCGATACGGGGCTGCCCTCTCGCGGGTTCAAGAGGTCCTCCCTCCGCTCCGCCAACCTTTGAAGCACCTCCCCCCTGGCGGCGGAAAGATCGTTCCTCTCTTCCGGATCGGTGCGGAGGTCGTAGAGATCCCACTCTCCGGAGTCCCAGAAGATCGCCTTCCAACCCTCGGCTCGGAGCGCCTTCCCCGAGCCTTGCGCGGAGTTGAGCAGCCCGGCCGTGGGCGCCGCCGTCGCCTCATCGATCGGCACCGGTGCGAACCGGTCGCTCAGAAGCGGCTGGCCGTCGAGCCCGGCGTCGATCGGCAGCCCGAGAGAACGCAGAATCGTCGGGACCAGATCGGCCTGCGTGACCTGCTCCCCGACGACTTCCCCCCTGCTCCCGCCAGAGGGCGGACGCACGATCAGGGGGATCCGCAGAAGCTCGTCGTACAAGGTGTGCCCGTGCTCGAACCCGCCGTGCTCCCAGAACTCCTCGCCGTGGTCGGAGGTCACGATTAGCAGCACCTCTTCGTCGAGCCCCTTCGATTCGAGCCAGGAATCGAGCACGCCGATCGTCGCGTCGAGCGCCGCGACCTCCTCGTAATAGAGGCCCCTGGCGAATCGCCGGTCTTCGGCGTCGAGAGCCGACTCCCCGGCCCGTAGCGAGAGGAGCTCCCCGAAAGGAGGTGACAGCGATCCCCGATAGTCGCCGGTGAAGCGACCGAGCGTGGAAGGGGGCGGATCGTAGTTCAAGTGTGGATCGAAGAGGTGGAGATAAAGGAGGAAACGATCGGCTTCTTCGAGCGTCGACATCCACTCGATCGCGGCCCGAAGTGTCTTGTCAGCCCTGCGGATTCTGTTGTTGGAGCCCGTGTCGAAATCGTACTCCTCGAAGCCGCGGTCGAGACCGAATTTCGGGCTCGCGAAGGTGCCGTTCACCACCGCGTGTGTGCGGAAGCCCGCGGTCGAGAGGCGCTCGGCCAGTGTCACGACCTCGTCCCCCACTCCTCGGAACTCCCCCGAAAAGCTACCGCTGGCGCCGTGGTGCGCCGGAAAAAGCCCGGTCAGAATCGAAGCCGTGCTCGGCAGGGTCCACGACGCATGGGCGATCGCCTGGTCGAATCTGATCCCTTCCTCGGACCATCGGTCCAGATTCGGCGTGATGCCGGGCGGACCTCCGTGGACACCGAGCGCGTCTCGCCGCAGCGTATCGACCACGATGAGAATCACGCCCTTCGGCGGATGTTGTCGAGTCGAGCAGGAGGCCAGCAGGGGGATCGAGATCATTGGGACGAGCCACGCCAGGCTCGGCAGCAAGTTCAGGATGCGCACGCGCGAGGGTGCGCCCGGCTGAGCTCCCGGTACGATCACGCTCCCTTGCTCAACAGGGCAGTGATCGCGGCGGTCTCGACGATATCGGAGGGGGAACAACCTCGGCTGAGGTCCTGAATCGGTCGTCTCAGCCCTTGGAGGATCGGTCCGATCGCCGCCGCGCCACCGAGTCGTTGCGTGAGCTTGTAGCCGATATTTCCCGAGTCGAGATCGGGGAAGATCAAGATATTGGCATCGCCGGCCACGCGGCTCCCAGGTGCCTTCGACAACCCCACCGAAGGGACCAGGGCCGCATCGGCCTGAAGCTCGCCGTCGGCCGCGATGTCGGGATGCGAGTCCTGGAAGAGACGGCAAGCCTCACGGACCTTTTCCACCTTGAGATGCTCCGCGCTGCCTCGGGTGGAGAATGAGAGGAAGGCCACACGTGGAGCATCGGGACGCAACGCGCGCCAGGTCTGAACCGCGGCGCCGGCGATGTCGGCGAGCTGCTCGACATTCGGATCGGGCACGACGGCGCAGTCGGCGTAGAGAAGAGGGCGCTCAGCCGCGTCCCGCCCGGGGGGCACGACCATCAGGAAGCTCGATGAGACCATCGCGCTTCCAGGCGCCGTTCCGACGCATCGAATCGCGGCGCGCAAGACATGGGCCGTCGGATGCGTTGCTCCCATCACCGCTCCGTCGGCATCTCCCGCCGCAACTTGCCCCGCCGCGTAGAAGACCGGATCGCGCATCGCCTCTCTCGCGTCCTCGATCGTTCCCCCCTTCTTCGCGATCTTCTCCGCGTAGCTCCGCGCATAGGTCTCCAGATTCGCGGAGCCGCTCGGATCCAGGAGCTCGATCCCTTCGTCCGGCAGTTCGCCTCCCCCCTCTTCCGCCGCCGCACGGACCTCGTCTGGTGGGCCGAGCAGTGTCACTTGCGCGATGCCGGCGCGGGCGATCTCGCAGGCGGCAGCCGCCACGCGGGGGTCGCTTCCTTCGGCAAGAACGATTCGTGCGCCGCATTCCATGGCTTTCTGCTTGAGCCCGGCGCGAAGGCCCATCAGCTCCTTCCTTTCTCGGTGCCATCTCGTTTTTCGGTCAAGGCACCTTCGACGCATTCGATCACATAGGGCCGTACATCGCCGCCGTGGCGGGCGATCTCACGGATCAGGCTCGACGACACGCCCATCCACCGGGGACTCGACATCAAGAAGAGGGTGTCGACCTCCGGCGCCATCTGGCGGTTCATGATGTTCATCGTCAGCTCGTAATCGAAATCTGTTCCCCCGCGCAGACCGCGCACGATCGTTCGTGCCCCGATCTCCTCGGCGAAGCGGACCAGGAGCCCGTCCAGAGGGCGTACCTCGATGTTATCGATCGCTTTGACGCTCTCGCGGATGAACCCGATCCGTTCCTCGCGGTCGAAGAGCGCCACCTTGCCCTCTTGGGTCGAGACCCCCACGATCAGCCGATCGAAAAGGGCCGCGCTCCGTTCGATGATGTCGATATGGCCGCGAGTCACCGGATCGAAGGTGCCGGGGTAGACGCCGATCCTCACCTCTGATCCTCCATTGACACCGTTTCGGGGGAGACGTCGATCGCTGTTTCGCGCCTCAACTGCGACCAACCGACCCCCAGTCGGATCGCATAGAAGGCCCCGAGCAGGTTGTTCGAGATCCAGTTTACCACCCAGAGCATGAGGGCCGCGTGCAGAGCGGCGATCTCCTCGGCTCCGATCAGCTCCAGCGCCTCTTTGACCGCGAGCTGGAAGACCCCCAGGTAACCGGGCGCGGCTGGGATCGAAGCCGCGAAGGCCACGGCTCCCGTGATCACCGCCCCCACAAAGGGGGTGTGGGGCATCATTTCGGGCGGATAGCCCAAGACGAGGAGATAGAAGCCGAGGGCCGTGGACGACCAGATCGCGAGGCTCGACGCGAGAATCCCGAGCGATCGCGCTGGAGATTCCATCAGATTCAACCCTTCGAACACCCCTTCGATCACCCGGCGAATCCGCTTCCCCGTCGTGCCCGGTGTGCACCGAGCGATCCATCGATGGGCCAGATCCGGATTGCGCCGATAGAGTAGCTCCCCGAGCGCGAGCACGATCACCGCGATAACGAACACCAGGCCCAGCCCAGTCGCTCTCTCCGTCATCGTTGGCGACACGTCGAGCGCCAATACCGCGCCCAGCACGAGCGCCGCGATCGTGATGCCGTCCATGCAGCGCTCCAAAAGGGTCGCCGTGAGAAGGCCGGTGAGGCTCGAGTTGCTGGAGCGGCGGATCAGAACCACCCGCACCACCTCCCCCGCCCGTGCGGGAAAGAGGTTGTTCACCAGATAGAGAATCGCCGTGGCCCCGGACAGGACCTTGCGGGGGACCGGGTCGTCGCGCGGCAGAAGCAGCTTGAGCCGATGTCCCCGCAGCACGACCCCGATCATCAGCACGAGCCCTCCGGCGACCGCATGGAGCCAGGGAACCGGGAGGTCTTTGAGGGTATCGAGGTCTTCGAGATCGATGTTGCGCACTGCCAAGAGCAGGGCAGCCACGCTGAAGACGATCCCGATCGTTACCCGTTTCACTCCCTTGCTACAGCTTATCGGTGGCGAACATACGGTCGCCGGCATCGCCCAGGCCTGGGACGATGAAGCCCCGTTCATTGAGGTCGGGGTCGACGGCGGCGGTGAAGATATCGAGCTCTGGGAAGCGCTCGCTCAGCGTCTCGACCCCCTGGCGCGACGAAAGCAGGCAGAGCGCCGCCATTCTCTTCGGATCCTCGGCCTGGAGCAGCTCGGCGGCCGCGCAAAGCGTACCGCCGGTCGCCAGCATCGGGTCCAGAAGAACGACCGTGCGACTCGCCAGATCGGTGGAGATGCGCCGGTAGTAGAAGACCGGCTCCAAGCTCGCTTCGTCGCGATAGATGCCCAGATGGAGCACCGGTGCCGCGGGGAAGACCCGCTGAACACCGGGCACGAGTCCGATTCCCGCCCTCAAGATCGGCGCCAGCACGACATGCTCCCGGTCGACCACGGTGCACTCGGCGCGCGCGAGCGGCGATTCGACCCACACCGATCGGGTGGGCAGGATTCGCGCGAGCTCGTAGGCGAGGAATCCACTGATCTCGTCGACCGCCGCGCGGAAGTCGCGGGCCGTCGTCCGGTGATCCCGGAGTATGGTTAGGCGATCGGAGAAGAGTGGGTGATCGAGCTCGTGTACCGGCATGTCTCAGTCTCCTGTTGACGGGGAATCGATGACGATAGCCGAAGCCCCGTAACGGCGCACCGTCAATCGCGACCAGCCCTCGGGACAGGGCGGTGGAGGAAGATCGAAGCGATGCTCGAGCACCAGCAGATCCCCGGATTCGATCAAGGCGCGGGTCGCCTCGTGTATTCCGTCGAGGGTGTGGGCTCCATAGGGCGGATCGGCGAAGACGAGGTGGAAGCGTTGCTCGATTCGAGGGAGCTCCTTCCAGACGTCGCCGCCACGCAGCGACCCTCTCGCCCAGGGCCGCGCCAGCGCCAGATTGGCCCGAATGACGTTGCAGGCTTCTCGGTCTCTTTCCAGCAAGAGTGCCGATTCCGCGCCGCGGGATAGGGCCTCGATTCCGAGCGCTCCGCTGCCGGCGAAGAGGTCGAGCACACGCAGGCGATTCACCTCGACGATCGCGAAAAGCGCCTCGCGCAGACGCTCGGTCGTGGGTCGAACCCCCGGCGGCACGCGCAGGCGGCGGCCGCGAAGACGGCCCCCCACGATCCGCATTAGCCGCCTTCGGCCAGGTCGCGCAATGCCTCGCGAAACCGGGTCGGGTCGTCGGCTCGAACATCGCCGTAGATCGGAGCCTCGCCGCCATCGAACCCGGCCTCGATTCCGAGCTTGGCCAAGGCCTCGACCAGAGCGCGGCCGCTCACGCCTCGGAGTCGCGCCTGGTGGGGCGTCGCGGGGGAGAGCGCCGGCGCCACAACGTCTTCTATCGGCGCTGGCGGATCCACCGCCGGCGGAGCGGCGGAAGCGAGACTCGGCGGACTTTCCACCGAAGAGGCGCTGCGCAGTGGCATCAGAGTCACCGTTGCGTGGCTTCCGCGGGTCGTGAGATTGTAACGACATGGTTCCGACAGATCGAAGACGACTCGCGACCTCGCATCGGGACGGGGGCGATACTGGCTCGTTCGCACCCCGGTGACCGGCCCCTCGATCAGCTCCGGATGATTCCAGCGGCGGAGTGCGTTCACCGTGTCGTAGAAGTCGAGCACCAGTTTTTCGGACCCCTCCGAGATGTAGAAATGACGCACTCGGGTCGAGTCGCTCAGCGTCATGACCGCGCGGACGCCCTCCTCCCATCGGTCCAATTCCAAACCCTCGAGGCGGGCGCTCGCGCCATGGCAGGGCGGGGAAAGCGTCACGATCGCCAGCAACGCGAGACGGGCGATCGTCGCGACCGATGAGGCTCTATTCACCAGCTTCCTCACGGGGCCGCTCCTCCACCAACATGCGATGCACCATCGTGCCCTCCGGGGTGCGCAGCACGATCCCCTCGGCGTCGATCGATTCGACCCGGCTTCCATCGAGAACATCCCCCGGCACCACCACCTCTTCCACTCCCCCTTCCCCGCGGACGATCGCGCAGACCCGCTCTCCGGCTGTGAGGATTCCCACGGCTTGTGACCTTTCGGGAGCCCGAAAGGGATCACGCAGAGCCCCCGCATCGTACTCCCCGAGCCCGAAGCTCCACGCCACCAGCATCGCCGCGACCAAGACCCCTTCGGTCACGAACCATCCTCCGCGACGAAGGGTGCATGCACCACGAGATCGAGCCTTCCCTCGCCGTCCGACGCCCTTGTCAGCTTCAGCTCCGTGAGGCGGCAAACATAGGGGAGTGACTCGATCCGAGACAGGAGAGCTCCGATCTCGTGATAGCCGGCGCCCACCCGCAGCCGGAATCGCTCTTCACCGACGGCGTGTCCTCCGACTCTGCCAAGTGAGACCAGCTCCGCGTTTCGATCCAACTCGCTCACGAGCCCCGCGATCCGTTCCCGGAAATCATCGATCTGACCTTCCTTCAGCACCGCGTTCGATCCCGCCTCGCTGGCGGCGGCACCGAGGCGATCGATCTCCGATTGCTGCCCGGGAATCAGTGCACCGGCCAGAATACCGACCACGAAGAGGAGCACCATCGCTGTCTGGAGCATGGGGCCACGCGCATCAGCCATGAATCGCGCTCCCGCGGGCCAGCCCCAGTTGGAGCAGGAAGGCAACTTGGCCCCTCTCTTCGATCTTGCTCTCGCGCAATTCGCCCCTCTCGATGGCGCTGTATTCGAGCAATGCCTTCAGGTAGGCGTCCACCGACTCCGACTGGTGGGCGCGTCCGCGCAGGACCAGCCGTCCTCTGTCCTCGACGATCGAGAGCAGCCACACGTCATCGGCGGGCAACGCCCGCGCGAGATCGAGCAGCAGATCGTCGTAGCGAGGGCGGGGGGCGAGTCCGTGGGCCGCCTGTGCCTCGATGCGTGCCCTCAGAGCGGCCACGCGGAGCTCGTTGCGAACCGCCAAAAAGATCGGAATCAGGGCGACGATCCCCAGCCAGGCGAATACCCAGCTCAGACCGCGGGTGGGACGGCCGGCCGATTCACCGAGAGGTTCTTCCGGCAGCAGATTGATTTCGATCATGCCTCGCCCTCTTGGAAGCGCCGCGCGAGACCCATGACCGGAGCCAGCATCGATGGTGCGGCGCCTTTCTGTGTGGCGGGGAGAGAGAGGTCGATCCGTTCCACCTCGTGATCGATCCGATCGGCGACCCCCTCGCGAATGCCGGGCAGAAGCGAGAGACCTCCCGCCATCACCACCCGTTTCGGTTCTATCTTCCCCCGGCTCACCGCGTTCCGCACGGTCTCGGCGATCCCGTCCGCCAATCGGTCGATCGCCCTGCCAAGCTCGCGCGCTTCATCCGCACGGGCCGGCTCCGCGCCACCGGCCAGTTCGGCGGCTCGCTCGTCCAGCCCCGGCTCCAGCATCGATTGGAGCTCCGCACCGGTTCCCTCTCGCAATGTGTGCAGCATATGTGGAATACCGGAGCGCAAAACGAGGATCGAGAGCCACTCATGCCCGGTGAGGATGACGATTCCGTCTTCATTCCACGCGAAGAGATTCGAGACCGCGAGCACATCGACATCGATCAGCACCGGAACGAGATCCGCGTCCTCGAGCAGCCGGGATCGCTCGAGCATCGCCGAGCGATCGGCCGAGATCGCCACCACCTTTCCCCCCCGCACATCGAAATCGTGGATCATCGCGGCGAGGTCCCCAGCGATGCGGTGCGAAAGCTCGAATCGCACCACCTCCGATATCTGCTCCGCGCCGATCCCATCGAGGTCGAGTGCGTGGACGCCCACAGCGCAAGCGGGAGCGAGGATCGCGGCCCGCGAGGTCCCCCGCGCCCCGAGCTCGCGCCTAAGGGAATCGATCGCTCCCACAACGGGCGCGCGATCTACGATTCTTCCATCTCGCACCGAACCGGATGGCAGAGGCGCCGCGGCCACCAGGGTCGGCCCCGATTCCCGCACCCGGGCGGCCTTGACCGCGCGTGCCCCAACGTCGAAGCAGATGGCTCTGGTCGCTTTTCTCATTGCAATGGCGGCGGTCGGCCCTGGTGGATGTTCGTGGGGAAAACCTGAGCCTATCGAGGGGACTCCGGTGGGGTCAATGAAAGCTCCGAGTCCCTGACCTCTCGACATGCCGCACCGATCGACATCGATGAGGAGGAGAGGGGGGACGACCGAGTATTGGCTTGCCGATCTCCGCCATTCGCGGCCAGGCATGCCCCGTGGCTCCGCATCCCCGAACTCTACGCCCCGCGTGCCCGCGAATCGCCCGGGTACGGCGCGCCCCGGGACAAAGCGCCACGTCACCCCCCCGGCAACATTCCCCATAGTCCCGGACCGGCCACGAGGACCGTGAAAGCGCCGGTCGCCAGGAAGGGCCCGAAGGGGATCTGGGCCTTCAAGCTGCCCCGTCCCAGCGCGATTCCTCCAATTCCAACAACCGATCCCAGAGCAGCGGCGAGAAAGATGGCCGGTGCGATTCCCAGCGGCCCGGTGAACGCGGCGATGCCCGCCGCGAGCCGGATGTCCCCTCCTCCGATCGCGACCTCGATCTTTCGCGCTCTGGTGTAGACCCAGTCGAGGGCGGCCAATGCCGCGTAGGCGACGACGGCGGCGACACAGTGGATCTGGAAAGTCGGAGTGGCGAGCAAGGCCAGCGGGGTGAGGACGACCGCGGCGACGCGAAAGGGCTTCGCCGCGCGCCCCTCCACACCGATCAAGGCGATCGTCAGGCCGATCGCCGCGGCGGCCTGAATTCCGATTTCGGGCAGTCCGATCGGGTCGGCCAGAAGAAGCCCGGCCAATAGGAGCGCTCTCGTGACCGCGAGCGGGATCCGGCGCTCGTGCAGGTCTACCAGCGACCCGATCACGAGAATCGGCAACGCCGCCGCCGCGCGCGCAGCCTCGATTCCGGGGCCCAGCGCGAGGAGTATCAGGGGAAGCGCGAATGTGAAGGCGAGCTCGACCACGAAGCTGCCAGGCCAAATGGGTGCCTTGCAAGTCGCGCAGCGTCCCCCGAGCAGGGTGTACGAGACGACCGGGATGTTCTCCCAGCACCGAAGCACCCGCGCGCAGCTCTCGCAACGCGAACGATGGCCGCCCAGCGTGTTGTCACTGCGGAGCCGGTAGGCGGTGGCCGCGACATAGCTCCCGAGCGCGGCTCCCATGCTCCCGAGCAGAAAGAGGAGAATCACGCCGCGAGGTTCGAAGCCGAGTTCATCGTGTAGTGCTCGAAAGAAATCTTCGACCATCATATGTAGTAGTGCATTATCGCTTCCACGAAACCGTGCCGTCGTGGACGGCCCCGTGGGATTCCTCGCCCGGACAGATGATGTGGTAGCTCACCTGGTCGCTTCGAACAAGATAGGGAGCCTCATTCGAGGGACAACGCAGATCGGAGAGCGAAGGCGGCTCCAGATTCTCGATCTCGGCTTCGTAGCGATCGGTCCGGGCGAAGTGAAGCTCCTGGGCCGTCGCCAAGAAGTTCAGGCGATTCCTGCACTCCACTTCGACCCGATCGTCGCGTGCCTCAACCACCCGCGGCCACGCCAGCAGCCACATCGAGACGGCACCGGCGAGAAGCAGCGTCAGCTCCAGCACGATCTTCTGGGTGCCTGTCACAAGCAAAAGCTCCGTCCGATGATGAGTAGGGATACCCCCATCATATCGAACGCTTCATTCTTGTGGACTCGCTCCTGCTCCGTGTTCGGACAGCTCCGGTTCAGGGCAGTTCGTAGCCGACCCCCTCGAGCACATGGACCGCGGCGCGGTAGTTGCCGAAGGGGGGCATGACGTACGCGCCCACTACCCGCTCCTTGACCGCATCGAGGGCCTCTTGGGCGACGGCGATCCCCTCGGCTCGGGCGGCCCTCCCACGACCGACCTTCTCCATCCGCGAGAGGATCGCCTCGGGAATCTGCATTCCGGGCACCTCGTTGTGGAGGAAGGTGGCGTTCTTGAAGCTGGCCAGAGGCAGGAGCCCGACCATCACCGGAAGATCGAGCGACTCGATATCGTCAAGAAAACGGTGGATCAGCTCGGCTTCGTACACCGGTTGGGTCATCACGAACTCCGCGCCGGCTTTCTTCTTTTCCTCGAGGCGACGGATCTCTCGATCGTAGTCGAGGGCGGCGGGCTCCGCTCCACAGCGGAGCACGAAGGATGTCCGCGAGCCGATTCCCCGCCCGGCAGGATCGACGCCGCGATTCAAGCCGGCCGCCAGCTTGAGCAGGCCGATCGAATCGACGTCGTAGACCGCGCTCGCGTTCGGGTAGTCCCCCACCTTGGGCGGATCCCCCGTAATGATGATGAGATTGTGCAGTCCCGACACCGATCCGCCGAGCAGATCGGATTGCAGGCGGAGCAGATTGCGATCTCTCGAACATACGTGCAGGATCGTGGCGAGACCGACCTGCTCTTCGATCACGCTCGCCAGAACCGAGTTCGAAACACGCACGGTCGCTCGCGGGCCATCGGCGATGTTCACCGCGTCGCAGCCCGAGGCCTGAAGCAGCCGCGCCGCCGCAATGGCCGGCTCCATGTCCAGACCGAAGGGCGATCCGATCTCGACACTGACGCAGAAGCTCGAGGGGTCGATTCTGCCCGGCTCGGAGCCGCGAACCCGCGTTCGAAACACCTGCTCGATCTTGGCGCCCAGAGCCGAGCGTTCCTCCAAGGGCAGGGGACTCTGTTCCTGAGTGGTCTCCTCGGTGGGTGAAGAGGTCTTTTCGGAGACCAGAATCCGCCCGCCCCCCATCATTCGCGTGGCGCCCGAGGCATGGCGGATGTGCTCCGGTGTGGTGCCGCAGCATCCACCGACCATCGCGACGCCGATCTTCAAACAGCGCCGAAGATACTCGGTGAAGTACTCCGGAGTGACCATGTAGAGGAGCCGTTCATCCACTTTTCGCGGATAGCCCGCGTTCGGTTGAACGCTGATCGGGAGCCCGCGGTCGACCATGCGCCCCGCCAGCTCGAAGCTCAGCTGCGGACCCTCCATGCAGTTGCAGCCCACCGAGTCGGCGCCCCACTCCCTCAGCAGCTCGACCACCTTCTCCGGATCGGCCCCGTCCCCGGTCTTCCCATCTTCATCGAAGGCCATCTGGGCGACGATCGGCAGGCTCGTGGTCTCTCGGACCGCCTTGAGGGCGATCCTCATCTCGGAGAGCAGACGGAAGGTCTCGAGAACGATCAGATCGGCCCCGGCACCAGCAAGGGCGACGGCCTGCTCCTCTATCGCTTCGCGCAGCTCGTCGAGCTCCGCATCGGTCGAAACCGAAGGCACGCGACCGGTCGGTCCGATTGCGCCGGCCACCCAAGCGCGGCCCGCCGAGCACTCTTGGGCGATCTCGACCGCGGCGGCGTTGATCTCGTTGACTTTGCTCTCGATACCGGAGCGTCGCAGGCGGAGCCGATTCGCACCGAAGGTGTTGGTTTCGAGCACCTCGGCGCCCGCATCCAGGTACTCGAGATGGATCTGTCTGATCAACTTCGGCCGGGACAGGCAGAGCTCTTCGAAGACCTGATTGAGGAAGATGCCCCGGTTGTACAGCATCGTCCCCATCGCACCGTCCCAAAGAACGGGGCGACGTCCCAGAGTGTCGAGAAAGGAATCGTGCATGGGGGGCGTCGTGGCTGGAGGACCGTCCCGGCGATGCGGGCGATCGGGGTGCTCGTCGGCCCGTGGGCTCTACCCGCGCGATGGGGCGAAGACCGAGGAGGGCTGCCCGCTCGAGTCGCTGCCGAGGCGATACCGCTGGATCTTACGGTAGAGGGTAGAGGTGTCGATCCCCAAAACTTGACTCGCCCTTTTCTTGCGCCATCCCGATTCGTCGAGCACCTTGATGATGTAGCGGCGCTCGAGCTCCTCCAAGCTCGGTTGCCCTCCCATCAACCCCTCGCTCGGATGACCGGGAGCACCGGTCCGCACGGCCGTCGGCAGTGCGTCGGCGGAGATCAGCTCACCGTCGACGAGTATCACCGCCCTTTCAACGATATTCTCGAGCTCGCGAACATTTCCAGGCCATCGGTGCTCTTTGAGATGCTCGCGTGCCTCCTTTTCGAAGCGCTTGAGTGAGATCCCTTCGCCCTCGCAGGCTTTGCGCAAGAAATGTTCGACCAGGAGTGGGATATCATCCGCGCGCCGTCGTAGCGGTGGCACGTGCAGGGGCACCACGTTCAGCCGGTAGAAGAGATCGGCGCGAAACTCGTTGACGGATACCCGCTCTTCCAGGTTCGAATTCGTCGCCGCCAAGACGCGTACATCGGTTGGAATCGGCTGCGTACCCCCTACCGGCAAAACCTCGCGCTCTTGCAGCGCCCTCAGAAGCTTCACCTGAATGGCCGGAGTGGTTTCGCCGATCTCGTCGAGAAAGAGAGTGCCTCCGTTGGCAACCTGAAAGAGCCCCTCCTTGTTGCGGTGCGCGCTCGTGAACGAACCCTTCAGATGACCGAAGAGCTCCGATTCCAGCAGATTCTCCGGCAGGGCCCCACAGTTGATCGAGACGAAAGGCCGTTCGTCTCTTCGGCTGCGCTGGTGGATGAATCGAGCGAAGAGCTCTTTCCCTGTTCCACTCTCGCCGGTGATGAGGACGGTGCAGTCGGAGCCGGCGACCCGTTCGGCTAGCCGAAGCACCTCCTGGAGCTCCGGGGATTTCCCGATGATCCGCCGGGTTGGGACCTTCTTTCGAAGCTCGCGCCGCAAGAAGGCGTTCTCGCGGCGCGCGCGACGCATCTCGATCGCGTTCGACACGATCGTACGCAGCTGCTCGCTCCGGAAGGGTTTGTGGAGGAAGTGGAAGGCGCCCTTGTTGACGGCATCGACGGCCGACTGCAGAGACGCCTGAGCGGTCAGGAGGACCACCGGAAGCTGCGGATCGGTTGATCGCACGTGTTCCAGGACGTCGATGCCCGATCCGCTCGGCATGCGGATATCGGTAATCACGCAATCCAGGGTCTCGCGGTCGATGATCTCGATGGCGCCGCTGACGGAAAACGATTGCAGCACCTTGACGTAATCCCGCTCCAACAGCCGAGCCACCACGTCACAGACGTTCTCTTCGTCGTCGACGATCAGAACTCTCTTCTGCACTGCTGTCGCCCTCCTCGATTCGAGCGCGTGGGACAGGGCTGTCTCCCCCTTGCTCAATCATCGGTTCTAATGGAGCCGACTTGAGACGCCAGCGGGAGCTCAATGACCACGGTGGTGCCCTGTTGCTCGCCGCTGTGAAGCTCCAGGCGTCCCTCGTGTTGCTCCACGACCCGTCTGACCACGGCGAGTCCCAAGCCGGTGTGCCCGGCGCGCGTGGTGAAGAAGGGGCGGAACACCTTTTGACGAATCTCGTTTGGGATTCCCGTGCCGGTATCCGCGATGCGGATCTGCGCGTTCGTGGAAGTCGACGATATGCGGATGGCGATCTCGCCACCCTCTTTCATCGCCTCCCGGGCGTTGCGAAGCAGATTGACGATCGCGCGGCGCATGGCGTCCGGCCCGACCCAAACCGGTCCCGAATCTTCCGTCTCGAATCGGATCGACGGCATCTCGACGTCGTCCGCCGCCACGATATCGATCGCTTGCCTGCACAGCTCCTCGGGCCGGATTCGAACCCTGCGGGTGGGGGCACCGGAAGCGAATTCCTGAAACGCCTGCAGGACGCGAGTGATCCTCTCCGATTCGGCATAAACGCGCCCCATCAGCGAGCGGGCTTCGTCGTCGGTGGCGACACTCTCGCCGATCAGATCCAGATAGGCCGTAACGATTGCGAGCGGGTTGCGAATCTCGTGGGCGATTGCGCCGGCCGCCTCGGCGATGAGCGCGAATGTCTCAGACTCATCGAGCAGGGATTGAAGCTCCTTGATCGCGGTGATGTCTTTGCAGAGTACCGTCCCCCCTCCCTCTCCCTCGGCCCTGGGGTGGACCGAGTATCCGATAACTCGTTCTCGCGTATCCTCGTTCAAGATCGTGACTTCACCGCGATCGATCGGAATGCCGGCTCGAATGGCTCGCCTGACGTCCATTCCGAAAGCATGAGCGGAGTCGTCGAGCAGCGAGTCGAGCGAGTCACCGGTCAACGAGCGGCCCAGAATCTGATCGGCCGCGGGATTCGCGTACTCGACTTGAAGATCGCCCGACACGATCAGCAGACCGGCGCCCAGGGCATCGAGCACCGAGACCATGGTCTGTGGAGCGAGAATCGGAGTCGTAGTGGGTGGGCTCAATGGCTCAAGGGGGTTCGGGTGGTACCTCCTCGGTAGAGATCGGTTCGATTCCTTCGGGCTCCAGCGTTGGCGCGGGTTCAGTGGCGAGAATGACGAAGGGGCGAATCCGGTCGAAGCGCTTCTCTCCGATCCCCTTGACCTCAAGTAGCTCTTCGAGCTCTTGAAACCCCCCCCTTTCCCGTCGGAGCTCAATGATCCGTTCGGCGATCGTCTCACCCACCCCGGGAAGGATCCGAAACTCCTCCTTGGTCGCATGGTTGATGCGAAGCGGTGCTTCCAGCGCCGCCAAGAGCTCCGCCTTGGTGCGCGGTGGCTCGGCGACCGCGGACAAATGCACCGCCCCCTCGTCCAGCTCCATCGTCGGCGCAGCGGGCAGCCATCGCCCGCCACCCGCGACGGCGAAGAAGACCCATGCGATCCGGCGCTCGGCCGTTGAAAGGGTCGCCAGGTCGCGGATGAAACGACCGGCGCTCTTCACGCTCACTCCGGTAGATCCCGGGCGAAGAGCGCGGCGAGCAACACCCGGCCGACCGATTCGAGAGATTCCGCGCTCACCTTGTCGGGTGTGTCGGAAACGGTGTGCCAATAGGCGTAGTCAAGGTCGATGAGGTCGACGGTGGGGATTCCGATCTCGAGAAAGGGCAGATGATCGTCGGTCACCGCCGGCCCCGGAAGCTCGACGAATGCCGACTCCCCCAGCCCAGCGGCGAGCGACCAGATCCACCGCGTCTGCTTGCCCGCGTAGGCCAGGGAATGCTGCTCCATCGGCAGCCGCAGATCGGCATCGCCGACCATATCGACCAAGATCCCCATCCGCGGCCGGTACCCGGTCAGGGCCGATGCGAGCGCGCGACTGCCGAGACACCAGGAGCTCGGGTCTCCATGCTCGCCCCCGTCCTCGCCATCGACAAAGAAGAGATCGACCCCGCGGGGCGGTGGGGTGTCGGCGAGCAGCCGGGCGATTTCCAGCAGAACGGCGGTCCCGGAGGCACCGTCGTTGGCACCGGGGACCGGATCGTTCCTCCGCGCCGGGTCCGGATCCTCGTCCGCGCTGGGCCGCGTATCCCAATGCGCCATGAGGAAGATCCGCTCGTCGGCGTCGGGGCGGAAGGCGGCGATCACGTTTGTCAGAGGCACGCCTCGCGCCTCGGCCTTGTGAACCCGGACGTCGTCGGCGAGACCGCGAAGGGTATGCTCGATCTCGATCGCGCAAGCCGAATGGGCCGGCGTGCCCGGGATTCGTGGACCGTGGGCCACCTGGCGATCAACCCACTCGAGAGCGCGCGCCGAATCGAATGGCGGTGGAGGCGCGGCGCCGCAGCCCAAAAAAGCCACAAGGAGCATCGCAAGGGTCAACATTCGAGCCGCTGTGGGTCGGTTTCCGGCCAAGGAATCCGGTTTCACGTTGTTTCTCCGAGGGATGGAATGGTGAGAGCTGGCCATGCGCAAGGGGCGCGCCGAGAGGCTTGTTAGAAGCGAAAAATCGTCCAGATCGTGACTCTGATGTCGCGAATCGTGCGGTCGTCCCGTCTATTTTCGTTGCTCGACCAGCGGAACTGCAAGCCGCCGTCCACGGAGCGGCTGAACTCGTAGTCCACCGAAGGTTCGATCGACCAGGTCACCGTGAAAAGATCCGGGGTCACATCGCTGGAATCGAAGTCCGACTTCTCGATCCGCTTTCCGGCTGGTACCCCCGGGGTGACGCCGGGAACCAGCGAACGGGTTCTGCTCTCTTCACGAGAACCCTCGAGCCCGGCACGCACATTCCCCTTCAGCTTCACATGGCCGAAGAGAGGGAAATCCATACCGGTCTTGGTGTTGAGCGTGTACCGCGCCGATCCGCGCATCGATGTCGTTTCGCTCAATTGGAATCGCGTTGTTTCTTCCGTAAAGGTCCAGGATCGCGAATAGGAAAGTGAGCTCGTCACATCGGAGTTCCACGTCGCCTGCCACCGAAGAAGCGGCTTCCATTGTCTGGTTTCGGAATCTCGATCACCCGATGCGACTCCGCCTTGCCACGGAAAGGGGGCATTCGATCTCTCGGTCGTTCCGCTGGAAGTCCTAGAAATCTGATATCCGCTCGCGAGCGAGGATCCCCTTACGAAGCGCCCCAGCAGACGGGTCTTCTCCAAGCCGCTCAGATTGACACTGACATCCGGAAGGGTCAAAGTCGTCGTCAACTTGTCGCTGACCGAGGGGTTGTCGTACGCCGAAAGTCGCGCCGTCCAAGTGGCGTTGGTTTTGATTCCGATTCCGCTGGGCAGTCTGACGCCACTCGATCCCCGAAGCGTCCAATCGTCTCGGTAGCTGCCTTGGGGGGTCCGGGCGAAAAAGGCGCTGGAGTCGAGGTCGGCGAAACCGAGCTGGTACCCGATGTCGGCGCGTCGAATCGCGTTGGGATCGTTCCGGTCCTGATTGCGCACGGCCGTGAGAGTGATCGGATCGATCGTCGCGAGCCAATCCGAAGCGCGTCTTCCGGCCCTAGCGAAGAGGCCCGGTCCCGATTCCTCTATCTCCTCCTCGCTCGCGGTCGCATTCGCGTCTTCCTCATCTTGCTCCGCGGACTTGCGCGAGCGCGTCCTTGCCCTCTCCTTCGTGTCGTGCTTCGAGGTTCCGAAGAGCTGTTTCGGCTTCACGGTGAGGCTCAGATCGACCCGCCCGTCACTTCGCAGGTTGTGCAGCGTTTCTCCTTGAGAAGCAATGGTTTGAATCTCCGCTCTCTTGTCCTCGTTGTACGAAACTGTATACGAGGCGCGCGGAGTGAGGCCGCGGCCGATCTTCGGCGCATAGGTCATGCCGGATCGCATCGTGAATCTATCCGCTCTGCCCAGGCTCGCGGTGTCGCCCCAGCGCAGGTCCCTGTTTTCCGTCATACCGTGGTTCAGCGTCAGCGACTTGAGCGGTGAATAGGTGGTGGAGTAGGTTCCTTCCAGGTCCTCGTCTCGCACCGGTACATTCGATGAGGTGATGAGGGTGCCCGATTGCTTGGTGAAATGATCCTTGTCCCTCTTCGTGTAGCCGGTACCGAATGAGAGCTGCGACGGGAAAAGCGACACTTTGATCGGTCCTAGAATCGACCATTCCCGTCGCTTGCGCTGACTCCATTCCCAATTCAGATCGGCGGAAACATCTACCCTTTCATCCAGCTCAGTAAACGAGGTCGTGAACTGTCGCCGCCATGAAGCGCGGCCACTCAGATTATCGAGAGTCAGATTCAGGATCCGGTTCTGCCGTCTTCGCCGTTTCGAGAACTGGATCGATGCGTCGCTGATCGTGGTTCGCTTCGCCTGCTCCCTCGCTCTGTCGCCGTCGAGAAGCACGTCGGAACCGACGGCCAAGCGCGGAAGGCGATCCGCTCTCGAGATGCTCCCCTTGAGAGGGATCGAGATTCCCCAGCTGGGAGGAAGCACTCGATCGAGGTGTAGGTCCCCGAGAATGTTCAGATCGGTTACATCGGCGCCTTGGCCTCGATTGGTGCCCAGGCCGTGAAACTCGGAGTCGCGGAACTGCCAGGTCGCGGCGATGTTGGCGAAATCGGAGAATGCGATATTTCCGGAAATCCTGGTTGCGATTCCAGGGTCCTTGCGAACATCGATGAGCCGCAGGTCGTCGATCCAGACCTCGTCGGCGACGATCACTTCACCCGATCCCGGTACGATGATCCCACCGTCCGGGCCGCGCGACAGACGGTTTCGGACGCCCAATGCGATCCTCTTGATGCGAGTCAGAGAAGGACGACCGACGACGGTGACACCAAGTGAATCGGAGATGAAGGGTGGATCGAGACCGGCGTTCTGTGAGTCCTCCTTGAATAGAGTCAACTCCTGGAAATCGAGACGTTGGCGTTCCCAGCCGTTCGCGTCGAGTCCCGAAGAACCCTGCGCTTTGACCTCGACTCGCCATTCGTAGTAGTTGAGCGAATCGGCCCCGAAGCGAACGAAAAGCTCGGGTGTTGATTCATTGCCGTGGACGAAGAACTCCATTTGGCCATAGAGGGTGTAGTCCGATGATTCGAAAAGAGGCTGAACGACCAGCGCCTCATGTCCCGGATGCAGGTTTTCGATCGCCAGGGCGAGCGACTGCTCATTTCGAATCCTGCCGTCGGGATCGCGTTCCACGCGAACCCCTTCTGGTGGGCCGTATCCTCGATCCTCATCTTCCCTCGTGTTGACGCTGGCCGCGCTCATTTTCTCATCTTCGAAGACGGGGGAACCATCAAGGGAACGGACCTTGCGCTCGAGCCAAGTGCTTCCGACCACATCCAGTGACGCGATCGAGATCTCCGAGGAGGTTTCGATGCCTTCATACCACAGGCGAACATGCTTGATCTCTCGCAGGGTCGGAGGGCGAGCGTTGGGAGCGATCACCTGCTCGGCGTCGGCGATCGGGATTCTATAAAGGCGCCACAAGCGATCCGTGCTGCTGGGGCGCCGATCATCTCCGACGATTCTGGCGTCGTTCGGATCGCTCAGATCGATGGAGTATCTGAACAACGATTCCTCGAGGTCGAGGGCGCCGTCCTCGTCCATGTCTTCTGTATCTAGAGTGTTGTTGTCTTCGGTTCCATTCAGCTTTCTGTAGACACCCTGGCGGTAGTCGTAGTCATCGTTTCCATCGTCGCAGCGACTCTCACATGGAGTCTCGCCGCAGGCCGGCGAATCGCTGTCGACATCGGCGATTCCATCCAGGCCGATATCCTCATCACGCTGAAGGACGCCGTCGAAGTTCGCGTCTTCGGTGTCGAAGCATTCGAGGCCGACCAGCTCGCCTCGCCGATTGCGCCGATTCTGATCCTCGCTGACGGTGCCGAGATCGACATGTAGAACACCGGCTTCCGCCTCCCCCTGCCCGCCCTCGATCGCGATCCATGCCTCGATGAATCGGCGATTGGCGAAGTCGACGCCGACCGCCGAGAGCGGACGCTGGATCGACATGAAAGCCCGGCGGCGCGCCTCGGTATCGATTCCGCCCGGTTCGTGTTGGAAGCGCAGCACCGTCATTCGATCGTTCCGCTCCTCGGGCGGGAGCTGGTCGAAGATTTCGTCGCGGCGGGGGAGATCTTGCGGATCGGGGTTGAACCAGATCGCACTTCCGAAATCGAGAGAGTCCGGCAGATCACCGGGGCCCGACGCAATCGCTTCGCTCTCGATCTTGTCGGTTCCTTCGGGTGTCGAGCCGTGGGACCATGTCCGGCGAGTACCCAACATGCTGAAAGTGGTCTCGACCGATTCCATGTCGTCGACGTACCCCTCGTTTCGCACGTTGGGATTCGGCAGCGACCCGGCGACTTCCGCTTCGAGCCGAATCCGGCTCTTCTTGCTCGCTTCGATCAGCGGGAGGGCATCGATCGCCTCGGTCAAGAAACGCGGTTCCAGCTCCAGGTGTGCATCGATATCGGCAACATGTATGCGGCCGACCTCTCTCCCCCCCCGCGGCTTCTGGTCGATCGAGCGCTGCGACTCGTATAGCCAAGTAGCGCCGAGACCCCCCAAACCGTCGAGGATCTTGTAGCTGGAGCGCACACCGAGCAGTGTCTTCTGCGCGAGATCGAAAAAGGGCGCATATTCGTACTGGATCTTCACACTCGAGGTCGGACTTGGGGGATCGACGAAGGTGATCTGCCCGACTTCGTAAACGATGAAGTAGTCTTTGTCGCGGGTCAGTGCTCGTCCATCGACCCGAACGACCTCGGAGTTGGGAAGAATATTGATGTGACCCAGGCTGAAGCTGCTGCGGATCTGCTTGAAAGCGGCGCGGAGGCGATAGACCGCGTTCTCGTTGACTCGCAAGAGCGTTGGCTGAGTATCGTAGATCGCTCCGTTGCGAACGTCGAGGTTCTCTGAAAGGAAAGGATAGGGCAGAACGAGAGGCTGGCTCTCCTGGTCCGGGACGACCGGCTGATCCGGAATCGTGAGAATCCCGGTGTCGAGCGCGAACTGGTTTTCGGGAACGGAGATATCGGTGTTCAGTCGACCGTCGCCGTCTGGATCGAGACCGATCACTTGCATATAGGGAGTGCCGCTCTCATCGACTTCCGTGGCATCCAGACCTCCGGCTTCGTTCACGATTCTCTCGAGCAGGAGAGTGAAGCCATCTGATGGGATGTTGCGCGCTCCGAGGTCGTATCGATTCCGGAGCATGTACGGCCATGTCCGCGCTTCCGGCCGCGGATTCGACTCCTTGATGAGCTTCAGATCGAGGTCCGCGAGGTTCGAGGATCCGACCTCTTCGGTCGTAATCCCGAGCCGCCGGGTATATGCGACTCCGAGCCGGTGTGAATCGTCGAGATGAAACCCCGGCAAGATCTCGAGCGTTCCGGTCTGGGAGTTATAGATATAGTCCTGTTGCTCGATGAGCTGAACGAACGTCCCGCTCGTGTCTTGGGCGGCGATGTCGCTGGGTTCCCCGAGGTCATCGCCCGAGATGAAGACCCGTGCCGATACGGCGCCTGTACGTTGATCGTTGTATCGATTGTTGTCGTCGAAGAAGACGTGCAGGTTCTCGAGAAGAGCGCCTGAACGCAATCCGGTTACCGGCACCGGCGCGCCCGCGACCTGAACGGTCGGATCGAGCTCGAGCGAGAAAAAGGTGTTGCGGACGTAGTCGATATCGTGAATCAACACCGTGTCGAGACTGGCCTGACCGAGGAAGCTGCCCTCTTCCGCATTCCCCTTCTGCTTCGAGGCGATCAGAGTGAGATCGAGATCGCCGACACGGCTCTCCGCTTTCAGTCCGAAGAGTCCTTTGCTCTGCGTATTCACACCGACGAAACGGGTAGACGGCAGCGAAAGCTGCGTATCACCCGCCTCGATCCGTTGAACGATCTCGTCCTCGTCGCCGTCGTAGGAAAGCTTGATCTTGTTTTGGGATTCCGACCCTGCCGTGGAATTGTGGTTCACATCGATGTGGACCTTCGTTCCGACGGTTCCCTTGAGACTGAGCAGAAGCTCCTGCTCCATCCCGAGATCGGGCCATCTAGAGTTGCGATCGAAGTCGGTGCTCTGTTGCCCCACCTCGTAGTTCGACTCCCCGCTGAACGAGATCTTCTGGTGACCTGAGACCTTGATGTTCCCCCCCTGACCGATGACGCTACCGAGGATTCCCGGCAGTTTCACGGGCAGCTCGATATCTGGCACGAGGCCTTCCTGGGTGGCCCGGGTGCTCGCGGATCGTTCTTCTAGGGAGCGCCGAAAGGCGTGGCGCAGAGAGGCCCGGATCTCTTGGCCCGATAGGGATGCCAGATACTCATCTAGGGGTCGGTACGACGGTGGCGCGGTGGCGATAGTGTCGAGCAAGGTCGTTCGGATGACGACGATTCTACTCTCGAAATCGATCCTCCAATCGAGCGTTCCATGGGTTTTCACCCTGGTGAGACGGGATCGCGACGGGCGTAGATTCTCGAAGCCGGCCGATGGATCCGGGGCGATGGAGGGCGCGATCTCGACGAGAGCATCCAACGACCAGTGGGCCGAGGCGGGAGAGAGGATCGATGCGAACAGCAGCAGTCGGATCGCCCAAACCACCCAATGAGCGGGGGCGCGTTTCGCCGCGATTGGAGCATCGATCATGGGGAGCGATCGGTCCACCTGAAGACAATGACGTGAAGCGATTCCGTTCTCATCGGAACCGGTTACGGGTTGAGGAATCGCTAACGACTTGTCAGATGGGCTCCTTCCCTGCGCACTGCGGGGGCGAACGAACGAGGTCCGGAATGATCCGTGGGAGCCGCCCCGAAGTCAAGCGCGGCCGTAACTTGGCTCCGGCGGCATGGGCACGCGGATTAGGGCGAATCTCATCCACTCTCCCATTCAAGGATCGGCCACGCTCACGCCGATGTAGCGGTAGGTCGGATTGCGCGGTTGCGCGCATTCACGCAACGCCGACCTGGGCAGACCGCTTCCACCTCTCCCCGCTAGAGAACGATTCACATGCACCAGGCGTCCCTTCCCAAGGAGACAGGCCGATCCGCGCCGGAGCGCGTGGCGGGGCTCTATTCCCTGCGCACAGAGCTGGGTTCCGGCGCGGAAGGTGTGGTCTATCGGGTGCGCCATGAAGTTTCGGGAGAGGAGTTCGCTCTCAAGCGGCCGCACGAGGGCGCGGCGGGAGCACGCGCCTCGTTCAAGTGGCAGTTTCGCCATCTCGCCGAGGTCCGCCATCCCAACGTGGCCAAGGTCGAGGATTTCGGCTTCGATGAGAACGGCGAGCCCTTCTTTACGATGGAGATCCTCGACGCGGAGCCGCTTCGCTCAGGTCGGTTGAGTGGAGGATTGGGGGATGCGCTGCAAGTCGCCGCGCAGGTTGCCGATGCGCTCGACGCGCTGCACGGTGCCGGGCTGGTTCACGGAGACCTGAAACCGGACAACATCCTTCAGACACGGGATTCGAATCCCCGCGTGGTGCTGGCCGATCTGGGGCTCGCGCGACCACACGGCGTGGCATCCCGTCTTTGCGGCACACCCGACTATATGGCGCCTGAGATTGCGCTCGGCCGTTTCTCCGATGGAAGAGCAGATTTCTACAGCCTGGGTGTCGCGCTCTTCGAATGGGTAGCGGGCCATCGACCCTTCGTGGGCGAATCGGTTCCCGAGGTGATTCGGCTGCATGTGGAAGAGGAGGCGCCGAGGCTCTCCTCCGTCGCGAAAGAGGTGCCCAAGGTCCTCGATGAGCTCGTCGCACGTCTGCTCGAGAAAGATCCCGATGCCCGCGTACGTTCGGGGCGGCAGGTCATCGATGCGCTCCGCGCCAGCGCCACCGCCGCCGGGCTGGAGGGGGCGGTGACGCCTGCCGGTTTACTGATGGGCGCTTTTCGGGCTCGTGAATCCGATCTCCGCTACCTGCGGAGGGCCTGGGCTCGCGCGAGGCGGCACTCATCGATTCGAGTGGCCGGTCTCATCGGTCCGGCGGGTTGCGGCAAGAGCCGCCTTCTCGATGAGCTGGAATGGCGGGCACGTCTTTCCGGTGCCTGGGTGGGGCGAGCGAACTGCGATCCGGATGATCCCGAGGTCTACTCCCCTCTCGCGGGGGCGATCGCGGCGATCGCGGCCCGCCTTCCTTTGCCAATGGTCGACGGCTGGGCGCGCCAGTTCCCCGGTACGGCGGCACTGGGCTTCGGGGAGGTTGCCGGTCAGCCCGAGCCGGTTCAGGTGTATGAGGCACTGGTCGAGCTCTTCGCGCGAAGTCCACGTCCCGTCCTCATGATCGTCGATCACGCGGAACAGGGGTCGGCCGAGACCGTCGAGGTGCTGGCCGCTCTCGCCGAGGCCGGCGGCGATGCGCGGGCGATGGTCGTCTTCGCCCGCGGCAAGCTGCGCAGGAACGAACGGAGGGCTGAACGGGATCCGCGCACACCCGACAACGACGGCATGAGGTATCCCCCAAGAGGGGCGTGGAAGAGGGTCGAAGAGGCGGCCGGATTGGTCGAGTTGTCCGATCTTCCCTCCGAGGAGATCGAGTCGATCGCGAAAGCAATGCTCGGAGCGGAGAGGCTCTCCCGTTCCTTCGGCGAGCTGCTGGCCCTGGAGGTGCGAGGGCGCCCCGGTCGACTGAAACGCTTACTCTCGGGCCTCATGGCCACTGGCGCGCTCCACCGAAGCGCGGGCGCCTGGACGGCGGAGGTGGAAGAGGTCGCGTGGTACGCCGAGGGGATTGCGCTCGACGACGGCGAGAACGAGGCGATTGCGGCGATGGTGGAGAGGCTCGATCCGCTCGAACGACGCGCCTTGTTATGCTGTGCCACCGTTCGCCAGGGCGACATCGAGCTTCTGGCGGAGCTGCTCGGGCAGGCTCCGAGTCGCGCACGCCAAGTCGCGGAGAGCTTGGAGCGCTCTGGCGCTCTGCGGGTGGATGCCGATGGACGATTCCAGGTCCGCTCTCGTGAATTGAGCGAGGCAATTCTCAACCAAAACGCCGGCGAAGAGGTTCGAGATGTCCGAGCGAGGGCGGCCTTGGCGCTGGCGGCCGCGGAGCAATGCGATCCCCTTCAGGTGGCGCGTCTGGCACTCGGAGGATGCGAGCTCCAGCTCGCGAGTATCTGGGTCGACCGGGCACTCGAGGGGCTGGGATCCACCTCTTCTCGTGCGGCGCAACGGGCGCTCATCGAAGGGTTGATCGGTCTTCAGATCGCCGAAGACGCAGGCCCCGAGGAGCGTGCCGAGACACTGTGGCGTGCGATCGATCTGATCGACGGGCAGGGAGACCATGCCGGAGCCGCGGCCTTGGCCGAGGATCTTCTCTCCCTCGCCGACGAGCTCCCCGTTGGAGCCGACCCGGATCTCCATCGGGCCTACGGGTGGCGCTGGGTGGCCCACGCCCATTACTCGCTCGGTACCGGCGATCGGGGCGAGGCCGCGCTGGAGAAGGGTATCGAGGCCTTGGGTGAGAAGCCGGCCGATGAGCCGGCATCGCATGGGGATGAGAGGGTCCATCTTCTCCATCTGAGAGGCTTGATTCTGATGGCAGCGGGGCGTTTCGACGACGCAGCGGCTTTGCTAGAGAGCGTCGAACGTGATCTTGCTCCGCATACGCTCGATCCCGAACTGCACACCGCTCGACTCAAGGGGACCCTCGCTGGACTCGCCTCTCGTCTGGGGCGCCCCGAAGATGCCGCGGGCTATGCCTCCGAGGCTCTGACCTATCACGAGCGGGTCGGAGATTTCACCCGCGCGGCGGCCAGCTACAACGTATACGGAATGCTCGCCTATCAGCGCAACGCGTGGAAGGTGATGAGCTCGAACTTCCGAAAAGCGTTGGCGAATGCGGAGCGGGCCGGAGATCTGGCCAACGCATTGCGGGCGATGTCGAACGTTGCCTATGCGGAAGCGGAGGGCGGTAGCTGGGATGAAGCTCTCGCCACCACACGGCGAGGGCGACTGCTTTGTGAACGGATCGGAGACGACGCCCAACGGGTCGGCTTTCTGAACACAGCGGGTCTGATCCTGCTCTGGCGCGGTGACTTGGGCGCGGCCGAGGAGGAGTTCGGCGCCGGGCTCGATCTGGGGCGCCGATGCGGCTACAGGGAGTCGGTACCGGTCACCCTCGGCAATCTGGGTGACTGCGCGCTGGAGCGGGGCGATCTCGATTCGGCGTGCAAGCAGTTCGAGGAGGCCCTGGAGGGCTCTCGAGAGTTCGGACTCCGAGATGCCGAGCTCGAGAATACACGGCGTCTGGCGGAAACCCATCTTCGCCTCGGAGATCTGGGCAGGGCGTGGCGTTTGGGGCGAGACGCGGCGCGCGAAGCGCGGGAGAATGAGGCGCCCTACGAGACTGCCCAGCTCTACCGACTGGTCGGGCTGTACCACGAGACAGAAGGCCGGCACCGGCGAGCGAGTGCCGCATATGGGCGCTCGCTTCGGATCCTCGACCACCTGGGCCGCGCCTACGAGGGCGCCCGCGTCCGCTTTCGAATGGGAACCGCGGTTTTCCGCGGCGGCGATCGAGGAACCGGCCGGCGCGAGATCGAACAGGCCGAGCAGGTCTTCAAGCGCTTCGGCGCGCGGAGAGAGCTCGCCGAGCTGAACGACACCCGTCTAGCCCTCGAACAAGAGGCCGATGGAGCGGGCGGTCGCGCTTTCCGCAAGATGGAGATCTTGCTCGAGGCGAGCCGGGCTATCAACGGTGCGCCGGACATAGACGAACTGGTCGGCTCGGTGATCGACGGCGCCGTCGAGGTCAGCGAAGCGGAGAGGGGATTCCTCGTAACCAGGGACTTGGAAGGAGATTTCCATTTCCAAGTTGCGCGGCGGAGGGACGGCGCCGGCGCACCGATCGGGGATGTCTCCCGTTCGGCATTGCGGCGCGCTTTCGACGAGGGGCAGCCTTCGGTCATCACCGATGTGTCGTCCGCGGAGGGGATTCGAAGCGTGGCCACCGACCCTACGCGCAGCATGCTGAGCCTCGAGCTGAAATCGATTATGTGCGTCCCGCTTCTCGTAAAGGAAACGATCGTTGGAGCGATGTACGTCGACAATCGTTGCTCCCCGGCGACGAGTTTCAATGACGAGGATCTGAAGCTGCTGGAGTCGCTTGCGAGCATCGCCGCGACCGCAATGGAGCGCGCACGCCTCTACAGCCGGCTCATGGCCAACTACAAGTCGTTGGAGCGTTCGAAGTTGGCGATAGAGCAGGCATTCACTCGTCTCAATGAGACCCGCGAAGGGCTGCTGCAGGCTCAGAAGATCGGCTCGATGGGTCAGCTCGCGGCCGGGATCGCCCATGAGTTGAAGCAACCGCTGACGGCGATCATCGGCAGGCTCGATCTTCTCGCACTCGAAACTCTCTCGGAGCGCGGAACGCGGAACCTCGATGTGCTGACCAGCCAGGCACTACGAATGAAGAAACTGGTTCAATCGATGAACGGCTATGTTCGTCAGTCGACCGGAGAGAAAGAGGCGCTGGATCCATGCACGCCGGTGCACGAAGCCCTCGCGCTCCTCGGGGAACGTGTGCGCACCGCACGAGTAGAAGTGTCGCTTGATCTCGACGAAGGAGCGGCCCTGGTGCGCGGCGACGAATCTCAACTTCAGCAGGTCATGATCAATCTGATCACCAATGCGGTGGATGCCATGGAGGAGCGGGAGGAGCGGCGTCTCCGGATCGAGACCACAGTCGACGTTTCGGTCTGCAGGCTCAGGGTTTCAGACAGCGGGGCGGGGATTCCAGCGTCGAGGATTCACAAGATCTACGAGCTCTTCGAGACGAGCAAGCCGAAGGGGAAAGGGACGGGACTCGGGCTTGCCATCGTCCGAGGGATTGTCGAAGAGCACGGTGGATCGATACGGGTCGAGAGCACCCCCGACGAAGGTACGGCTTTTGAGATCGAGCTCCCACTCATGAATCGCGAAGATTAGTCCTTTCAATAGGTCGATCGATCGAAAAACAACCAGCTCGCGCTCCGCGAAAAGAGCCTCGGGGTGATCACGTGTGGCATCACGGTGAACTACCTCTACGAAAACCTGTCGGAGGGGCGGGGCCTTAGCCATTTGCACATCGGTGTGTATCCAGCTCCGGCGGAGATGATTCTCGCTGGTGTCGGCGGGCAGGGCATCCTGTCGATCGCGTACGTGCTCGATCATGCGGCGTTGCGACAGAACCTGCATGTCAAGCAGGCGGATGTCCATGGGATGGCCCAGCGCGGCGGCGCCGTGCAATCCCACTCGAGGATCGCCGATAGGGCGATCCACAGCGATCTGATTCCGGCGGGAGCCGCCGGCATGATTCTCGGCGTTGAGCCGCTGGAGTCGCTCCGCTACACACATCTCCTCAGCCCTGAGGGCACCGTCGTTTCAACGATCGCACCGCACCGGAGTATCCCCGACTATCCAGCCATAAGCGAGCTTCTCACGCAGTTGGAGGGCTTGCCCAATGTCGTCTTGATCGACTCCGATCGTCTGGCTCGCATGGCCGGCAGCCCGAAGGCCCACAACATGGTGATGGCGGGCGCCGCGGTCTTCAGCCTTCCGATCGAGGCGGCGAATGCGGAGAAGGCGAGTCGACGGCTCTTCGCCTCCAAGGGCGACCGGATCGTGGAGGTCAACCTGCGGGCCTTCCGGCTCGGAGCCGCCTTCTTCGAGATCTACCGTGAGCTCGCGGCGATCGGCGTGCAGCGCGAACGAATTCGTCGTTTCAGCGCCAAGTTGGGAGCAGCCGGGCCGACCCCCGAGAGTCTGCGTATCTGGGGCGATCTTCTATGCGGCGATGGTGGTGGAGAGATTCTCTCCTCGCTGGAGAGCCAAGACCTAGAAGTGACGCCGGAGCCGGCCGCCATCGAGGAGCTGCCTCATGGAAGCCTGGGCGGAGGCGAGGCGGAACGAAATATGTAGATTGCATTGCGATCGACGCGATCGACAATCAGCTCGCCCCCGTCGACCCGGGCCGAACTCAATTGAAGGGCATCGATCCACAGGCCATCTGGAAGGGTCGTGGAGAGGCGCACGGTGACCCTGGCGGGGCCGCGGTTGACCAAGACACCGGCGCGGTCTTTTCCCTCACGCCGGTCCATGTAGAGGAGCCCTCCGTCGGTTTCCGCGACTCTGAAGTCGACCAATGCGTTGCGAAGCGCCGGTGACTCGCGACGAACCCGAAGACCCTGGCGGATCGCATGAAGCAGATCGCGATCCCATGTAGACTCCGTCCAGTCGAAGGCGCGCCGGTTGTCGGGATCTCGGTCCCCTTTCATAGCCACTTCATCGCCGTAGTAGATCAAGGGGGCGCCCGGCCATGTAAGCAGGAAGAGCAGTCCCAGCTTGGCTCTTTCCGCATCGCCGCCGCAGACCGTGTTCCAGCGCGCAGTGTCGTGGCTGCCCAAGAGATTGACCATCGCCTCCGTGACGACCATCGGATGGGCGCGGAGCAGAGTTCTCAACGAGCGCGCGAACTCGCCCGCGCTGATCGACTGCTCCCCGAAGAAAGCAACGCACGCACGCCTGAAGCGGTACCCCGTAACACCATCGAGCTCGTCGCCTTCCAGCCACGCGCGGGGATCGGCCCAGATCTCACCGAGAAGAAAGGCATCTTCCTCAACTCCGCCCGGTGCCTCCCGCACCACATTCCTGAAGGTGCGCCAGAATCGATGCTCCAATCGTTCCGCGGCGTCGAGACGCCAGCCGTCGATCCCCTCCGCCATCCAGCGTCGAACCGCGCCGTGTAGATGGGCGAGCACATCCGGATGATCGGTCCGTAGCTCTGGCAGATGCCCGTATCCATTCCACGCGGCATAGTTCGGTCGTTCCGGCGGCGCGATGGGGAAAGAATCGACCATGTACCACGCGGCATAGGGCGATGCCGAGCCCCTCTCGAAGAGATCCCGAAAAGCCGGGTGTTTATCGCCGGAATGATTGAACACGCCATCGAGCACGATCCGCATACCACGGCGCTCGAGCTGCGCCATGAGCCCGCGGAAATCGGCGAGCTCACCGAGGTGGGGATCGATGTGGTTGTAGTCCGCGACATCGTATTTGTGATTCGAGGGTGACGTGAAGATCGGATTGAGATAGAGGGCCGTCGCTCCCAGCTCCTCGATATGTGTGAGGTGATCGGTGATACCGGCCAGGTCGCCCCCCTGGTAGCGGTAATGGCCCGGTCGACTGCCCCAGGGATCGGTTTTTCGAGGATCGTTCGTGGGATCGCCGTTCGCGAATCTCTCCGGAAATATCTGGTAGAAGACGGCGTCACGAACCCATCGAGGAGGCAGATTCCGTCTATTCGCCGCGGCGGGTCGGGCGAACGAGCCGGATTCGGGAATCTCTTCTCGTACGCCGGCGGCGCCGAAATAGAGCGTCGTTTCGCCATCCTCGATTCGGAAGCGGTAGCCGCTCGACCGTGGGCTGGCCGGCAGCTCAGCCGCCCACACCGATTCCACACCTTCATCGCCTAGGTGCACCATGGCGATCCACGATCGATCGATCCACTGGACGAACGCCTTTGAAACATCGCCCGATCGAGTCAAGAGGCGTACTTCGACGCTTCCGTCGAGGTGGGCGCTCACCCAAGGGCGCCCTTCGGGATGGCAGATGCGCTCGACATCGATCTCTCCATCCGCGCGCCTCACCGCCGGCCAGCGCGGCGCCTGAAGCTTGAGCACGCCGTTGCGTCCCCCGTAGCCGTCCGGCTCCGTCGCATACGCATCGGGGTCGCAGATGTACCGTTTGCCGTCTTCGAGGAATTTGTACCGATGGGTCCTCGGCAAGAGAAACATCGTCTCGTGAAACCATCCCGAGTCATCCGGTCCTATCATCGGCGTCGACTCGAGATCCCAGCCGTTGAAGCTGCCCACGATATGGACCTGCGTCGTCCCCTCCGGCGGATGATGGCGAAACGAAACCGGTATGAGAACCCGAGACCGGTTCGCTTCGCCCTCAGCGACGTCATGTGGTGGGCGGGCGCAGGTGGAGACCGAAAACGCAGCGATCACCCCAAAGGTCCGAATCTTCAATCTTTCACCCCTCCCAGAGTAAGACCGCTGATCAGCCATCTGTTGAGGAAGAGAAAGAGCACCACGACCGGGATGCTCACGATGAGTGCGGCGGCTGCATAGAGTCCCCATTCGGTCGTCATATTCGATTGAAACGATTTGAGGCCGACCGGAAGTGTGAAGAGCGCCTCATTCTGCAGTATCTGCGCAGCCACGATGTAGTCGGTCCAGGCGTTCATGAAGCTGAAGAGCGCAGTGATTACCAGAGCCGGGGCGGATAGAGGGAGCACGATCCGCACGAATGCTCCCCATCTGCCGGCGCCGTCGATGAGAGCGGCCTCTTCGAGGGAGCGCGGAATGGTGTCGTAATACCCTTTCATGAGCCAGATCGAGAAAGGCAGCGCCGTAGAGACGTAGATCACACCCAGTCCCATGAATGTGTTGACCAGCTGCAGGCGCGCGAGAAGGATGAAAAGAGGGAGCAGCAACATCGTCGCCGGAAACATCTGCGTCGTGAGCACTCCGAGAAGCCCGGCGCGCCGCCCGGGGAAACGGAATCGGCTGAACGCGTAGCCGGCCGTCGATGCGAAAGCGAGACCGATCAAGGTCGCAACACCCGATACGAGAATCGAATTCCGCATCCAGATAAGAAAGGGTTCATCCGTGAAGAGACGTGCGTACGCATTGAAGGTGCTGTTCGGGGGGAAGATGGCCAACGATGTGGAGAGGAGTTTGTCGCCCGGTCGGAGCGAAATCGAGACGACGCGGAGCACCGGAAAGAGAGCAATCGCGGAGAAGGCGCACAGGACGAGGTGGCTCAAGAACCGGGTCGGGCGGGGGAAGCGTTCCAGAAGATCGAGTCCCGGCGGCGCCATCAGAAAGCCGAGTCCCAGAACGATCGCGGCAACGATCGCTCCTCCGAATGGAACTCCCAGCCAGAGCAGGAAGGGAGCCCAGAGCATCGAAGCGATCAGAGCGGGTCTGAGACCGCGGATTCTCATCGGGCAACGCTCCCCTCGTCGGCCTGAGTGCCTCTGAGAAACGTTATGCTGAAGGCCGCCAGCAGCCCGAAAATCACCATCGATAGGGCGGCGGCGTATCCGTATCGGTACAGATTGAACGCCGCCTTGTACACATAGGTCACCAGGATATGCGTCTGATCCGAAGGCTCGCCCCCGTTCGAAACTAGCCAGACGACATTCAAGTTGTTGAAGGTCCAGACGATGCCGAGCGTGACGGCGGGGATCATGACCGGCTTCAGCAAGGGCAGCGTTACATGCACCAGACGATCCCACGGCCCCGCACCGTCGATCGTGGCCGCTTCGTGCAGATCGACCGGGATCGACTGCAGGGCGCCGAGAGCGATCATCATCATGAAGGGGAAGCCAAGCCACACATTGGCGATGAGGCAGGCCGCGAATGCGTTACCGTCACCCGAGAGCCAGGCCACCGGCGAGAGCCCGATCTTGGCCAGGATCAGATTGACCGCTCCGTATTCGGCGTTGAACTCACCGCGCCATGTGAGGGCGGTAATGTACTGGGGAACCGCCCAGGGCAGAATCAACAGCGCTTTGTAGACCCGTTTCGCGGCCAGATCCTGTTGAATCACTAGCGCCAGCAACACACCGAAGAAAACGTGTAGCGTGACATTTCCCAGGGTCCACACGAGGGTGCGGAACAGAACCTGATAGAAAACCGGATCCGCGAAAACCCTAGCGTACTGAGCTAGTCCGACGATATGCCAATCTCGGATCGAGGCCATGCTCATATTGCTGAGCGATATGAGCAGGTTGTAACCGAATGGATAGGCCACGACCGCGAGCATGGCGAGGGCCGCTGGCGCCGCCATCAGGAGCGCGAAGCGCGTGTTGCCGCGCTCGGTGCCCGCGCGCATTTGCAAGAGGGGCAGAACGAAGCGCACGATGGTGAGATAGAGCGCTACCAGCAACGCAAGCCCCGCGCAAACGAGCACTGCCCCGATCGTCATCGCCGAGGGCGTGTCGGTGGCGCCCGCGCGCATATCGCGTATGCCCCTCTCCGCCGCTTCCTGCATCAGAGCTCCCGCCTCGCCTGCCTCGATCCGGCCCCCCATCACGCCCTGCACGATCGGCCTCATGCCATCCCATATCGCCCGCATCTCGGGCACGATCGGCATCGGCACGCCGACCTCCGCCTGCTCCATCGAGGCCCGAAGAATCGGATCGCTCCGGATCGCAGGCATCTCCATCACTTCGCGATCGGTTGGGATCACGGAGAGGGCCGAAGAGAAACGGGATTGCACTTGGGGCCCGGTCAGATAGACCAGAAGATCGCGGGCCGCCGAGAGGCGTGGACCCTTCTCGAGGTTGCCGCTCAGAGAGTACCCCTTGGCCGAGACCATCGGCGCGGGCCAGAGCCCGGTCTCTTCGATCAACGGGATCCGCACGATTTCGATCTCGAGGCCCGCGTCGGCATAACCCGCCCACGACCATGGGCCGTTGATGATCATGGCGGCGCGCCCCTCTTTGAAGAGGGTGTCCGCGATGTCGTAATCGCACTCTCTCGGGATCAACCCGTGTTTGTCGCGCAGCGCGAGCACGAATTCGAGCGCCCGCGTCATCGCCTTCGAATCGAGAGTGGGAAAGGCGTCGCTGTTCATGACCCGGCCGCCGTACCCACCCAGGAAAGGGACGAAAAAGAAGGGTTCGGTGTAGTTCCACACCAAGCCGTAGCGTTCAGGCCGCCCATCCCCATCGTCGTCGCCCGCAACCCTCTTCGCGGCCTCGATCAGCTCTGCCATCGTCGTTGGGGGATCGGACACCAGGTCACGGTTGACCACCAGCGCGAGGTGGTTCCCGACCACCGGGGCGAGCTGATAGAGACGGCCTTCATGCCGAACCAGGCCTTTCGAGTCGAAGCGCGAAATCGTCTCGGCATCGATCAGCTCATCAAGGGGCAGGATGATCCCCATCGAAGAGAAGGGGCCGACCTGATCGGAAGGGCCGAAGATCAGCTCCGGTCCGGCGCCGGCGACTGCGGCGGCCTGAAAGCCGCTACGCAGCTCCTCGGTCTCTTTGTAGAGAAGATCGATCTCGAGATCGGGATGATCGCTTTCGTACCGGTCGACTACCTCCCGCAGGATCGCGCGCTCCTCCGGACGCATCTGATGCCAGATGGTCAGCCGCCCCTCCCACTCGCGCGGAGTGCATCCGGTGAGGACGAGGAAGAGAATCGCGGGCGAGAAACGTGTTCTTGACGAGGTCCGCCGAGCTTGCACGAGCGCTCCTTTGGCGCGTGTCGGAGGCCACAGTCTACCAGCAGCCAAATCAACCGTCGCGCGGTGTTTGATCTCGGGCGATCTCCTGCGGCACGAGCTGCCAGATCTCTTCGGCGTCGGCGTCGATCGAAGCCTCTTCGAACAGCACCGGCCGGTACTCCCCCTCGAAGTACATCTCGGCCTGATCAGCGTAGTGGTCCGATCCCGGAAGCCCCGAGTTCCCCCCTGGGAGCACCATCCACGCCCGAATCCCAGCGGGGTCCATCTCGGCGACCAGACGGAAGCCCGACTCCATCGGACTGACGGTGTGATCGCCCGAATCGATGGGGCGAGCGGCACGCGATCGCGGCGGGTAGTCGTACTCACCGCCCAGGGGATGCGACAGACGCTTGGTGTGGATCTCTCCCCATTCCCACTCTCCGATCTCCGGTGTTCCGAAGCGCAGAGCCAGGGCATCGAGGCTCGAATCGAGAGCCTCGATCAGGATTTCCTCCTTGGTCTCCACGCGATCGGTGGTTTCGGCGTCGTCCCAGAGACGCTCGCCCGTTCGCGCCTCGTCCGGATTGTCGAGCAGGTGCAAAAGGCCGCTGAGAGCCGTGAAGTCGAAGAAGAAACCCTCGCCGATATCGTCGTCGAGGAGGGCATGGGCGGCGGCGAACCACCATTCATGGAAGATCGATTGTTCATGGGACGAGACCAGCGCCCGCGTATCCCAACTTTCGAGGGCTTCGAGCGCCTCCGCCGCCTCCGCGTCGACCAGATCGCTTCGCGCGGCGGCCGCTTCAAAGAGGTGAGGCAAGAGACGTTCCGCCGCCTCGACCCGCACATCGTTCTGAGTCTCCATCATGTCGCCGATCGTCAGAGGCGTGCGGGCGATCAGCTCTTCATGGATTCGGCGCTGCCGGAAGCCCAGGTCATGGCCGTAGGCGTAATAGACGGGATCGTTGGTCAAACGGTTGTCGAAAGCGTAGCCCGCGGGATCGTTGTTCGATGTCGCGATGAACCCCCGCGGCGGCGAGATCGAGCTCAGGTAGTCCCCGCGATCGAGGCGTCCACGCCATTCCCACAGCCCCCCTCCCATTCGGGGCCAGTACGGCTGCAGCATGTCTTTGAAGCGGCGGATCGGAAAGGTGCCGGTAACCGTGTAACCGATATCGCCGTACACATCGGCAACGACCATATTCGCGCCGAAAACATCGATGTCACGGCTCGCTTCGAGCGCTTCATCGGCGTTTGTCGCGCGCATCCGGCGGAGCAGCGGCTCTACGAACGTCGCCTTTTCGAAACCGACCCAACGATAGCTCAACGCGCGCCGCCCGAAGAGCGCCTTCGCCAGAATCGGTCCGTGGTGGGGCACATAGAATGTCGTCGGCTCCTCGATCAGATCGCTTCGATCGACCAGCTCACCGTCCACGAGCGCGAAATAGGTCTCGTGGCGCACCTCCACGTCGACCAATTCCCCCATGAAGATGACCCGATTCGGTAGCAACAGTTTTTCCCAAAAGAGATCGCTGCCGTCGACGGGGAGCACGGTGTATGCCCATGCGGCGTTTCGATTGAATCCGTTGGCGACGACCGGCCCGCCGGGGATCGTAACTCCGTACACGTCCAACGCCGCTTCCGGTGCGGAGAGATGCATTTCGTGATAGATGGGCGGCAAGGGAGTTCCCACGTGGTTATCGCTGGCGAAGAGGGCGAAGCCGGATTCCGAACGGTGGCCAGCGACAGTCCAAGCATTCGATCCGCCGCTCTCGAACCAGGGGTTCTCTTCGATCACCCGTGTCCAGAGCGCGAGCGCCTTGTCGACCGCCTCCTGCAACCCATTGAAGAGATCTCCCCGCTCCACCTTCGGTGTCGCGGATGCCTCGGAATTCCGCGGTCCCAGCGCTCCTCCGCGCGGGCGCAGGTGTTCCTGATACTCCCCCGGATAGAGCGCGGGCACGGTATCGGCCGGCGCCAGTCGAAGCACGTCTTCCCGTATGTCGGCGGGGATCGCGAGCGAGGCGGCGGTCTTGAGCAGATCGATCCCGATCGCCTGTGTCAAGACGAAGATGAAGCCCCCGAGCGAACGCATCGAATCTCGCGCCTCCCAGGGAACGATGTCGCGCGCTTCGAGGCCGAGATCCTCGTACTCCGGAGGAAGGCGCAGGCCGGGGTGTCCCGAGATGAGCGCCTTTCGCCAGGCGTTCACCCCCTCGGTGTAGGCCTCGAGCACGGCCCTGTCCTTCGCTTCAAGGCCGTCCCACATCAGACCGGTCCCCCAGTCGATGCCCAGAAGGCGCATATCGTGGTCGGACGCCACCGATCCCTCCCCCAAGAGCTCCGCCTTCGTGCCGCGGATCGTGCGTCGGGTGATGTCCATCTGAAAGAAGCGATCGCGCGCGTGCGCGAAGCCCATAGAGAGCCACACATCACGCTCGGTTTCGGCTCTCAGATGGGGAACGCCCCAGGAGTCGTAGACGATCTCGACCGGACGCTCCAGCGTCGGCGCCTGCATCTGGTGGATCGGGATCTCCGCGACCGCCGAGAGTGGAAGAAGGAGTGAGAACGACAAGGCGAAGAGGCGCATGGCGAATCCCGTGTTGAGCGGCGGGCCGCGATCAAGAGTGGCAACGATCAATGAAAACCGATCGACCCGTCGTTGTCAGTCCCCCATTTGCCCAAAGATCGCCCGCACTCTCATCCCCTCCGCCTCGACCCTCAGCGATCTGTTTCTGACTGCGAGCTCCTCGCCCACCCAGGAGCCGGGCTGGCCCGAGTTGGTGAACTTGTACTCCACGCTCGCCCCGAGCGGCAGCTCCACGCCCAAGCTCCAGATGCCATCACCCGCTTGGCGATCGGCCCCCTCCCCATCGTCGCGCATCGCGATCCGATTCGGCACCCACGAGTCTAGGAGCCTGTTGCACATAGCCTTCGCTTCGCCCTCGGACCCCCATTCAGAAACGGAGGTGAGCGCGAGATCGACCCAAGGATCGCTGCGGCCGCTCCACGCCGACAGGAAGCGCGCTGAATCGAAGCTTCGAGCGTGGCTTCCTGCTCCAGGAGCGAGGACATACTGCTCCATCCTGTCGACATAATATTCTTGCGCGGACCCTTAGGGTCCGCGCAAGAATAACTTGTCATCTTGGCGCCCAGATGTGCCGCAGATCTGGTCGATCGGTGAGTTCTGAAACCGGAGGAATAGTCGGGCTATTTCGAGGATTTCGGAGCTCGCCGATCGGCCGGAGATGTGGCGCAGATGGGATGCTAAATGGCAAGTTATTCTTGCGCGGACCCTTAGGTCGCGTGGGTGCGCACCCAGGGAGCGCGCAGGCCGTCCGTCACCGGATCGATGTACGAAGCTTGGTGCTGGTGCCAGATGCTGGCGAGGTAGACCGGTTGGAGCACTTCTCCCAGCGCCATCTCCTCCGCTCCATCCGTCGTCGCCGCTGTGGCGAGTGTTGCGAAAAGAGCGGCAAGAGAAGCTCGCACGCGGGTCATTCCGCGGCGACGAACTCGACCCGAGAGGGATCGGGGAGATGGCCCTTGCGATACCCCATCGCGAGAAATATCTCTATCGCTCGCCGGCCCTCCACCCCCAGCGAGACGGTGAGCTCGTTCACATACATGCCGACGAATCGGTCGGCCCTGTCGCGGCTGATTCCGCGTCCGAATTCGCGGGCGTAGGCGAGCGCATCTTCGCGTTGCTCCAATCCGTATCGAATCGAACGGGAGACCACGCGAGCGATTCTCGTCTCGAGCTCGGGGTCGAACCCGCGCCGAATCGCATTCACGCCGAGGGGAAGCGGCAGTCCGGTCTCATCGGTCCACCACCGGCCCAGATCGAGAATGCGATTCAGGCGATGATCTCCGTAGGTGAGCTGCCCTTCGTGGATGACCAGCCCAACGTCGAGCTCTCCGGCTTCCACCGCGTCGAGGATCGCTTCGAAAGGGAGGCATTCATGTTTCGGCGTCGTCCCGAGAGCCAGGCGCAACGCGAGCCAGGCCGAAGTGTTCGTGCCGGGGATCGCGAATCGCGCAGCTTCTAGACTGTCGCGACCTCGCGGTTCCCTGGCGACCACGATCGGACCGAAACCCCGCCCGAGCGAGGAGCCGGCGTCGAGGATCTTGTAGTGCTCGGCGACAGCGGGCATGGCCGCCGCCGAGAATGCGGTGACATCGAATGCGTCGCCGGCGGCACCGCGACGGTTCAGGCTCTCTACGTCGGCGGCTTCGGTCTGGAAGTCGAGCCCCTCGGTGTCGATCTCTCCCCTTGCCAGCGCATAGAACATGAAAGCGTCATCCGGATCGGGGCTGTGCGCGAGGGTGATCGTTTCGCTCATCGCGTGGCCTATCGGGCGCGGAAGGGCGTGGAGGCGACGCGGAGTCTGGCGCGGGTGCGCGGGATGTCGAGTCCGTCGGCCTTCTCGAGGAAGGGGATGACTACGCGGGCCAAGTCGTTCGGCTCCAGGTCGGAGCGCCTGGGGCCGGAGGTGAGCCGCACGATCGGCTGAGAGATGTCGGTGTCGGCCCGCCAGCCGGTTCCGTCGATCTTCTCGAGGCGGCGGACGAGAGGTGCCAGGTCGTGGCGATCGGGTGGCTCTACCGACTCGATGTCGAAGTAGCTTTCGAGCTCGTAGGTGAAGACGTGGTCCCACCCGAAGGTCATTCGCTCGCTGACGAGGGTGCGCGATTCCCACGATACGGTGCGAAGGGCGCGCCGGTCGACGGGGCCGTCGCTGATGACATGGACGAAATCGAGGTCGAGGTCTCTCGATGCGATTCGATGGCGGCGCTCGCGGAATCGATCGAGCCAAGCCCGGGTCTGCTTGAGAGGCCGCAGCCAGTACTCGGAGAAGGAGCTCGGCTGGTCGAGCAGGCGGGGCAGGCTCTCCAGCGCGTATTCGAAGCGGAGCTGTTCCTTCGCGAGGGCGGAAGGCTTCTGATCGAGCATCTCACGCAGCTCTGGCGGTGGCTGGTCCGCCCAACCTTGCAATACGAGCGCCACGCGCACGCCGTCTTCACTGTTGAGGCATTCGTACTCGGCGGCGGTCGCGGCTTCGAGGATCAGCTCGTCGTGGGCTGTCGCGAGATCGGGTCGCAAGAAGAGGGCGACAGCGAGCACGGCGCCGGGCGAGTAGCGGGTCGCGGCGATCTCGTCGTGGGCGCTGGCGAGGCGGCTGTAGGCGGGGCGGTCGTCGATCAGCCGGGCGATGATGCCCGCGGCGGTATCGGCCCGGTAGTCGTCGGGTGTGCGGTTTCCGTCTCGATGGCTGAAGTTCGGACCGCGGGGAGCGATCCCGTCGATGCTGATGAGCTCCCGGTCGGTCTGAGCCGGGTCGATCAAGACGAGTTGCATGTCGTATGAACCCCATCCCGCCACGAGAATTGACGATAGAACGCCAAGTCTAACAGGATGGGGTGGCGCTGGTCGCGAAATCGCCATCGGGCGGGCGCGATCGATCGTTGGTTGGCCGGGAAGAGGACCTCCGTCTACGGCTTCCCGTTGGCCGGCACCACACCATCGGCGGAAGGCCCCGCGAGCTGCGCCCGCACCGCATCCCCCCCCCTCTTCAGTGCATCCTCGTTCAACTGGAGAAGGTGCTGCTTCGAGCCGAGCCCGGCCCGAATGGCGTCGAGGATCGATTCGTCCGGCAAGATCCGCGTCGCCGCCAGGGTGGCGCCGAGTGCCACCGTGTTCTTCACCACGGCTGAGCCGAGCTCGATAGCGATTTCAGTGCAGGGAACCGGGAAGAGGCGCACGCCGGAGGCCACATCGGGAGCCTCGACCACGACGCTGGAGTCGTAGATGACGACGCCGCCTTCGACGACACTCGGCGCGAATTTCTGCAGGCTGGGCGCGTTGAAGGCCACCAGCACATGGGGGTTCGGAGATGCCGGCGAGAGCACCTCGTCGACCGCCAGATGCACGTCGGCGTACGATGTCCCGCCCCGAGACTCCGGCCCGTAGCTCGGAATATGTGTCGCATCGAAGCCCTCGTTGATCGCGGCGTGAGTGATCAGCATCGCGGCGGTCTGCGCCCCGTCGCCCCCCGACCCCGCCAGCTTCATCGCGACGTCGCTCCGATCGATATGCGCCGGGAATCCCGCGGCGTGCCGCTCGGCCGCCTCATTCGTGGCGCCGATCTCGGCCAGGACCGCGTGCGGGTCGTAGCTCGGCCAGGCCGAGGGCTCCATCGGCTCGGCCTTCTCGTCCTTCAGAACGCCGAGGGGATAGATCTTGGTCATCTCCTCCTTGACCCATTCCTGCGTGTCGAGCGCGTTCATCTTCAGGTGAGTCGGACACTCCGCCAGAATCTCGACGAAGGCCAGACCGCGGTTCTCGGCCTGGATCCGCAGCGCCTTGTGGACCGCCTTGCCGGCTCGCTTGCGCTGCTTGTTGTCGTAGAGGGCGACCCGCTCGACATAGACCGAGCCGTCGAGCTGGGCCATCATCTCGGCCACCTTCATCGGTTGCCCCTGCAGAATCCCGCCGCGGCCGGTCGGTGAGGTCGTGCTCCGCTGGCCCATCAGCGTCGTCGGCGCCATCTGGCCGCCGGTCATGCCGTAGATCGCGTTGTTGACGAAGATCACCGTAAAGGGCACGCCGAGCTGCACCGTGAACATGATCTCGGCCAGCCCGATCGAGGCCAGATCGCCGTCGCCCTGGTAGCTCAGCACCACCGACTCCGGATTGGCCAGCTTGTGCCCCAAGCCCACCGCCGGAGCGCGACCGTGCGCCGCCTGCGTGTTGCCGACGTCGAGGTAGTAGTACATGAAGACCGAGCAGCCGACCGGAGAGATCGCGATGGTCCGGTCCTGAATCCCCAACTCCGACACCGCCGAGACGATGTAGTTGTGGATCAGGCCGTGGCCACAGCCCGGGCAGTAGTGGGTCGATCCGCCCTTGAGCCCCTCGCCGTGCGAGTGGCGCTCGAAATGGGAGTAGTAGGCTTCCTTCGTCGTGCTCATGACCTCTCCCCCGCGACGAAGCGGACCTTCTCGATGATCTCGGCCTCGGTCGGCAGAACGCCGCCCATATGCCGCAGGTTGTGGATTCGAACCCCGCTCAGCTCCGCGTGATGCAGCGCCAGCCTCAGCTCGTCCTCGAGCTGGCCGTTGCTCGCCTCGACCACCACAAGATCGCTGAGGTTCTCCCACTCCGCGGCCAGCGCGTCGATCGGGAAGGGCCAGAGGGTGACCGGCTGGAAGAGGGCCAGCGGCATCCCCTCGCGGCGCAGAGTCTCCACCGCGCCCTTGGCCATGCGCGTCGGCGTATTGCACGCCATGACCAGAATCTCCGCCTTCTCGTCGCCGTGGCGGCGGGAGCGTTGCTCGGTGGCCTTCATCCGCTCGTACTTCTCGACGAGATGCTCATTGTGGATCTCCTGATCCCGCTCGTTCAGCAGGATCGAAGAGATCAGGTTGCCGCGATGGGCGGCGTCGCCCCAGACCGCCCAGGAGGGCCGCCCCGGCTTCACCATCCGCTTCGGCAGGGTCACCCGACCGGTCATCTGGCCGAGATAGCCGTCAGCCAGGACCACCACGGGATTTCGATACTCGAAACTGAGTCGCACCGCCTCCATCGTCAGGTCTAGCATCTCCTGCGGGGTCGTCGGCGCGAACACGATGGCGTACGTGTTCCCATGCCCCAGACCGCGACAGGCGAGCTTGATATCCCCTTGTTCGGGCGCGATGTTCCCGAGCCCGGGCCCGCCCCTCATCACATCGATGAACACGCCGGGAAGCTCGGCCCCCACCATGTAGCTGATCCCCTCGAGCATCAGGCTGAAGCCGGGGGAGCTGGTGAAGGTCAGGCTCGGCAGACCGGCCGCGCCGCAGCCGTACATGTGGTTGACCGTCGCGACCTCGCTGATCGCCTGCAGGAAAACCCCGTCGAGACGCGGCAGGAGGCCGGCCATGTACTCCGCCCCCTCGGTCGAAGGGGTGATCGGATAGCCGAAGACGTGCCGGCAGCCGCCTAGAACAGCACCGACCGCGGCGGCGAAGTTCCCCTTGAGCACCAGCGGCTCGGTATGGGAGAGGGGGATCGACTCATCGGGGATCGCCGCCGGCTGCGTGAGCTCGGGCCGATCGAAAGGCGGAGGGCTCAACTCATACGGCTGATCCTCCTGCACCAACCCGTACGGCTCCGGGCATGCGTCGATACACAGGTTGCACCCGTTGCAATCCTCCAGATCGATGACGACAGGCACCTGCCCCGAGAGCTGGTTGATCTGGTCGCCCATGACGATGCAATGCTTCGGGCAGGATTCGATACAGCGCCCGCACCCCTTGCATAGCTCATGAATCAGAAGCGGTTTCGGCCGCTTCGAGACCTTGGGCATGGACTGTCTCCACTCGCGATGCTCACCTCGGTCATCCGGCGAGCAGGGGCGACGAAACAGTCGACATGCCAGGATCGGGGAGCTTGGAACTGATCAGACAACTGCTTGGATAGTAACTCTTTACGCTTGTGATTGCCAGCGCTTTCCAGCCGGACTTTCAAAGCTGGGGGATTGGGGCGACACGCCCCATCGGATCCCCCCAGAGCAGGCGACGCAATCCGCACCCTCCGCGCAGGCAATTGGGGTTGGGCCGCCGGAGCTGTGAACGCGTGATCGGGATGGAGTCTCGGGCATCCTGGCGTCGCGCGGCGGAGCGGCGGTTTCGCAAGGATCGGAAGCGTTCGATCCCGTCCCCTCCAGCGGTTCGTCGCCCTTTTCTTCGCTTCGCGAATCAGCAGAGCGATACGAGAGGGGTAGCCTTCGGCGCTGTCCCGATGCCCCTTTTCGAGCGCTTCGATCTGGTCATTCGGGCCGGGTGTCCGATGTGGCGGATGTCGGCA